>NZ_JBWKUK010000026.1:659-62773 GCF_059420805.1 Erwinia sp. GW821-FHT03D09
GAAGGATGAGAACCGAAAAAGGTTCGAGTCGAGCGAAAGCGAGACAACGTTGCGATAGCAACGGCCCGTAGGGCGAAGTCATCCTGCACGACCCACCATCACTTCAGGTGATGCACGATATAAATCGTGAAGGATGAGAACCGAAAAAGGTTCGAGTCGAGCGAAAGCGAGACAACGTTGCGATAGCAACGGCCCGTAGGGCGAAATCATCCTGCACGACCCACCAATGTAAAAAGGCGCCCTAAAGGCGCCTTTTTGCTATCTGCGATTAGGGCAGGGTTCGAATCAGATTAGCCCAGGCTCTTCCAGATATGCATTACCGCATAGCTCCGCCACGGGCGCCACGCCTGAGAGCGTTTCTCCGCCTCTTTCGCATCAATCCTCCCCAGGTTATTACGCACAACGATATCGCCTGCAGGAAACGCGTCAGGCCAGCGTAGCGCGCGCATCGCCAGGTACTGCGCGGTCCACTCGCCAATTCCCGGTAGCGCCAGCAGCTGAGTCACGGTTTTATCGGGCTGGCTTACCGCATCCAGCATCAGCGTACCCTGTGAGCAGGCGGCAGCGAGCGCCAGAATGCAGCGGGTGCGGGCACTGACGATTCCGAGGCTGGCGATATCATCAATACTGCATTGAGCAACCCGTTCAGCCAACGGCGACAGATGCGTCAGCTGCGGCAGTGGGCAGTCAAAGGGATCACCAAAAGCCGTCGCAAAACGTCCACCCAGCGTCGCTGCTGCTTTAACGGTGATCTGTTGCCCAAGAATCGCTCGCACTGCCATCTCGAAGCCATCGAAAGCACCGGGCACACGCAGTCCCGGATAAGCCTGTAAAGAAGGCTGCAGCAGCGGGTCCTGCCCCAGATGCGCGGCAATTAAATCCGGTCGCGCACTCAGGTCAAACAGATTTCTCAGGCGGCGCAGCAGGGCGGGCAACACGGGGATAAGTGAGTGGCTGAACTCCACCTGCAGCATATTCTTTGCCGTCTTCTGGCGAACCTGAATCCAGCCGCAGTGCTGCCTCAGCCTGACCGTCCGGCTGTAGCTCTCCGCATCGACATATTCCACCCCTTGCAGAGCGCGAACGCGCAGGAAATCCAGCATCGCCTGCCAGTCGTACGGCGGACGATACCCTAACTGAAGCATCGAGGTATCGCTGCTATTCATGTCAGAGTCTTTTTCCGTGCTCTCTTTTCTCAGACGGCTGGGCGGCATGCGGTACTGACTGCTGAAGGCATCATTAAAGCGCCGCAGGCTGGAGAAACCGCTGGCAAAGGCAATTTCCGTAACCGGAAGCCGTGTTTCGCTAAGCAGCTGCTTTGCCAGCAGCAACCGGCGTGTCTGACGCAGCTCCTGTGGCGAAACACCGAGTTCTTTCTGCACGATCCGCCGTAGCTGCCGCAGACTGAGATCGAAACGCGCTGCAATTTCTTCAAGGCTTTCTACCTGCTCAATCAGCCCTTCATCAATTTGCTGCATCAGCCGCTCTGCTACCCGCTGGCCGTGATCAACCGGCGCGTTGCCCGGTGCCAGCTCAGGCCGGCAGCGCAGACAGGGGCGAAAACCCGATTTCTCAGCGGCTTCAGCGTTTGCAAAAAACAGGCAGTTGGCCGCTTGAGGCGCTTTCACCGGACAGATCGGGCGGCAGTAAATCCCCGTTGACGTAACGCCAACGAAAAAAACGCCATCAAAACGCGCATCACGAGAGGTGAGGGCAAGGTAAGCTGAGTCCCGGTCGATCATAAGTGGCTCCTGTTATACAGCGGTCGGCACAGGTTAGCGCCTGAGCAGATACCTGGCTGGCCATATTCGGACATCACACTATTTTATGCCGGTGTCCGAAAACGGCTAGTACCGCCATACAAAAAGCGGATAATCAATCGGGAACTGAGACATGGAGGAAGCAACACATGAGTTATGACTTCAAAATGATGCAGTCGCCGGTTGGCGAGCTGAAGCTGGTCGCCTCTGAACGTGGGCTGGTTGCCGTGATGTGGGAAAATGATGACCCCAAATGCGTGCGTTTCCTGCCGCAGGTTGAGCAGCCTGAGAATCCAATTCTGTTGGAGGCGGAACACCAGCTGTGGGAATACTTTTCCGGCAAGCGGCGGGAATTTGCCCTGCCGCTGGAATTTGTTGGCACCGAGTTTCAGAAACAGGTCTGGGCGGCGCTGGTCAGCATTCCCTATGGTGAGACTCGTAGCTACGGCGACATCGCACGTCAGATTGGCAATCCAAAGGCTGTGCGTGCGGTGGGTGCTGCCAACGGACGTAATCCGCTTTCCATTATCGCGCCATGCCACCGGGTTATCGGCACCAATGGCAAGCTGACCGGTTTTGCCGGGGGGCTGCAGACCAAAGCCTTCCTGCTGCGCATTGAGGGCGGTGGCCAGCTATGGCCGGAAGAGGCACTTTAACGATCGTCATCACATCCTGATGTGAAAATTAAAAACTCAGCGACATTGCTCTATATTTCAGCTACCGTGTTTAGCATATAAAACAAACCAGCCGAAGAGTTGGCGCCGGACCGGGTTCCTGGGCCGTTTCGGTTAAGTTGAAAAAACGAGAGTTGCACTATGAGCCTGATGTTTAATCCCGAAGACGCCATCTATCCGTTCCCGCCTAAACCGGCAAAACTGTCCATCGACGAGAAACAGTTTTACCGCGAGAAGATAAAACGCCTGTTAAAAGAGCGGGATGCGGTGATGGTCGCCCACTATTACACCGATCCGGAAATTCAGTCGCTGGCGGAAGAGACCGGCGGGTGTATTTCCGACTCGCTGGAAATGGCTCGCTTCGGCAGCCAGCATCCTGCCTCGACATTGCTGGTCGCCGGCGTACGCTTTATGGGCGAAACAGCCAAGATCCTCAGCCCGGAAAAAACCATCCTGATGCCGACGCTACAGGCCGAGTGCTCGCTGGATCTCGGCTGCCCGATCGACGAGTTCAGCCGCTTCTGCGATGCGCACCCGGATCGTACGGTCGTGGTTTACGCCAATACCTCTGCCGCCGTTAAGGCCCGCTCTGACTGGGTCGTGACCTCCAGCATTGCCGTTGAACTGATCGAGCATCTCGACAGCCTGGGAGAAAAAATTATCTGGGCACCGGATCGCCATCTGGGCCAGTACGTTACGCGCAAAAGTGGGGCCGATGTGCTGTGCTGGCAGGGAGCCTGCATCGTCCACGACGAATTTAAAACCCAGGCGCTACAGCAAATGAAGGCGCTCTATCCGCAAGCCGCCGTGCTGGTGCACCCTGAGTCACCACAGGCAATCGTCGATCTGGCCGATGCCGTGGGATCGACCAGTCAGCTGATCCAGGCTGCGCAGACCATGCCGCATAAGAAAATGATCGTCGCCACCGATCGTGGCATTTTTTACAAAATGCAGCAGGCGTGCCCGGATAAAGAACTGCTGGAAGCGCCCACCGCCGGTGAAGGCGCCACCTGCCGCAGCTGTGCGCACTGCCCGTGGATGGCAATGAACGGACTGAAAGCGATTGCCGATGGTCTTGAGGAGGGTGGCAGTGCCCACGAGATACACGTTGATGAAGCGCTGCGCCAGGGCGCATTGATCCCGCTGAATCGTATGCTAACCTTTGCAGCACAACTCAAACTTAAGGTTAAGGGTAACGCCTGACCGACGCTCTTCAGGATAAGGTCTTAATATGGATTTCTTCAGTACCTCAAATATTCTGGTTCATATTCCTCTCGGCAGTGGTGGTTACGATCTTTCATGGATCGAAGCCATCGGTACGCTGGCGGGCTTGCTCTGCATCTGGCTGGCAAGCCTGGAAAAGATCGTCAACTATGCGTTTGGCCTGCTAAACGTCACGCTGTTCGCCGCGATCTTTTTCCAGATCCAGCTTTACGCCAGCCTGCTGCTACAGCTGTTTTTCTTCGTGGCCAATATTTACGGCTGGTACGCCTGGAGTCGCCAGACCAGTGATAATCAACAGGCGTTGAAAATTCGCTGGATGCCGCTGCCAAAAGCGCTTCTCTGTGGCGTTATCTGCATACTGGCGATTGCGCTGATGACGGTATACATCGACCCGGTATTCGCCTTTCTGACGCGTACTTCGGTGGCGCTGATGCAGGGGATGGGATTGAACGTGGTGATGCCTGAGCTTCAGCCAGATGCCTTCCCGTTCTGGGATTCCTGCATGATGGTGCTGTCAATTGCCGCGATGATCCTGATGACGCGGAAATACGTGGAGAACTGGCTGCTGTGGGTGGTGATTAATATCATCAGCGTGATGATATTTGCGCGGCAGGGGGTTTATGCGATGGCGCTGGAGTATGCCATTCTGACAGTGATTGCGCTTAACGGATCCTGGCTGTGGATTAAAAGCGCGCGCCAGCGCGTTTAGTCCGGCACTGCGAGAGCCCCTGATTAGCGGCTCCCGCAGTTGACGGCTACTGGCTAACTAATGATGATGGCCGTGGTGGCTGTGACTCTCGCCCTGAATCCAGTGCAGATCGCAGTCATCGCCGTCGCAACGCTGATACTCCATCTGCACCGTTGCGTGCTCGATCTGATAATTCTCATGCAGGTAATGGTGTATTCGCTGCAACAGCGCATCATGGTCGCGCGGCGGTATCACCTGCACATGCAGCGTGATCACCGGCTTCTCTCCCACCTGCCACAGATGAACATGGTGCACGTTGCGAACCTCGGGAAAATTCAGCGTCAGCGCTCGCTGCAGCTTGTCGGCATCAATATGCTGAGGGGCACCTTCCAGCAGCTCGTGAGTGCTCTCTTTAATCAACATCCAGCCGCTGCGCAGAACCAGCATCGAAACCAGTACCGAGAGAATGGGGTCAATTGGCGTCCAGCCGGTAAACATAATAATCAGCGCAGCAGCAATCGCTCCCACTGAACCCAGCAAATCCCCCAGCACGTGCAAGGCCGCAGCCCGCACGTTGAGATTTTTTTCACCGCTGCCGCGATGCAGCAGCCAGAATGAGAGGATATTGGCCAGCAGGCCGCCAACGGCAATCACCAGCATCATGCCGCCCGCAACGGGTTGAGGGTGGGAAAAGCGTTGGATCGCCTCCCAGACAATCAGCACGGTAATCACCAGCAAAGCGAGGGCATTGACGAACGCAGCGAGTGTCGTTAAGCGCAGCATACCGAAGGTATGACGCTTGTCCGGCCGGCGTTGGGCAAACTGAACCGCCATCAGCGCAACCAGCAGCGCGGCGGCATCGGTGAGCATATGTCCGGCATCCGCCAGCAGGGCGAGCGACCCGGAAAGCAGGCCGCCGACCACTTCAGCGACCATATAGATTGCGGTAACAAGGAAGGCCGCCAACAGGCGAGAACGGTTTCCATCCGCAGCAGAATGACTGTGTGCCATAGATATCCGGTTGAGTTAACAGAAGCTTGATCCAGTATACTAATGGATTCGTTGCAACAATTATATTGTGCTGTCTCTACTCATCGGTCTGATGACTCAGTCATCAACGGTTTGCAGGCAGCTGCCGTGCAAAATAAAACACCGGGTCGATCACCTGTCCCGGTGCTAAAGCGACAACGCGGCGTTACTGCGTAGTGCCATCCGTTTTATGGTTGGCTTCATCACCGACTTTCTTGCCAATATCCGGGCATTTACCGTCTTTGCACTGAGAATTCTTGTGCACTTCTTCGGCACTCAAATTTTGGTACGCAGAGCTGGCATCGCCCGTGTTGATTTTACTGTTATCCACATTGTTAGGCTGAAGATTCTGTTTCGCATCCGGCGCTTTTGCACCGGCATCGGCTGCTGCGTTAGCCGCACCGTTATTGCTGCTGGTATCTGCGGCTATCGCCGTTGTGCTACCCAGGGACATGGCTGCAGTGAGGAAGATAATCGCTAGCTTATTCACCATTGTGCTCCGTTGAGTTCTGAGTATTGACCAAACCGGCTAAACGGTTTGAAAGTGAATATTTTGAAGAGAAATAAATCTCTATAAAGATAACGGATGGCAATCATTAATTGTGTCGATTACATTTTTATGAACATTAACATTTAAAATTGTAGTAAAGAGGAGCAGAAAATCAAATTTACCCTGAAAAACGTCAGGGAAAGGCGATTTACAGGGCCGGGGACTCGCGATAGATTGGAACAGATGCGCCTGGTGTGCAGTTCGGCAATGAACTAACCTGGAACTATTATGAATTATCAGAACGATGACTTAAGAATCAAAGAGATAAAAGAATTATTACCTCCTGTTGCCCTGTTTGAAAAATTCCCTGCCACGGATAAGGCTGCTGACACAGTATTCCGCGCTCGCCAGGCAATTCATCAGATTTTGCAGCAGCAGGACGATCGCCTGCTGGTGGTGATCGGCCCCTGTTCAATTCACGATGTGACAGCGGCAAAAGAGTATGCAGAACGCCTGCTGAAGCTGCGTGAAGAGTTGAACGATTCGCTGGAAGTGGTGATGCGTGTTTATTTTGAAAAACCGCGTACCACGGTTGGCTGGAAAGGGCTGATTAACGATCCCCATATGGACGGCAGTTTCCAAATCAACGATGGCCTGCGTATTGCGCGTAAGCTGCTGGTGGATATCAACGACAGCGGCCTGCCAGCTGCCGGTGAATTCCTTGATATGATCACCCCACAGTACGTCGGCGATCTGATGAGCTGGGGCGCTATTGGTGCGCGCACTACGGAATCTCAGGTTCACCGTGAACTCTCTTCCGGCCTTTCCTGCCCGGTTGGCTTCAAAAACGGCACCGACGGCACGATTAAAGTCGCCATTGATGCTATTGGTGCCGCCGGTGCGCCACACTGCTTCCTGTCGGTGACCAAGTACGGTCATTCAGCGATTGTCGAAACCAGCGGTAATCAGGATTGCCATATCATTCTGCGCGGCGGCAAAGAGCCAAACTACAGCGCTCATCATGTCAGCGCAGTGAAGAGTGGCCTGGAGAAGGCAGGTCTGCCGGCGCAGGTGATGATTGATTTCAGCCACGCTAACAGCAGTAAACAGTTTAAAAAGCAGCTGGATGTCTCTACCGATGTGGCGGGGCAGATTGCCACGGGCGAGCGTGCGATTATTGGCGTGATGATTGAGAGCCATCTGGTAGAAGGTAATCAGAGCCTGGAGAGCGGTGAACCGCTGGTTTACGGTAAAAGCGTGACCGACGGCTGTATTGGCTGGGAAGATACCGAGACCGTGCTGCGCCAGCTGGCGGCGGCGGTGAAAGCGCGTCGCGGGTAAAGGTCAATGCGGTGGGCGTTGCCTGAACTGACGGGCGTGGCCAGTTAGCTTTCTGATTACAGCGCGTGAAGCGAGGACCGGCCGAGAGGCCGGGAACCCGGTACGGTTTCATCAGCGACAAAGTCGCCGTTCCGACCGGCCTTGTCCCCAAATCGCACGCGAAAAAAACCGCCATCTCAACGACGGCGGTTTGATTAACTCAGCGAACTCCTACCTGTCGGCAGAAAATTACTTCGCTTTACCCTGGTTTGCTACGGCTGCGGCTTTCGCTGCGATCTCGTCAGCATCACCCAGATAGTAGTGCTTGACAGGCTTGAAGTTTTCATCGAACTCATACACCAACGGCACGCCGGTTGGGATGTTCAGTTCCAGAATCTCTTCTTCGCTCATGTTGTCCAGGTATTTCACCAGCGCACGCAGGGAGTTACCGTGGGCAGCAATGATCACTTTCTCGCCGCTTTTCATGCGCGGCAGAATAGACTCGTTCCAGTAAGGCAGAACGCGTTCGATAGTCAGCGCCAGGCTTTCGGTGGTTGGCAGCTGCTCTGCGGTCAGTGACGCATAGCGCGGGTCGTGGCCAGGGAAACGCTCATCGGCACGATCCAGTTCCGGTGGCGTCACCGCAAAACCACGACGCCACTGCTTAACCTGCTCGTCACCGTATTTGTTCGCGGTTTCTGCTTTATCCAGGCCCTGCAGCGCACCGTAGTGACGCTCGTTCAGACGCCATGATTTCTCAACAGGCAGCCAAACCTGATCCACTTCGTCCAGAATGTTCCACAGTGTGTGGATGGCACGTTTCAGCACGGAGGTGTAAGCAAAATCGAAGGTGAAGCCTTCTTTTTTCAGCAGTTGACCCGCTGCTTTAGCTTCGGTGCGGCCTTTATCAGACAGATCAACGTCGTACCAACCGGTAAAGCGGTTTTCGTTGTTCCACTGGCTTTCGCCGTGACGCACCAGAACCAGCTTAGTTACAGCCATAGCTTAACTCCTTAATAACTTTACGTTTCTATGATAATGGGAATCGGTAAACTGCCGGAGCCTGCGCGCGACAATTTTAATGTGCATTACCATAGCTGAAATCGGCGCAGCGCGTAAGCCCGTCGCGCATGCGTTGCGCGTTTTTCATGCGCTTTATCAAACTGCAATCAACTGGTAACGCGTCACCGACTGATACGATTCACCTGGCGCCAGCCAACAGTCCGGCTGCGGCCATTCAGGGTGATTAGGCGAGTCGGGCAGGAACTCGCTCTCCAGAGCAATGCCCTGGAAGGCATTATAGACCCCCTGTTCGCGCGCCGGGGTTCCCGCCAGGTAATTCCCACTGTAAAGCTGCAAAGCCGGGGCTGTGGTAAACACTTTAAGCTGCAGCTGACCGTCGGCGGACCACAGCTCGGCGGCCGGTTCCGGCGAGTCATTTAACAGGTAGGCGTGATCGTAACCTTTAACCCGCTGCTGATCGGCATCCTTCAGGAAATCCTGGGCTACGCTCTTCGCCTGACGAAAATCAAAGCCGGTTCCTTCTACCGCTTTCAGTGGCGCAGCGGGGATACCTTCGCTATCCACCGGCAGATAGTAATCGGCGTTCAGCAACAGGCAATGCTGGCGCGCATCGCCGTGTTCCGCATCCAGATTGAAATAGGCATGATTAGTCAGATTCACCGGGCAGGGTTTATCCACCGTCGCCTGATAGCTAATCGACAGGGTGTTATCTTCATCCAGATGATAGCGCAGCGAGACGACCAGTTCGCCCGGGAAGCCCTGATCGCCGTCGGATGAATCAAGACGGTATTCCACTTCGCTATCGCTCTGGCAGACAATCTGCCAGCGACGATGGTTGAAGCCTTCCGGGCCGCCGTGCAGCTGATGTTCGCCCTGGTTAGCGCTAAGTTTAATAACCTCACCGTTCAGTACCAGCTGCGAGTGGGCGATACGGTTCGCGTAGCGGCCAACGGTCGCACCAAGATAGGCAGACTGGTGAAGGTAGTCGGAAGGTGTCGCGCAGCCCAGCAGCGCTTCACGAACGCTGCCGTCGCGCATCGGCACGCGTGCGGAAAGCCACGTTGCGCCCCAGTCCATAAATGTGGCCACCATGCCGTTGCCGTTGCGCAGGGTGGTGATCCGCCACGGCTGTCCGTCCGGGGCGTGAGAATCAGGTTTTAGCATGGACCGGCTCCTTCTGAGGCTTTGCAAACGTAAAATGTCTCTTTGATACCGGACTGCGCCTCGTACTGTTCCGCCACGGCCGCCTTCACGCCCGCAACACGATCCTGCGGCATCAGCGCCACCACGCAGCCGCCGAAGCCGCCGCCGGTCATGCGTACGCCGCCGCTCTCACCCAGCGCGGCTTTAACGATATCCACCAGCCGATCGATTGCCGGTACGGTGATTTCAAAGTCATCGCGCATTGAGGCGTGGGATTCTGCCATCAGCACCGCCATGCGGGTCAGATCGCCGTTGGCCAGCGCATCAGCCGCTTCCAGGGTACGGGCATTCTCCGTCAGCACGTGGCGTACACGTTTCGCCACCAGCGGGTCCAGCTCGTTCTGGCGCTCGTTAAACTGCGTCAGGGTTACATCACGTAGGGAAGGCTGGCCGAAGAAGGCCGCACCTTCTTCGCACTGCTGGCGGCGGGTATTGTATTCGCTGCCGACCAGGCTGCGGCGGAAGTTGGAGTTAATGATCACGACCGCGATATCTTCCGGCATCGGAACCGGACGGGTGCCGAGCGTACGGCAGTCCAGCAGCATGGCGTGATCCTTCTCACCCAGCGCCGAAATCAGCTGATCCATAATGCCGCAGTTGCAGCCGACAAACTGGTTTTCCGCTTCCTGACCGTTAACAGCAATGGTCGCGCCATCCAGAGCCAGTCCGTAAAGGTGATTGAACACGGTGCCTACCGCCACTTCCAGAGAGGCCGAGGAGCTTAAGCCTGCACCCTGCGGCACGTTGCCGCTAATCACCAGGTCCGCGCCGCCGAAGTTGGGCTGACGCTGCTGCAAATGTTTCACCACGCCGCGCACGTAGTTGGCCCACATATAGTCCGGGTGGGAAACAATCGGCTGGTCGAGGGAGAAAACATCCTGCTGGCTGTCGTAATCAGCCGCAACAACCCGTACCTGACGATCGTCGCGCTTCGCGCAGCTGATTACCGTCTGGTAATCAATCGCACAGGGCAGCACAAAACCGTCGTTATAGTCGGTGTGCTCGCCAATCAGATTCACCCGGCCGGGCGCCTGGATTGTATCGGTTGCCGCGTAGCCAAAAGCGTCGTTAAAAATCTGTTGGGTAGTGGTCTTTAACGTCATGGTTATGCTCCGGTTGCGCGGAAATGAATATCGCTGACGGCACGCAGATGTTCGGCTGCCTGTTCCGGCGTTAAATCACGTTGAGTTTCAGCCAGCATTTCGTAGCCGACCATAAATTTACGTACCGTTGCTGAACGCAGCAGCGGTGGATAGAAGTGCGCGTGCAGCTGCCAGTGCTCGTTGTCGTCGCCGTTAAATGGTGCACCGTGCCAGCCCATGGAGTAGGGGAAGGAGCACTGGAACAGGTTGTCGTAACGGCTGGTCAGCTTTTTCATTGCCAGCGCCAGATCGTCGCGCTGGGCGTCGCTGAGTTCGGTCAGGCGCTTCACGCTGGCTTTCGGCAGCAGCAGGGTTTCAAACGGCCACGCCGCCCACCACGGCACCACGACCAGCCAGTGCTCGGTTTCCACTACCGTACGGCTGCCGTCCTGCCGTTCACGGGTGCAGTAATCAACCAGCATCGGCGATCCGTTTTTGGCATACCACGCGCGCTGCAGATCGTCCTCGCGCTTCGCTTCATTCGGTAGAAAGCTGTTGGCCCAAATCTGGCCGTGCGGATGCGGGTTGGAGCAGCCCATCGCCGCACCTTTATTCTCAAAGACCTGTACCCATGGATAGTTTTGGCCCAGCTCGGCGGTTTGTTCCTGCCAGGTTTTCACCACCTGAATCAGGCCGTCCAGCGTCAGTTCAGGCAGGGTTTTGCTGTGATCGGGAGAAAAACAGATCACCCGGCTGGTGCCGCGCGCGCTTTCACAGCGCATCAGTAAATCATCGCTTTCCGGTGCATCCGGCGTATCGGTCATCAGCGCCGCAAAGTCGTTAGTAAAGACATAGGTACTGGTGTAATCGGGATTTTTATCACCGGTCACCCGAGTGTTGCCCGGGCAGAGAAAACAGTCGGGATCGTGCGCAGGCAGCTTATCCTGCGAGGGCGTTTCCTGCGCGCCCTGCCACGGTCGTTTGGCGCGATGCGGGGAAACCAGAATCCACTGATCGGACAGCGGATTGTAGCGACGATGTGGATGATCCACCGGATTAAATTTTTGCATGTTAAGTCCTGATAACCTTCTGTCTGCGTCAGATCTGATAAAAAAATAGCACAGCCGCGGCGCGGAAAGCGTGATCGAAATGGAAAAAATGGAATCGATTACACAAACTTTAAAAACGTCAATGTCGCTAAGCATAACGCATTAATGAGTTTCTGTAAGATTTTGGTAGTGAAATAGTGGTAGCGATTACAATGCGTGATTTAAACCACGTGCTGATCACTGTAAGCCTGGATAAAACGCAATGGGGTGAAGAGGTAGAGCCGCGTCCGTGCTTGAGATAAGTCATGCAGAAACGGGAAGGGAGAGTGCGAATGAGTATTAAGAGAATAATGCCGGGTGAGTTCCACCAGAAGTGAGAGGAGAACAGGGCAGGTCCACGAACGAACCCGCCCGGCGTAAGAATTACAGCCTTTCCTGCAAATATCCGTAGCGATCGCCATCGGCAATAAAACTCAGACGATGGGTAATGCACTGCGGGGCGTCTTCCGCATGGTGGGAGACAAACAGCAGCTGGGTGCGGCCTTCACCAATCAGCACATCGACAAAGCGGCGTACCAGCAGGCGGTTAATCGGGTCCAGACCCTGTAGCGGTTCATCGAGGATCAGCAGGGCCGGGTGTTTGACCAGCGCGCGGGCGATAAGCACCAGCCGCTGCTGGCCCCAGGAGAGATCGTGGAACGGCGTATCGCCCTGTTTTTCCATGCCCAGCAGATGCAGCCACTGTTTCGCCAGCGCCTGCTGACGATCGGAGACGGCCTGATAGATGCCTATCGAATCAAAATAGCCGGAGATAATCACGTTGCGCACGCTGCTGCTGACCCGATAATCAAGATGCAGGCTGCTGCTGACGTAGCCGATATGCTGTTTGATATCCCAGATGGTTTCGCCGCTGCCGCGACGGCGGCCAAACAGCGTCAGATCGTTGCTGTAGCCCTGAGGATGATCGCCGGTGATCAGGCTGAGCAGCGTCGATTTACCGGCTCCGTTCGGGCCAACGATCTGCCAGTGCTGCTGGCGATCGACCTGCCAGTCGAGATGGTGCAGAATCGGACGATCGTTATAGGAGACAACGCCGTCGCGCAGTACGATCAACGGTGCGTCAGCGGCCAGCTGCGGAATGGCTTCCGCGTCGTCGGGTTCCGGCAGCGTCATGCCGTCAAGTTTTTCACTGTGCGCCAGCTGGGCGACCAGCGCCTCGGCAAGGATCGCTTTACGCGGGCCGGTATGGCTGAGATGACACTCCGCCAGCACGCCCACCTGCTGAATGAAGTCGGGGATATCATCAAAGCGGTTCAGCACCAGCACCAGGGTGAAATCAGGCCGCTGCAGTTCCCCCAGCACGCTGGCGAGATTAGCGCGCGAAGCCACATCCAGCCCGTCAAACGGCTCATCGAGGATCAGCAGGTCGGGCTGCGCCATCAGCGCCTGGCATAGCAGGGTTTTACGGGTTTCCCCGGTGGAAAGGTATTTGAAGCGGCGATCGAGCAGGTAGGTAATGCCAAACTTCTCCGCCAGCTGCTGGCAGCGCGCCGGGTCGCGCACCTCATCCTGAATAATCTCAGCCGCCGTACGTCCGGTATCTTCTTCGCCGGGGCTGAGCAGGTCGGTGTTATTACGCTGCCATTCGTCGGCCACCAGCTTCTGCAGCTGTTCCAGCGACAGGCGTACGGGGTGCCTGAAATCGCCGATCGCCTGGCCTTTAGAGGGGGGTAGCTCACCGGAAAGGGCGCGGGTCAGCGACGACTTACCGCTGCCGTTGGCCCCGACGAACGCCCAGCTTTCACCGGCGCGTAAAGTCAGATCGTTCAGGTTCAGAGTTCGGGTATCGCTCAGGCGAAAGATGCCTTGCGTAATTTGCAATATTGACATTATTCATTCCATTTTATGCATCACACGGTTATTAGGGGCTTCCTGTCGTACAATGTCAAATTCTGCCCGATGATTCAGAGCAGCGTCGCGATGATGACGCGATCGGCATTAAAATATGCTGTCACGGCCGAGCCGGGCTGCAGTTTTTGCTGGGCGATAAGCTGATTTTCAACGGTGGCGCAAAGCGTTTCACCGCTGCCGAGCGTCACCAGCACTTCGCTGCGGCTTTCACCCTGTTCGATTTGGCTAATGTGGCCCGCCAGCAGATTATCCGCGCTGACGCTTCCCCGGGTAACGCCAATCCACGGTGCTTTAATCAACACCAGCACCTCTTTGCCCTCAGCCAGCTGCAGGCGGTTGGCGCTCTGCTCGGTCAATGCGACCTTTATTTGGGTGTCACCGTCGGCCAGCTTTACCGTAACATGCTGCTGTACCGGCAGATTGTCGCGGCTGACGACGGTGCCGTACAGCTGGTTTCGGGCGCTGGTTTGCAGTGAAAAACGTGCGATTGCGCCCAGCAAGCTGCCGAGTGGTGCATCGTCCTGTAAAACATCAAATGCCTTCTGCTGAATCTGTTCCAGCAGTGCATAGAGTTGGATCAGCCGCTCGCCATAAGGGGTAACGATAGCGCCGCCGCCGCCTTTACCGCCGGTGGCGCGCTCAACCAGCGTACGGTCGGCCAGCTGGTTCATCTCGTTAATCGCATCCCAGGCGCTTTTATAGCTGATCCCCGCCAGCTTCGCTCCCTGGCTGATCGAGCCGCTCTCCTTTACCTGGCGCAGCAGTTCAATGCGGCGCGGATCGGCAAACAGCCGCTGCTGTAACTTCAGAATCAGGGCAATTTCGGCCTGCATTTTGCTCTCCTGTTTTCATCATTTCATTGCCGGATTGTAACAGCAGGGGATGCGGATGCGTGGGGAATAAATTCAGCACGAAAGCACAAAAGGTCAGTGCAATCCTGTGTTCTATCGGTACAATAACTTTTTTATTCAGCGAAATGAGGCTTCCATGCTGGAATTACTGAAAGGCCTGGCTGTAGCGATCCTGATGGTCCCGGTTGTGATGGCGATTATCCTTGGTCTGATTTATGGATTGGGTGAAGTCTTTAACGTCATTTCTAAAATCGGGCACCGCGACCGTCCGGCTAAAAACCACCAGTAAAATGTTTTCCCCCTTACGCCCGGTTTACCGGGCGTTTGTTTTCCGCGCTATCCGCTTTTGTGAAATTGACCTCAAATAATGTTCTGTTCCTCTTCATCGATTTTTCTGTGACGTTCGGCCGCGCTGTCGTTATATTAATAGCTACATAACGAACCTCTCTGGAGAAGTGCATGTCTGTAAAAACGAATACCTGGCTGACCGCGGCGGTCGTCACCCTGAGCATCAGTGGCCACGCGGTTGCCGCGGATAACATTACCGTTTTTGCTGCGGCCTCGCTGACCAACGCCCTGCAGGACATCGCCAGCCAGTATGAAAAGGGGAAAGATGTCAAAATCGTTTCCTCATTCGCTTCATCCTCTACCCTGGCCCGTCAGATTGAGCAGGGCGCTCCGGCCGATCTGTTTATCTCTGCCGACCAGCAGTGGATGGACTATGCCGCAGAGAAGAAAACCATCGATGAATCCAGCCGTTTTACTCTGCTGGGCAACGATCTGGTGCTGGTGGCGCCGGCCTCTGCCAAAGCGCAGAAAGTGGATATCAGCAAAACCACCGACTGGAAAACGCTGCTGAACGGCCAGCGTCTGGCGGTGGGCGATCCTGACCACGTTCCGGCCGGTATCTATGCCAAAGAAGCGCTGAAAAAACTGGGTGCCTGGGATCAGCTGTCGCCGGTGATGGCGCGCAGCAACAGCGTTCGTGCCGCTCTGGCGCTGGTCGAGCGTGATGAAACCCCGTACGGCATCGTTTACGGCTCTGATGCGGTTGTCAGCAAGAAAGTGGCCGTGGTCGGCACCTTCCCGGAGGACAGCCACAAGCCGGTGGAATATCCGGTGGCCATCGTAAAAGATCATAAAAACGCCAGCGTCAGCGCCTTTTATGACTACCTGAAGGGGCCACAGGCGGCAGCGATTTTCAAACAGTATGGGTTTGCGCCTAAGTCATGATGTTCCTCAGCGATCCCGAATGGCAGGCGGTGGCGCTCAGCCTGAAAGTCTCTGTGGTGGCGGTGGCATGCAGCCTGCCGTTCGGTATCCTGATGGCGTGGCTGCTGGTCCGCCGTCAGTTCCCAGGCAAAACCCTTCTCGATAGTATTATCCATCTGCCGCTGGTGCTGCCGCCGGTGGTGGTGGGCTATCTGCTGCTGCTGGGCTTTGGGCGGCGCGGGGTGATTGGCGAATATCTGTATAACTGGTTTGGCTTCAGCTTTGCCTTTAGCTGGCGCGGTGCCGCGCTGGCTTCGGCGGTGATTGCCTTCCCGCTGATGGTGCGTGCTATTCGCCTGGCGCTGGAAGCGGTTGATACCCGGCTGGAGCAGGCTGCCCGCACGTTGGGTGCCGGGCGCTGGCGGGTGTTTCTGACCATCACGCTGCCGCTGACCCTGCCGGGGATTATTGTCGGTACGGTGCTGGCTTTTGCCCGCTCGCTGGGCGAGTTCGGCGCCACCATCACCTTTGTTTCCAATATCCCGGGTGAAACACGTACGCTGCCGTCGGCCATGTATACGCTGATTGAAACACCGGGTGCAGAAGGCGCTGCCGCCAGACTGTGTGTGATTGCTATCGTGCTGGCGCTGTTTTCTCTGCTTGTCTCCGAATGGCTGACCCGCTGGGGTCGTAAGCGTTTAGGTCTTTAATGTTAGAACTCGATTTCAGCCAGCAGCTTGGCAACTGCCTGCTTAACGTTCAGACCAGCCTGCCGGGTAAGGGAATTACCGCCGTATTTGGCGTGTCCGGTGCGGGGAAAACCTCGCTGATTAACGCCATTGGTGGTCTGACAGTACCGCAGAAGGGCCGCATTGTGCTCAACGGCGGGGTGCTCAGCGATACCGCTAAAGGTATCTGGCTGCCGCCGGAAAAACGCCGCGTGGGCTATGTTTTCCAGGACGCCCGCCTGTTCCCGCACTACCGGGTGCGGGGCAATCTGGAATACGGCATGGCGAAGAGCGCGCGGCCGCAGTTCGACAGCCTGGTTCAGCTGCTGGGCATCGAACCGCTGCTGTCCCGTTTCCCGTGGTCACTCTCCGGCGGTGAAAAACAGCGCGTTGCCATCGGCCGTGCACTGCTGACCGCACCGGAGATCATGCTGATGGATGAACCGCTGGCCTCTCTCGATCTGCCGCGTAAGCGCGAGCTGCTGCCCTATCTGCAAAAGCTGGCGAAGGAAGTTGATATCCCGATGCTTTACGTCAGCCACAGCCTGGATGAGCTGTTGCACCTGGCTGAGAACGTGCTGGTGCTGGATAAAGGATCGGTTATCGCCAATGGTCCGCTGGAAGAAGTATGGGCAAGCAGCGCCATGCGCCCGTGGCTGCCGCGCGCCGAGCAGAGCAGCGTGCTGCGCGTACAGGTGCTGGAGCAGCATCCGCACTACGAGATGACCGCATTGTCGCTGGGCGAGGAGCGTATCTGGGTCAGCCGCATTGCTGCGCCGCTAACTACTCCGATGCGTATCCGCATTAATGCGGCGGACGTCTCGCTGGTGCTGGAACCACCGGTCAACAGCAGCATTCGCAATGTGATACCTGCCGTCGTAGTTGAGCTGCTGGAGATCGATCATCAGGTTGAGGTGAAGCTGCGGGTCGGTCACAGCGAGCTTTGGGCGCGTATTACGCCCTGGGCTCGCGATGAGTTAGCGATAAAGCCGGATATGGCGCTTTACGCGCAGATCAAAAGCGTGTCGATCACACCCTGATTACAGAATTTCGCGGTAAATGATTTCCGCAATGCCCGGCTCAAGGTTGGTGCCGATCACGCGCCCGGCACGGGCTTTAATCGCTTCGTCAGCGTTGCCCATTGCCACGCCCAGGCCTACGGTTTCCAGCATGCTCAGGTCGTTGTAGTTATCACCAAAGGCCAGCACGTCGCTCATCTGATAGCCCTCTGCGGCCACCCATTCGGCCAGGCGTTTGCCTTTGCTGTTACCCGCTCTGGCAATATCGACCTGATCGTGCCATGACCATTCGCAGGCCAGGCCGAGTTCATCCTCAACCTTCTGCGCGAAGCGCTGCAGTTCCGCCCTGTCCTGGTGAGAAACGGCAAACTTCCAGATCGACCGTGCGCTCTGCGCCGCAGCCGCCAGGCTATCGACATGCAGGAACGTCGGGCGCTGGAATTCCGGCAGGGTCAGACCCCAGTTAATGGTGCGAGTCACGTGGCCGGTTTCGGCCTGGTACAGCATGGCATCATCCACATACAGCAGGCCGTGAATCGCGGCGGCGTCGAGCATTTCAATCACGCGCTGCGCCTGATCTTTTGGCAACGGATCGGAATGTAAGACTTTTTTCGCCTGGTAATCATACAAATAGGTGCCGTTACAGCAGATTGCAGGTGTATCCAGCGCCAGTGCCTGATAAAAAGGATGGATAGCAACATGATGACGACCGGTAACGATCAACACTTTTACCCCGGCCTGGCGCGCTTTAGCCAGCGCTTCCAGCGACTCGGGAAGAATGGTTTTATTTGGCGTTAAAAGCGTGCCGTCCAGATCAAGGGCGATGATGCGATAGCTCATATGCGTTTCCGTGGCTAAATGTGAGTAAAAGAGTGTACACCCTGTGACGCCGGCCACAAAACCGACGAACGCAATCAATGGTTACGACCCCGAAGACTTAACAAGGAGCATTCATGAAACACGTTGTTTATACCGCCAGTCCTGAGAGCCAGCAGATCCACGTCTGGCAGCTGAATGAGGATGGCGCGCTGACGCTGTTGCAGGTTGTCGATGCGCCGGGCCAGGTTCAGCCAATGGTGGTCAGCCCGGACAAAACGTTCCTGTATGTGGGCGCCCGTCCGGACTTCCGCGTGCTGGCGTATAAAATCGACAGTGAAGGCAAACTGAAAGAAGCGGGGCACGCATCACTGCCGGGCAGTCCGACCCACATTTCCACCGACCGCGAAGGGCGCTTTATCTTTGTCGGTTCCTACAACGATGCCTGCGTCAGCGTCAGCCCAATCGGCGATAACGGCCTGCCTGGCGAACCTGCTCAGGTTATTAAAGGCCTGGGCGGCTGCCACTCGGCGAATATCGACCTCGGTAACCAGACCCTGTTTATCCCGGCGCTGAAGCAGGACCGTATCGCGCTGTTTGAACTGGCGCAGAACGGTGAACTGACCCCGCGTGCGCAGGCTGAGGTGAATACCACCACCGGTGCCGGCCCGCGCCATATGGTGTTCCATCCGAATCAGAAGTTTGCCTACTGCGTCAACGAACTGGACAGCAGCGTAGACGTCTGGGCTCTGGGTGACAAAGTCGAGAAAGTGCAAAGTCTGGATATGATGCCGGAAGGCTTCAGCGACACGCGCTGGGCGGCGGATATTCACATCACCCCGGATGGGCGCTTCCTCTACAGCTGCGACCGCACCGCCAGCATTATTACCGTGTTCAGCATCAGCAATGATGGCACTACGCTGGCGATTGAAGGCTACCAGCAGACGGAAACCCAGCCGCGCGGCTTTAATATCGACAGCACCGGGCAGTATCTGATTGCTGCAGGTCAGAAATCGCACCATATCGCGGTGTACAAAATTGCCGGTGATAATGGTCTGCTGCAGGAGCTGGCACGCTATGCGGTAGGTCAGGGACCGATGTGGGTGACGATTAGCTCGCTTTGATAGTCCGCTGAAAGATAATGAAAAAGGCAATCCGAAGATTGCCTTTTTTTATGCGCGACGACTGCCAGATTTGAAAAATGGCCGCGTAACGTCGAAATCTTGCGGTCGCGCAGAATCAGACCCTGCGCGATAGCCATTTCTAAGCGCAGATCAGGTGTAAATAGCGGTAATTGCCGCGCTGCCCAGCGTGTGGAAATGCACGTTAAAACCGACCATTGCCGCGCTGGCGTTCTCATCCACGTCCAGCTTCTCCACGTCCAGTGCGTGAATGGTGAAGATGTAGCGGTGATGTTCACCTTTCGGCGGTGCCGCGCCGCCGTAACCGGCGGTACCGAAGTCGGTGCGGGTTTCCAGCGATCCGGCAGGCAATTCGGCGACGCCGGAACCGGCGCCTTCCGGCAGTTCACGGGTATCCGCCGGCAGGTTTGCCACCACCCAGTGCCACCAGCCGGAGCCGGTCGGCGCATCGGGATCGTAGCAGGTCACCACAAAGCTTTTGGTTCCGGCCGGAACCTCATCCCACGCCAGATGCGGCGACAGGTTCTCGCCCTGGTAGCCCATGGCATTTAATACCTGGCGCTCCGGCAGCTTATCGCCATCGTTAAAACTCGTGCTAAACAGTTTCATTCCTTCTCCTGTCAGTGAAGATGTCAGCCATTTTCAGCCGCTCTGCGGCGGCAAAGGTCATCCCGGCTGCCTGCGCAGCCAACGCCGAAAAGGTATCACATCTGGGGCGGCGGCGGCACCAGCGTGCTGCACATGGACTGCCGCCGGGTTCTGCAGCTCATCACGACGTCATCTTTATGAGCGATGAAACCGCGTTGCCTGGATATCTGTACCAGGGCTCTTTACTGCATCGCAAACAAGGATGATGGCCTTTGCCGCGTTTACGCTGGTGTATCGCCCGCCACCCGAACCACCACCTTGCCGAAGTTTTTCCCCTCCAGCAGGCCAATCAGCGTTTCCGGTGCGTTATCCAGGCCGTCCACCACATCTTCGCGGAATACCAGACGATCCTCCGCTACCCAATGGCTCATCTGGCGGAAGAATTCGTCAAAGCGATGGCCGTAATCCTGATTGATGATAAAGCCCTGCACGCGAAGGCGCTTACGCAGGATAGCGCTTTGCAGCAGCGGCAGGCGGTCCGGGCCGGCGGGCAGGTCAGTGCTATTGTAATCGGCAATCAGACCGCAGACGGGAATACGGCCTTTGGTATTCATCAGCGGCAGCACGGTGTTAAATACTTTGCCTCCCACACTTTCAAAATAGACGTCGATCCCCTCTGCGCAGTGGCGGCTGAGCTGTTGCGCCAGATTGTCGTCACGATGATCCAGGCAGCGGTCGAAGCCCAGCACCTGTTCGGCATAGCGACATTTTTCGGCACCGCCAGCAATACCGACCACGTGGCAGCCTTTCAGTTTGGCAATCTGGCCCACCAGTGAACCCACCGCGCCGGTTGCCGCGGCCACGACCACGGTTTCCCCCGGCTGCGGGTTACCGATATCCAGCAGTCCCATATAGGCGGTGAAGCCGGGCATGCCCAGAATCCCTAAGGCGTAGGAAGGATGCTTCAGTACCGGGCCGCTGAGTTTAAATAAATCGCGACCGTCGGACAGGGAAAAATCCTGCCAGCCGCTGTTGCTGACCACCCAGTCACCGACGGCGTAGTCGGCATGTTCAGACTGTTCGACAACCGAGACGGTGCCGCCGCACATCACTTCGCCCAGCCCAACGGGGGCAACGTAGGAGGGCGCATCGCTCATCCGTCCGCGCATATACGGGTCGAGTGACAGCCAAACGGTGCGCAGCAGCACCTGGCCGGATTTGGGGGCAGGGACGTGCTGGGCTTCCAGACGGAAATTGTTTTCCGTCGGTGCGCCGTGCGGGCGTGAAGCCAGCAGGATGCGACGGTTGGTTTGCTTATCTTGTGTCATAAAAGAACCTCCGGTATCTTGTGCCCGGCTTCAGTGCCGCACACACAATGCTAAAAGCGTAGTGCATACGGCCTGCGGCTGCCTCGCGCTGCGTGCCTTCAGGTAGCCTTAAACAGCTGCGAATTATCCACGGCGGTAGCAACAGCCGCGGTCAGCGTTTCCAGCTCGTCGCGGGAAATGATGTAGGGTGGCATCAGATAAATCAGGCGACCAAACGGACGTATCCACACACCGCTTTCCACAAAGAACCGCTGAATGGCGGCCACGTCCACCGGTCGGCGGGTTTCCACCACGCCAATCGCGCCCAGCACCCGCACGTCGGTAACTTCGGCGGCGGCTTTTAACGGCATCAGCGCCTCGCGCAGCTGTGCTTCAATCGCCGCGACCTGTTCGGGCCAGTGGTTCTCTTCCAGTATTGCCAGGGACTCGTCCGCCACCGCACAGGCCAGCGGGTTGGCCATAAATGTCGGGCCATGCATAAAGCAGCCCGCCGCGCCGTTGCTGATGGTATCCGCCACCTGCCGGGTGGTCAGCGTGGCGGAAAGCGTCATCGTGCCGCCGGTCAGAGCTTTACCGACGCAGAGAATATCCGGTACGATCCCCGCGTGTTCGCAGGCAAACAGCCTGCCGGTGCGGCCAAAACCGGTGGCAATCTCATCGGCGATCAGCAGCAGCTGATAGCGATCGCAGAGTTCGCGTACCCGTTGCAGATAGCGCGGGTGATAGAAACGCATCCCGCCTGCGCCCTGCACAATCGGTTCAAGGATCACCGCAGCCAGCTGTCGATGATGGCTGACGATCAGCTGCTCCAGCGCATCGGCATCGCTTTCCTGCCACACATCGTCAAAACGGCACTCCGGGGCAGGGGCGAACAGATGCTCGGGCAGATAGCCCTGATACAGGTTGTGCATCGAGTTCTGCGGATCGCACACCGACATCGCCGCAAAGGTATCGCCGTGATAGCCGTTGCGCAGGGTCAGAAAGCGCTGGCGTTTTTCACCGCGCGCCTGCCAGAACTGCAGAGCCATCTTCATTGCCACCTCAACCGCCACCGAACCGGAATCCGCCAGGAACACGCATTCCAGCGGCGCGGGGGTGATGGCGACCAGCCGACGGCACAGCGCTACCGCCGACGGATGCGTGATGCCGCCGAACATCACGTGCGACATCTGCGCCATCTGGTTTTGTAATGCCTGATTCAGGCGCGGATGGTTGTAGCCGTGAACCGCTGCCCACCATGACGACATGCCGTCAACCAGCTGCCGACCATCGGCCAGCTGTAAGCGACATTCCTGCGCGGTGACGACCGGATAGCAGGGCAGCGGATCGCGCATTGAGGTATAGGGATGCCAGATATGGTCACGGTCAAAAGCAAGATCGGCTGGGGTCATAAATCACTTGTAAACCAAAAATAAAAAATTTAGTTTACAAGTATAACCAGGCCGTGAAGACAATTGACAGACTTTTTTGGAGCAAGCAATGGCAAAACGTTGGACCCTTTCACAGACGCAGGCGCTGTTTGATAAGCCGTTTATCGAACTGATGTTTGAAGCGCAGCAGATCCACCGCCAGCATTTTGACCCGCGTCAGGTGCAGGTCAGCACGCTGCTGTCGATCAAAACCGGAGCCTGTCCGGAGGACTGCAAATACTGCCCGCAAAGCGCGCGCTATAAAACCGGGCTGGAGTCGGAACGGCTGATGGAAGTGGAGGAGGTGCTGAACTCCGCACGCAAGGCGAAAGCTGCCGGCTCCGGTCGCTTCTGCATGGGAGCGGCGTGGAAAAATCCGCACGAGCGCGATATGCCGTATCTGGAGCAAATGGTGCAGGGCGTGAAGGCAATGGGACTGGAAACCTGTATGACCCTCGGTACGCTGAGCGAGCAGCAGGCGCAGCGGCTGGCCTCCGCCGGGCTGGATTTCTACAATCACAACCTCGACACCTCGCCGGAATTTTACGGCAGCATCATCACTACCCGCAGCTATCAGGAACGCCTGGACACCCTCGGCAAGGTGCGCGATGCCGGGATTAAAGTCTGCTCCGGAGGCATCGTTGGACTGGGCGAAACGGTCAGCGATCGTGCCGGGCTGCTGGTACAGCTGGCGAACCTGCCGACGCCGCCGGAAAGCGTGCCGATCAATATGCTGGTGAAAGTTAAGGGCACGCCGCTGGCGGATAACGAGGACGTTGACCCGTTTGATTTTATCCGCACTATCGCGGTGGCGAGAATTATGATGCCGCGTTCCCACGTGCGTCTGTCTGCCGGGCGCGAGCAGATGAGCGAGCAGACCCAGGCGATGTGCTTTATGGCCGGCGCTAACTCGATTTTCTACGGCTGCAAGCTGCTGACCACCCCGAACCCGGAGGAGGATAAGGATCTGCTCCTGTTCCGTAAACTTGGTCTGAATCCGCAGCATACCGCAACCCATGCCGGGGATCATGAACAGCAGCAGGCGCTTGCCGCACAGCTGATGACTGCTGACACCGAACAGTTCTACAACGCGGCCCTGTAATGAGCTGGTCGCAACGCGTTAAGCAGTCGCTGGAGCAGCGCAGCCAAACCGGTCAGTACCGCCAGCGCACGGTCTGCCAGCAGGCCGATGCCCGCAGCCTGAGCATAGCAGGGTCGGGCTACCTTAATTTTTCTGCCAACGATTACCTTGGGCTGAGCCATCATCCGCGCATTGTGAACGCCTGGCAGCAGGGCGCGGCGCGCTATGGCGTTGGCGCAGGCGGCTCGGCTCACATCACCGGATTTCGTACTCCTCAGGTGGATCTGGAGCAGCAGCTGGCCGACTGGCTGGGCTACCCTCGTGCGCTGCTGTTTATCTCGGGTTTTGCCGCCAATCAGGCGGTTATCACGGTGCTGGCAGGCAAAGACGATCGCATCCTGGCCGACAAACTCAGCCACGCTTCGCTGTTAGAGGCCGCCAGCCACAGCCCGGCGACGCTGCGCCGCTTTGCCCATAACCAGCCCCAGGCGCTGGCCGCCAGGCTGGCGGGTCCGTGCAGCGGTGAAACACTGGTGGTCACGGAAGGGATTTTCAGCATGGATGGCGACAGCGCGCCGCTGGCGGCGCTGCATCAGCTGGCGCAGCAGCATAACGCCTGGCTGCTGGTGGATGATGCGCACGGTATTGGCGTCTGCGGTGAACAGGGGCGGGGCAGCTGCTGGCAGCAGGACGTTAAGCCCAATCTGCAAATCATTACTTTTGGTAAAGCGTTCGGTGTCAGCGGCGCGGCGCTGCTGTGCGATGACGACACCGCCGAATTTATGCTGCAGTTTGCCCGCCATCTGATTTACAGCACCGCCATGCCGCCCGCTCAGGTCTGTGCACTGCAGGAGGCGCTGCGCTGCGTGCAGCAGGGTGACGAACTGCGCCAGCGCCTGCGACAGAATATCGCCCGCTTTCGCGCCGGAGCCGCTGGTCTGCGCTGGCAGATGATGAATTCCGACAGTGCGATTCAGCCGCTGTTAGTGGGCGAGGAAGGGGCCGCCGTGGAACTGGCTGCGCGGCTACGGCAGCAGGGATGCTGGGTGAGCGCGATTCGGCCGCCGACCGTACCACCCGGCACCGCACGGCTGCGTATTACGCTGAGCGCGGCGCATCTGCCGGACGATATCGATCGTCTGCTGGAGGTGCTGCATGCTACAGACGGTTGATAAACAGGCGGTTGCCGTTGCTTTTGGCCGCGCTGCATCAGGCTATAACCAGCATGCCGAACTTCAGCGGCTGTGCGGTGAACGGCTGATGATGCTGGCAAGATGTGATGGCGCGATGCAGGTACTGGATGCGGGCTGCGGTACGGGCTGGTTCAGTCAGCGCTGGCAGGCGAATGGACATCGGGTTACCGCGCTGGATCTCTCGGCAGAAATGCTGCGTCAGGCGGAATCATTGGCGGTAGCGTCGCACTACCGGCTGGGAGATATCGAGGCGCTGCCGTTCGCGGATGCCAGCTTCGACCTCTGCTGGAGCAACCTCGCCGTGCAGTGGTGCAGCGATCTGCGCCAGGGGCTGAGCGAACTGCACCGGGTGACTCGCCCGGGGGGACAGGTGCTGTTTTCAACCCTCGAAGCCGGATCGCTGCACGAGGTGGCCGCCGCGTGGGAAGCCCTGGGGGCCGGGGTGCCCCTTAATCCCCAGCTTACCGCCGACGAAATCGCGCAGGCCGGGGCAGACATGAATATACAGTTGCACCGTTTAACGTTGACGCTGGCCTACCCCGATGCCATTAGCGCGATACGCTCGCTAAAAGGGACCGGGGTGACCCATTTACATCGCGGTAGGGAATGCAATGTTCTTAACCGTGAACGACTACAGCAGCTTGAGCAGGTATGGCAACGTGATGAGCGCGGCTGCCTGCTGAGCTGGAAACTGATTTTAGGAGTCATTGAACGTGAGTAAACGCTGGTTTGTTACCGGAACCGATACGGAAATAGGCAAAACGACCGCCAGCTGCGCGCTGCTGCAGGCCGCCAGCGCGGCGGGATATCGCTGTGCAGGTTATAAGCCGGTGGCGTCAGGCTGTGAAGTGACCGCTCAGGGGTTGCGCAATGAGGATGCGCTGCTGCTGCAGCGGTTTTCCAGCGTGGATTTACCCTACGAGATGGTCAATCCGCTGGCGTTTCTCGAACCCACCTCACCGCATATCGTCAGTGCGGAAGAGCAACGTCCTATCGCCTTCAGCCAGCTATCCGCCGGGCTGTCGTCGATAGCGCAGCACGCTGACTGGGTATTGACTGAGGGTGCCGGAGGCTGGTTTACCCCGCTGTCAGCAGATCAAACCTTTGCCGACTGGGTGGAGCAGGAGCAGCTGCCGGTGATCCTGGTGGTGGGGGTTAAGCTGGGCTGCATCAATCATGCGCTGCTGACCACGCAGGCAATTAAGGCGAGTGGATTGACGCTGGTGGGCTGGATTGCCAACTGCGTACAGCCCGTCGGCAAGCGCCACGCTGAATATACGGCGACGCTACGACGGCTTCTGCCCTCGCCGCTGCTGGGGGAGATCCCTTATCTGCCCGATGAAGCGCAGAGGGCGCAGATGGCGCAGTATCTATCGCTGCCATAATAGCGGCAGACGCCCCGATGCGAATACGCGGGAATAACGCCGGGATGCCACCCCTGGCAGCTCAGGCCGTCAGCCAGGTATTCACCACGCCTTCATCCAGCAGCGCCATTTTACCGTGGGCGACGTTTCGCCCGCGGTGCAGCAGCAGGAAGTAATCGGCCACCCGACGGATAAACGACAGGCGCTGTTCCAGCAGCAAAATGGTCATGCCGAAATCATGATTCAGCCGATAGATCAAATTGCCCATTTCCTCTTCCAGCCACGGCGACATCCCTTCAGTGGGATCGTCCAGAATCAGCAGCTTGGGTTCCAGTACCAGCGCACGGGCCAGCGCCAGATGCTGCTGTTGGTCGAGGGGCAGTTCGCCACTGCGCTGCTGGCGTAGCGAATAGAGTGCCGGAAAAAGGCCATAAACCATCTTTGGAATAGCCCGGTAGCGCTCCTGTTCGGCCCCGGCCAGCAGCGCAATTTGCAGGTTTTCTTCCACGCTAAGCTGAGAAAAAATCTGCCTGCCCTGTGGAACATAGCCAATGCCGAGAGCAGCCCGCCGCTCCACCGGCTGTAGCAGCAGGTCCTGCGGTGGCAGATCGCCTTCCTGCCAAATCATCGAACCGCTGTTGATCGGCAGGTGTCCCATGATGCAGTTAACCAGCGTGGTCTTCCCCATTCCGGGGCGGCCAATGATTCCTGTACAGGTGCCGGGGGGAAGATCGAGGTCCACATCCCACAGAATATGGTTTTGCCCATAAAATTGATTAATTGAACGTAAACTCAGCATCTTGCACTCTCCTCCAGACAGTATCCGATTGCACCCGTGTTACAGGGCGATTTAGCTGGCGAACTGTTTAACAAGCAATTAACGGGCCATCTCTTCAGAACGATGAAAAACTCAATGAACCCTCAGTTCTGCTGCTGTATTTGTCAGAAACGTTAAACAATTTCCACGGGTAATCAGCATGCTGCACCCCGGTAGTGCTCTCCGCTAATCAAGCGTGGTGCAGCTGCTGCGTGAAATGGCAGGAGGGAGCTAAAAGCTGAACGACGGGGATGCTTAAAATTCCTGCTGTCTATGCAGAATTCCACGTTTTCATATCCAAAAAAGAACGTTGAAGTGTGAAAAAAAAAACAAAAAAAAATATTTAGCCGCGGTTATGAGCGATGGGGACGATTTATACACATCAGACGTTACAAGCGCTGTAATCAGTTATCCACTGTTACTGTGGATAACCTTGTGTATTAGATTGTGAAAACTTGCGTAAAGCGAGAGCGGGCGCGGCTTTGGCTCTGATTGGCGCGAAACTCGGCTTGTTATTGAATTTTATTAAAATCAGCAATTTAACTAAAATCAAGCGCCGGAAATTCTTGAGTCAAAGTCGGCCATGCTTTTAACTGCCGGAGCTTGACAAATGTTAATATGACAAAAGTTATGGGGATAACCCGGTAACAGTTTGTGCGCAGTCGTTTGCGTACTGTCGCACAAAAGTGCGGCTTTGCCCTCCGGATTCGCATTATGCAAATTAACTGTTAATTTATCCAGTATTTTTAACTGGCAAATTAGCGATGGCGGAGTAGAATTAGAACCCGGTTCGTGCATATTTCCATCAGGTAGCCTGCTAATGAGCAAAGTCTTTAAACTCAACTCCGATTTTAAACCCTCTGGCGATCAGCCTGAGGCGATCCGTCGTCTGGAAGAGGGTCTGGAAGACGGGCTGGCTCACCAGACGCTGCTTGGGGTAACGGGTTCAGGAAAAACGTTTACTGTCGCCAACGTGATTGCCGATCTCAACCGGCCAACCATGGTGCTGGCACCCAATAAGACCCTGGCGGCGCAGCTGTACGGCGAGATGAAGGAGTTTTTCCCCGATAATGCGGTGGAATACTTTGTCTCCTATTACGATTATTACCAGCCTGAAGCCTACGTCCCCAGCTCGGACACCTTTATCGAGAAGGATGCGTCGGTTAATGAGCATATTGAACAGATGCGCCTGTCGGCGACGAAAGCGCTGCTGGAGCGTCGTGATGTGATCGTGGTGGCGTCGGTCTCAGCGATTTACGGCCTGGGCGACCCCGACCTCTATCTGAAGATGATGCTGCACCTGACGCGCGGCATGGTGATTGACCAGCGCGCGATCCTGCGGCGTCTGGCAGAGCTACAGTACACCCGTAACGATCAGGCCTTCCAGCGCGGTACGTTCCGCGTGCGCGGTGAGGTCATCGATATTTTCCCGGCGGAGTCCGACGACTACGCGCTGCGGGTTGAACTGTTTGACGAAGAGGTGGAACGGCTGTCGATTTTCGACCCGCTGACCGGGCAAATCACCTCGGTGATCCCGCGCTATACCATCTATCCGAAAACCCACTATGTGACGCCGCGCGAGCGTATTCTGCAGGCGATGGAAGAGATCAAAGTGGAGCTGGCCGATCGCCGTCAGGTGCTGCTGGCCAACAATAAACTGCTGGAAGAACAGCGCATCAGTCAGCGCACTCAGTTTGACCTCGAAATGATGAACGAGTTGGGCTACTGTTCAGGCATTGAAAACTACTCGCGCTATCTTTCCGGGCGCGGTCCGGGTGAAGCGCCGCCAACGCTGTTTGACTATCTGCCTCCTGATGGCCTGCTGGTGATTGATGAATCGCACGTCACCATTCCGCAGATCGGCGGCATGTATCGCGGGGACCGGGCGCGAAAAGAGACGCTGGTGGAATACGGTTTCCGCCTGCCGTCGGCGCTGGATAACCGTCCGTTGAAGTTTGAAGAGTTTGCGGCGCTGGCCCCGCAGACCATCTATGTTTCCGCCACGCCGGGCAACTACGAGCTGGAAAAATCCGGCGGTGATGTTATCGATCAGGTGGTTCGCCCAACCGGTCTGCTCGACCCGATTGTGGAAGTGCGCCCCGTCGGTACCCAGGTTGACGATCTGCTGTCTGAGATTCGCCAGCGGGTGGCGATTAACGAACGTGTGCTGGTGACGGTGCTGACCAAACGCATGGCGGAAGATTTAACCGAATACCTGGAAGAGCACGGCGAGCGGGTGCGTTATCTGCACTCTGACATCGACACCGTTGAGCGTGTTGAAATCATCCGCGACCTGCGCCTCGGCAAGTTTGATGTGCTGGTGGGCATCAACCTGCTGCGAGAGGGGCTGGATATGCCGGAAGTCTCACTGGTAGCGATCCTCGATGCCGACAAAGAGGGATTCCTGCGTTCTGAACGTTCGTTGATCCAGACCATCGGCCGTGCGGCGCGTAACCTCAACGGTAAAGCGATTCTGTACGGCGATAAGATTACCCCGTCGATGGAACGCGCTATCGGTGAAACCGAGCGCCGCCGCGAGAAACAGGACGCCTTTAACAAAGAAAACGGCATCGTGCCGCAGGCGCTGAACAAGAAAATTGCCGATATTCTGGAACTAGGGCAGGGGCTGGCGAAAAACAAAGCCAAACCGCGCAGCATGAAGGGCCGCAGCATTGTGGAAGACGATCCGGGTTATGTGGATCTGTCCCCGCAGGGGCTGCAGAAACGCATCCACGAGCTGGAGGAACTGATGCAGCAGCACGCGCAGAACCTTGAGTTCGAGGAAGCCGCCGAGGTGCGCGATAAGCTGCATCAGGTGAGGGAGCTGTTTATCGCCGCTTCGTAAGCAACGTCGCGCTGATTGGCTGGCGCTCATTCACAGATTGGAAAGTCGCCGCAATGAGGTGAATGGCAATGATGATTCACTATCCTGAATCCGGCCCCGCAGCGCACAGTCTTGCGGGGCACGTTGACGCCGAGCCAGGCGACCAGGGAACACAACGGGGGCTGTTTGCCGTTTAGCTAGTTCATCGCCTGGATGGCGTGCTCCAGCGCATTGCGCAGCAGCTGGCGGTCGTGGCGATAGCGGATATCGTTCGCCTCCAGCGGTTCCTGCACGACTACCCGGTCGCTGAGCTGGCTGGTATCGCTGACCGGGCCGACCACCAGTGCATCAATCACCCGCTTGCCAATCGCTTTTTCCATAATCTCCAGTTTATCGGCCACGGTCAGTTTTGCCGCCGCCGGGCTGAGTTCCTTGCCCAGATTGCCGATAAACACCATCGTTGCCGGGCTGCGACGCAGCGCCTGCGCCAGTTCCGGCAGCAGCAGTACCGGCATCAGGCTGGTGTAAAAGCTGCCGGGGCCGATCAGGATCAGATCGGCTTCGGCAACGGCCTCTACGGCTTCGCGGGTGGCGCTAACCACCGGCGACAGCCTCAGTTCCTGCGGCTGATGGATCATCTGATCGATTTCGGTTTCGCCATATACCAGATGCCCTTCTGTATCGACGGCCACCAGGTCTACCGGTTGCTCCGACATCGGGATCAAAAATGCATCAACCTTCAGCAAATTGCGGATAAGATTTATGGCTTCCAGCGGACGTACGCTGAGGTGATCGAGGGATTTCAGCATCAGATTGCCGAGATTATGCCCGGCCAGCTCGCCATTTCCGGCAAAACGATACTCAAACATGGCGGATGCTACACTCGGTTCAGCGATCAGCTGATTCAGGCAGTTACGCATATCGCCCCAGGCAATACCGCCTTCCGAACGGCGAATGCGTCCGGTAGAGCCACCGTTATCGGTGGTGGTGACAATGCCGGTCAGGCGAGAACCCAAAGGAGAAAGAGCGGACATCACACGGCCCAGACCGTGCCCGCCACCCAGAGCCACCACGCGATCGAGGTCGGCTAATGTGCGATTACGCATAGAATTTTTTCATCACGATACAAGAATAATTATGTTTAGCATTTTACGCTAACCGGCAGCGAAAATGCGGAAAAATCGTTATGTATCATAATATACACCGAAACTTTGTACTGGAATCCAGTCTGCTTTAGCGTTAAAATTTTAACCAACTTGGTTTACCGATGAGCGGTAAATCACACTTAGCCCTGATACCTAAGTCCTTAGCGGATACGGTGTCCTGGCCGCAACCCAGAGTTGCCAGGGTGCAGAAAGAAATGCCTGCATCTCCCGACATTGGAAAGGTGTAGCTGGTGTTAAATTTCACGGATAATTACGCGCGTAGTTTTTACTACCTGCGTTTGTCGATCACTGACGTATGCAACTTTCGTTGCACCTACTGTCTCCCCGATGGCTATCGGCCGCAGGGCGAAAATAATAAAAGCTTCCTTTCGCTGGATGAAATCCGCCGCGTGACGCGGGCGTTTGCCGCCGCCGGCACTGAAAAAGTGCGTCTCACCGGTGGGGAACCCTCAATGCGTCGTGACTTCACCGATATTATAGCCGCCGTGCGCGAAAACAAAGGCATCCGCCAGCTGGCCGTCACCACCAATGGTTATCGCCTTCAGCGCGACGTTGCCCGGTGGCGCGATGCCGGGTTGACCGGGATTAACGTCAGCGTAGACAGCCTCGATCCCCGTCAGTTTCTTGCCATCACCGGTCAGGATAAATTTGAAGAGGTGATGCGCGGTATTGATGCCGCCTTTGACGCCGGTTTCAGTAAGGTGAAGGTGAACAGCGTGCTGATGCGTGACGTTAACTACCGCCAGCTCGATTCATTCCTCGGCTGGATTCGCACGCGTCCCATTCAACTGCGTTTTATTGAACTGATGGAAACCGGTGAAGGCGGCGATCTGTTTCGCCAGCAGCATGTTTCCGGTGAATCCATACGTCAGTATCTGCTCGAGCACGGCTGGGTCCTGCAGGCGCGCGCGCGCAGCGACGGCCCGGCTCAGGTCTTCCATCACCCCGATTATCTGGGGGAAATCGGTCTGATCATGCCCTATGAGAAGGATTTCTGCGCCAGCTGTAACCGGCTACGCGTCTCGGCGGTCGGTAAGCTGCATCTTTGCCTGTTCGGTGACGGCGGCGTGCCGCTGCGCGACCTGCTGGAGAATGACGATCAGCAGGACGCCCTACAGGCGCGTATCGCCAGCAGTCTCAGCCATAAAAAGCAAACGCATTTCCTGCACCAGGGCAATACCGGCATCACGCAAAACCTCTCGTTTATCGGCGGTTAATCTAAGGATTTGATTATGGGTAAAGGTACAGCGGAGTTCATCGCGCTCAACGTGGCGATTCTTACCGTGTCGGACAAACACACATTGGCCAGCGACACCTCGGGTGAGTGGCTAAAAGAGGCGGTGAGCGAAGCCGGGCACCAGGTGCTCGATCGCGCCATCGTGCCGGATAACCGCTACCACATTCGTGCGGTGGTATCCAGCTGGATTGCCAGCACGGATATGCAGGTGGTGCTGATTAATGGCGGTACCGGTTTCAACAGCAAAAACAGCACCCCGGAAGCCTTACTGCCGCTGTTTGACCGCGAAATTGAAGGCTTCGGCGAGCTGTTTCGCATGGTTTCATTTGAAGATATCGGTACCTCAACGCTGCAATCACGGGCGGTGGGCGGTATCGCCAACCAGACGCTGATCCTCGCCGTGCCGGGGTCAACGTCCGCCTGCCAGCTGGCCTGGGAGCGCATCATTCAGGATCAGCTCGATGCCAGAACGCGTCCGTGCAATTTCGTTTCACATGTAAAGAAGCTTTGATATGTCCCAGCTAACCCACATTAATGCCGCCGGTGAGGCGCATATGGTGGATGTATCCACCAAACAGGAAACCGTGCGCGAAGCCCGCGCTGAAGTCTTCGTAGTGATGCGCCCGGAAACGCTGCAAATGATTATCGACGGCAGCCATCATAAAGGTGACGTGTTTGCCACCGCACGCATCGCCGGTATTCAGGCGGCAAAACGCACCTGGGAGCTGATCCCGCTGTGCCATCCGCTGATGCTGAGCAAGGTAGAAGTCGCGCTTGAAGCGCAGCCAGATCATCACCGGGTGCGCATAGAAACGCTCTGCCGCCTGACCGGCAAAACCGGTGTAGAAATGGAAGCGCTGACCGCCGCCTCGGTGGCCGCGCTGACCATCTATGACATGTGTAAAGCGGTGCAGAAAGATATCAGCATCGAACAATGTCGCCTGCTGAGCAAAAGCGGCGGTAAATCCGGTGATTTTCAGGCGGTGTCTCATGCTTAATATTCTTTTCTTCGCTCAGGTACGTGAACTGGTCGGCACCGATCGTATTGAGCTCCCTGCGGAGTATGCGGACGTTGAATCCCTGCGCGCGGCGCTGGCCGAACGCAGCGATCGCTGGGCGCTGGCGCTGGAGTCCGGTAAGCTGCTGGCGGCGGTCAATCAGACGCTAGTTTCACATCAGCACCCTTTGCGAGCCGGGGATGAAGTTGCCTTCTTCCCGCCCGTAACCGGAGGCTGAGATGGAAACGCGAATCCGGGTCAGTGCCGAATCTTTCGATATGGCCGCAGAGTATGCCTGGCTTTCCGCCTGTGATAGTGACGGAGCGGTGGTCACCTTTACCGGCAAAGTGCGCAATCACAATCTCGGTGATAACGTCAGTGCGCTGACTCTGGAGCACTATCCGGGCATGACCGAAAAAGCGCTGGCCGATATCGTGGCCGAGGCGCGTCGGCGTTGGCCAATGCAGCGGGTGACGGTGATCCACCGCATCGGCGAGCTGTTCCCAGGTGACGAAATCGTACTGGTGGGCGTCAGCGGTGCGCATCGCGGTGCTGCCTTTGACGGCGCGGAGTTCATTATGGACTACCTGAAAACCCGTGCGCCGTTCTGGAAGCGCGAAGCCACCGCCGAAGGCGACCGCTGGGTAGAATCCCGCGAAAGCGATAAACAGGCCGCCGGGCGCTGGCAGCAAAAGGCGGAGTAAAACTGCTTTATCTGATGGATCTACGGTGCATCAACCGCTAGTCTGAGCGCATAAATCGGGCTAATCGTAAGGATATCCATGCTTTATCGCGCTCTGAGTCGCCTCTCTTTGCTGGCCCTGCTGATCCTGGCAGGCTGTAGCAGCCCGACCTCAAAACAAGCCGGGGCACCGCGCCCCGCCGACGTGAAAACGCAAATCACCCACCTGCTGCCTGCGGGCGTCAGCGACCGCCAGGGCTGGGCCGGGGATATTTTCGTGGCGCTTAACGGCCTGAATATCCCGCCGACCGCCAGCAATATTTGCTCGGTGATCGCCGTGGCCGGACAGGAATCTAACTTCAACGCCGATGCGCCCGTCGCGGGGCTACCGAAAATTGCCTGGGCTGAAATTGACCGCCGCGCGGGCCAGCTGCACATCCCGTCCTTCCTCGTGCGCACCGCGCTGATGATCGATTCCCCGAACGGTAAAAGCTATGCAAACCGGCTCGATAATGTGAAGAGTGAGAAAGAGCTGAGCGCAATATTCGATGATTTTATCAATATGGTACCGATGGGGCAGAAGCTGTTCGGCAATCTGAATCCAATCCACACCGGTGGTCCGATGCAGGTCAGTATCGCCTTTGCCGAAGCGCACGCCCGCGGCTATCCCTATACGCCGGACGGATCTATCCGCCGAGAGGTGTTCACCCGACGTGGCGGAGTGTGGTTCGGTACCCAACATCTGCTGGGCTATCCGGCCGATTATCCAGCCCCGCTTTACCGCTTTGCCGACTACAACGCGGGCTGGTACGCCAGCCGCAACGCCGCTTTCCAGGCGGCGGTATCGCGACTGAGCGGCATCAAACTGGCGCTGGATGGCGATCTGATTAACTATGGTTCGGACAGCGCCGGCGCAACGGAAAAAGCGCTACGCACGCTGGGAAAACGCCTGGATTACAGCGACCGGGCGATCCGTCGCGCGCTGGAAAAAGGTGACGATGCGGACTTCGGCAAAAGCGATCTGTGGCAGGCGATTTTCGCGCTGGCCGATAAAGATGCCGGAAAAAAACTGCCGCGCGCCGTGCTGCCGGGCATCAGGCTGGAAAGCCCGAAAATTACTCGTAATCTGACCACTGCGTGGTTTGCCCAGCGAGTGAACAGCCGCTATCAGAGTTGCCTGACGCGTCAGTAGCAGGTTCAACCCTTGCTCAACGGGGCAACTTTGTCTGGCTGGCAACTGGCACAGACGGGAGAGTGTGTGCCAGACTGAGAACAGATTAACGGTTTTCTTCACTTATCCTTGAGAGGAGCATCATGGACAGATATCCACGTTCCAGTGATTCGATTGTTCAACGCGCCAGCACCGGCCTGTCCACCTATATGGCACAGGTTTACGGCTGGATGACCTGTGGCCTGCTGCTGACGGCGTTTGTTTCCTGGTATGCCGCGAATACGCCGGAGGTGATGCAGCTGGTCTTCGCCAACCGCATTACCTTCTTCGGTCTGATAATCGTGCAGCTGGGGCTGGTTGTGCTGCTGTCGATGATGGTGCAGAAGCTGAGCGGGGCGGTCGCTACCGGCATCTTTATGCTCTATTCGGCGCTGACCGGCCTGACCATGGCCAGTATCTTCCTCGTTTACACCTACTCATCCATTGCCAGCACTTTTGTGGTAACCGCGGGGATGTTCGGTGCGATGAGCCTGTGGGGCTACACGACCAAACGTGACCTCAGTGGTATGGGCAGCATGCTGTTTATGGCGCTGATCGGGATCGTCCTCGCCTCGCTGGTGAATCTGTGGCTGAAAAGCACGGCCTTGATGTGGGCGGTGACCTACATTGGCGTGGTGGTGTTTGTCGGGCTGACCGCCTATGACACGCAGAAGCTGAAAAATATCGGTGAGAGTATTAACGTCGAAGATAAAGAGAATCTGCGTCGCTATTCGATTATGGGGGCGCTGACGCTCTACCTCGACTTTATCAACCTGTTCCTGATGCTGCTGCGGATTTTTGGCAACCGCCGCTGATTCTATCTGTTAGCGGTCCCGGGTACCTCCCCGGACCGCTTTATTTCACGCCGATAAATTCTTTTCTCTCAGCGATTTTGCCCGGCTCTCCAGCCACAGATACAGCACCAGCGCCAGCAGCAGCGGGGCGATAAAATAGAGCAGGCGATAGGCCAGCAGCGCGGCAATAATCGTGCCGTGAGTAACAGGCTCACCGCGCAGCAGCGCCAGAAAAACTGCTTCCAGCACGCCGATCCCGGCAGGAATATGAATAAGCACTCCGGCAATACTGCTGATCAGCAGCACGCCCAGCACCTGCGGAAAATCGACTTTCTGCATCAGCAGCAGCCAGATAATCGCTCCCATCACCAGCCAGTTAGCGCTGGATACCGCAAACTGTACCAGCGCCATACGCAGCGAAGGCAGCGCCAGCTTGTGCCCTTTTATGCTCCAGCGGCGGCGGCGTGAAAAGGCACACAGTAGAAGATAGACAAACACAAACAGCAGCAGCCCGATACCGATAGCTCGTAACGTGCCCGAACCGATAAACCATCCGGCGGGGATTTTTACCATACTCGCGCTGAACACGATGCCGGATACCAGCACGTAGCCCAGCCAGTTGGTGGCAATGCTGAGGGTGAAAATTCGGGTAATGGTACTGCTGCTTAATCCCAGTCGTGAGTAAAGGCGATAACGCATCGCCACGCCGCCAACCCAGGTACTGAGCGTCAGGTTAAAGGCGTAACAGATAAACGACACCAGCATCACCTGGCGTTTTGCCAACATCGTCAAACAAAATAAACGTTTCCAGCAGCAGGCTGTGCTGCGCCCGCCGAATTGCGCCGAAGACCCGAGGGAAAAATTCCTCACCGTTCTCCAGCAGTCTGATGCTGTTGCCTTCACGCCAGGCTGGTTTCATAGATGGATTTCCACCGCCAGCGGCGCGTGATCGGAGAGGTGTGACCACGGGCGTAGCGGGATAGTTTGCGGATGACTGATACTGACATTGCACACGTAAATGCGGTCCAGCCGTAACAGCGGAAAGCGTGCAGGAAAGGTTCGTGTCGGTCGTTCGCGCTGCCGGCTGAACACCTCTTCCAGGCCCGCCTGGCGTTGCAACATATCGTTGGCACGCTGCCGCCAGTCGTTAAAATCCCCGGCGATCGCCACCGGAGCATCGGGCGACAGTTCGTTTACCATCTGACAGATCTTCAGCAGCTGAGCACGGCGATCGGCTTCGCGAAGCCCCAGATGCACACAGAAAACGTGCAGCGTTCCCGCTTTTCCGGGCAGGGCGATCTGGCAGTGCAGGATGCCGCGCTTTTCAGTTCCCGCAATGGAAATATCGCGATTCTCAAATTGGGTAATGGGCAGGCGAGAGAGCACGGCATTCCCGTGATCCCCATCTGGATAGACGGCGTTGTGGCCACAGGCGAAGTCCTGCCAGATCGAATCTGCAAGAAATTCGTAATGCGGCACGCCGGGCCAGTTTTCCACCTTCAGCGCATGCAGATGGTGGCTGCCCATCACCTCCTGTAAGAGAACAATATCGGCCCCGGTAGCACGTACTGCATCACGCAGTTCTGGCAGGATAAAACGTCGGTTAAAGGGGGTAAAACCCATATGTGTATTAATCATCAGGATTTAAAATGAAAATCCTTGCGCATTTTGTGACATAATCAGCGCGCTCTCCCTTTCAACTTGTGAAGAGTAAAGTGTAGTCCTTGTCACAAAAGAGTGCTTAATTGCGCTTTTTTTTGCGGATTTGTCCGAAAGTTGAGTTAGTCTGGAGAACTGCGTTACTGGCCTGTGTCAGTAACATGCTTGGGCGGCCAGTCATGGACCGCCGGGAGAAATAAATGAAATGGTCTAATCGTATTCAGATTGTCACTGGGCAAAACTGTTTACACATCGCGCTACACCTGCTGCTGATTGCCGCACTGGTGTGGGGATGGAAGCACCATGCGCTGCTGCAGGTTAGCCTGCTGCTGCTGGCGATGTATGCCAGCGTGTTTGCCGCCATGCTGTTAACGCAACGCGTACCGGGTTTACGGCGCATTGGCGATTTCCTTGAAGATGTTACAACTACTTACTATTTCGGTGCAGCGATGTTAGTGCTGCTGGTACTGTCGCGGGTGATTCACAATAACCTGCTGCTCGGTGCCGTAGGGGTTGTGATGCTGGCCGGTCCGGCGGTCGTTTCGCTACTGGCGAAAGAGCCGGCGCGTTCGCGCCACCGCCAGCGTTAATCCCAGACGGGCCACTTCGGTGGCCCGTTATTTTATCCACTAAATTTCCCCGTAAGCCTCCCATGATACCCGCATCTTTTTTAGGATTTCAGTACCAAGAATAACTCCCTGTAGAGCGAGGGGATCTGTTATAATCTGCCGCTTACGCACCGTGGTTTGTGCTCTCATTCAAGCGTCAGGACAATCCTGGCGTCATATTCTCCCCCTGGAAACTACACCGCTTTGCGGTCAGGGCGGACCCGGAGTCAGTCAACTTTATGTCATTTGATTCTCTCGGCCTTAATGCCGATATTCTTCGCGCTGTTGCTGAACAGGGCTATAACGAGCCAACGCCGATTCAGCGTCAGGCAATCCCGGTAGTGCTTTCCGGTCGCGATCTGATGGCCAGCGCCCAGACCGGCACCGGTAAAACCGCCGGTTTTACCCTGCCTCTGCTGCAGCTTCTCAGCAGCGAAAACCCGTACGCCAAGGGCCGCCGCCCGGTTCGTGCGTTGATTTTAACCCCAACCCGCGAGCTGGCAGCGCAGGTCGGTGAAAACGTTGCTGAGTACAGCAAATATCTGAATATTCGCTCGCTGGTGGTATTTGGCGGCGTGAGTATTAACCCGCAGATGATGAAGCTGCGCGGTGGCGTTGACGTACTGGTCGCCACGCCAGGCCGTCTGTTGGATCTTGAGCATCAGAACGCGCTTGACCTGTCTAAGGTTGAAATTCTGGTGCTGGATGAAGCCGACCGCATGCTGGATATGGGCTTTATTCACGATATCCGCCGCGTGCTGGCCAAGCTGCCGGCAAAACGTCAGAACCTGCTGTTCTCCGCCACCTTCTCTGATGAGATTAAATCCCTGGCGGAAAAACTGCTGCACAACCCGGAGCAGGTGGAAGTCGCGCGGCGTAACACCGCATCCGAGCAGGTTACCCAGCACGTTCATTTCGTAGATAAAAAACGCAAGCGGGAACTGCTGTCGCAGCTGATCGGTAGCGGTAACTGGCAGCAGGTGCTGGTATTTACCCGCACCAAACACGGTGCTAACCACCTGGCCGAGCAGCTGAATAAAGATGGCATCACCGCCGCCGCGATCCACGGAAATAAAAGCCAGGGTGCGCGTACCCGTGCGCTGAGCGATTTTAAAGACGGTAAAATCCGCGTGCTGGTGGCAACGGATATCGCCGCGCGCGGTATCGACATCGAAGAGCTGCCGCACGTGGTGAACTACGAGCTGCCAAACGTGCCGGAAGACTACGTACACCGTATTGGTCGTACCGGTCGCGCGGCGGCGGTGGGTGAAGCGCTGTCGCTGGTCTGCGTGGATGAACACAAACTGCTGCGCGATATTGAACGCGTACTGAAGCGTGAGATCCCGCGTCTGGCGATTGACGGCTACGAGCCGGACCCAACGATCAAGGCTGAGCCGATCGTTAACGGTCGTCAGCAGCGCGGTGGCGCAGGTGGCGGCGGTGGTCGTGGTCGCGGCGGTGCCCCGGGCCAGCGTAGTGGCGGTGGACGTAGCGCCGGTGGCAACCGTAGCGGTAACGGCAGCGGCAACAACGGTGGCGAGCAGCGCCGCCAGGGCAACGGCGGCGAACAGCGTCGTCAGGGCAACGGCGGCAGCGCGGCTAGCGGTTCCGGTGCAGCACGCGGTGCTCGCCCTGAAGGTGGCAACGGTGCACCACGCGTAAACCGTACCCGTCAGCGTCGTGCTAATCCTGGCAACAACGGCTAATTCATTCGGGGGAACCGCCCGGTTCCCCCTTTTACAATCCACAGGTTTACCATGCGCGTGCTACTTGCCCCGATGGAAGGCGTTCTCGATTCGCTGGTGCGTGAACTGCTGACCGACGTCAACGATTACGATCTCTGTATTACCGAATTTTTGCGGGTAGTGGATGCACTGCTGCCGGTGAAATGTTTTTCTCGCCTTTGCCCTGAACTGGATCACGCCAGCCGGACGCCTTCCGGTACGCTGGTGCGTATTCAGCTGCTGGGCCAGTACCCGGAATGGCTGGCGGAAAACGCCGCACGAGCGGTGGAGCTGGGGTCATGGGGGGTGGATCTCAACTGCGGCTGCCCGTCTAAAACGGTCAACGGCAGCGGCGGCGGGGCCACGCTGTTAAAAGATCCCGAATTGATTTATCAGGGCGCGAAGGCTATGCGTGCCGCCGTTCCTGCTCATCTGCCGGTGACGGTAAAAATTCGACTCGGCTGGGATTCCGGCGATCGCCAGTTTGAAATCGCCGATGCGGTACAGCAGGCGGGCGCGACCGAGCTTGCCGTACACGGCCGCACCAAAGAAGACGGTTACAAAGCCGAGCGCATTAACTGGGCAGCGATTGGTGAAATTCGTCAACGCTTAACGATTCCGGTGATCGCCAACGGCGAAATCTGGGACTGGCAGAGCGCGCAGGACTGCCTGGCGACGACCGGATGTGATGCGGTGATGATCGGACGCGGCGCGCTGAACGTTCCGAATCTTAGCCGGGTGATTAAATACAATGAACCGCGCATGCCGTGGAACGACGTCGTGATGCTGCTGAAGAAATACGTCCTGCTGGAAAAACAGGGCGATACCGGCCTGTACCACGTCGCGCGCATCAAGCAGTGGCTGGGCTATCTGCGTAAGGAATACGAAGAAGCCAGCGGGCTGTTCGCTGAAATTCGCGCGCTGGGCACCTCAAAAGATATCGCGCGGGCGATCGGCAATATTCGCGTCTGAGCCCCGGCAGGGCACCGGTAATCGATTTTCCTGGCTACGCCGGGGATTGAAATATCACCGTGTTATCCCGCGCGCTCATCTGGCTGCCTCACTTTCCGGCCCGCCTCGCCCGCCGCTTAATGTGGCTTATTGGGCAACGTAACCGCCATCCACCAGCAGGGCGGCGCCGTTAATAAATGAAGCATCATCGCTGGCGAGAAACGCGACCACGCTGGCAACTTCCTCCGGGCGGCCAAGGCGGCCTGCCGGATGCAGTTTCACCAGCTCGGCTTTTGCCGCCGCTCCCTGTGGATCGAGCAGCGGGGTATCTATGTAGCCAGGGCAAACGGCATTCACACGTATATTCTTCGCAGCGTAGTCTATTGCCAGGGTTTGCGTCAGCAACTTCACGCCGCCTTTCGCCGCGGAATAGGCGCTCAACCCGTGTTTCCCTACCCAACTGTGAATTGAGCCGCAGTTAACGATAACGCCAGGCTGCTGCTGCGCGAGCCAGTACTCTATGGCGGCCTTATCCAACAGAAAAACGCCGGTAAGGTTGATATCAATGGTTTTGCGCCATTTCTCCAGCGAAAGCGCGTCGGCGGGGGCATCATCGGCGATACCGGCATTGGCAAATACAATATCCAGGCGGCCAAAGCGCGCGACCGTCTTCTCGATCAACTGTTGATTCTGCTGGGCGTCGGTGACGTTAATCTTAAAGAACAGGCTCTGATGACCTTCGCTGTTCAGGCGGTTTTCCAGCTTTTTACCCGCCGTCTCATTCAAGTCGGCAATAACTACCGCAGCACCTTCTGATGCCAGCCGCTGAACGGTCGCTGCGCCAATTCCGCTGGCACCGCCGGTCACGATCGCCACTTTTCCTTTAAATCTCATGATAAAATCTCCGGTAAATGAACTCGTTCAGCCTAAGCTTCAACGGCAATAAGCGTTTAACATTCGCTGCTGGGAATAAAAATCCTGTTTTTGACATAACTTATCGCGATTCTTCGCGGGATCTGTTAGCAAGCTAAGGGTATGATATAGCGACTATTACAACCTGTTTTGGCTCTGCTATGTCTGCAATTCCGGCATTAACCAATGCCCAGCTTAATAAACGCATTATCTCCGTGGTGGTTTTTACCTTTTTTTGTTACCTCTCCATCGGTCTGCCACTGGCAGTGCTGCCGGGCTATGTGCATAACCAGCTGGGATACAGTTCGTTTGTTGCCGGACTTATCATCAGTCTGCAGTACTTCGCCACGTTGATTAGCCGCCCGCAGGCCGGTCGCTATGCCGATCTGCTCGGACCAAAAAAAGTGGTGCTGGCCGGGCTGGTGCTGTGCGGTGCCAGCGGCGCGCTGAGTATTCTGGCAGTGGTGTTTAATACTTCTCCCCTTGTCAGCCTGCTGCTGCTGGCCGCAGGGCGAGTAGTGCTGGGCTTCGGTGAAAGTCTGACAGCCACCGGATCGATTCTGTGGGGGATTAACGTCGTGGGTACGGTGCAGAGCGCCCGGGTGATCTCCTGGAACGGCGTCGCCACCTATCTGGCGATGGCGATGGGGGCGCCGCTGGGGGTGATGCTGAATTCGCTGTTTGGTATTCCTGGCTTTGCCGGATTGATCGTTGTGATGGCCATTTTCGGATTCTGGATGGCAACGCGCCGTCCGGCGGTCAAAGTGCAGGTGGGCGAACGCACCCCGTTCAGCCAGGTCTTTGGCAAAATCTGGATCTACGGTCTGTGCCTGGGGCTGGGCACGGTGGGCTTCGGTACCATTGCCACCTTTATCACACTTTATTTCAGCCATCACGGCTGGAGCGGTGCGGCCTTCTCGCTGACGCTGTTCAGCTGCGGGTTTATACTGATGCGCCTGCTGTTTAACAACAGCATCAGCCGCTTTGGGGCCATGCGCGTTTCGCTGGTGTCATTCACTATCGAGTGCGTTGGCCTGCTGATTATCTGGCAGGCGAGCAGCGTGTGGATGGTGGATCTTGGGGCGTTTCTCACCGGCTCCGGCTTCTCACTGATCTTCCCGGCACTGGGCGTGGAAGCGATTCGGCGTGTTAAGCCGCAAAATCAGGGATCGGCGCTGGGGCTCTATTCTGCCTTTCTCGACTGCGGTCTGGGGATCACCGGGCCGCTGGCGGGCCTGCTGATTGGACACTGGGGAATTGATACTATCTATCTGGCGGCTGCGGGCGTGGTGCTGATTGCGCTGGCGCTGATTGTCAGAATGTTGATGCGGGGGGAAGGTCAATCCCCCCAGCCAGATCAGTAAATTTCCGGCACGATCATCTCTTCCGGCACCGGGTTGCGGCGGTACTTATCGTGGCGCTCGCGGTGCGGTAGGGTGAAGGTTTTCTGCTCCGTGTCTTCATACGGGATCTGGCGCAGCAGATGACTGATGCAGTTCAGGCGCGCCTTCTTTTTGTCCACGCCCTGCACGATCCACCAGGGCGCTTCGTCAATATTGGTGCGCTCCAGCATCTCTTCTTTCGCCTCGGTGTACTCTTCCCAGCGGCGGCGGCTTTCCAGGTCCATCGGGCTGAGCTTCCACTGTTTTAACGGGTCGTGGATACGGCTGAGGAAGCGCAGCTCCTGCTCTTCATCGGTAATGGAGAACCAGTATTTAACGATCTGAATTCCGCTGCGCGTCAGCATCTTTTCAAACTCCGGCACGCTGCGGAAAAACTCTTCCACTTCCTGTTCATTGCAGAAGCCCATCACTCGCTCAACGCCCGCTCGGTTGTACCAGCTGCGGTCAAACAGCACCATTTCTCCTGCGGCCGGAAGGTGAGCGATATAGCGCTGGAAATACCACTGGGTGCGTTCACGATCGTTAGGCGCGGGCAGGGCGGCAACGCGGCAGGTACGCGGGTTAAGGCGCTGGGTAATGCGCTTAATCACCCCGCCTTTGCCCGCGGCATCGCGGCCTTCAAAAATAATCACCAGGCGGTGCCCGGTACGCGTGACCCAATCCTGCAGTTTGACCAGTTCACCCTGCAGGCGCAGAAGCTCGCGGAAATAGTGCTTACGCCAGGCCTTTTCACCCGGTTCAGGCTCGCGGCCGTCGCCGAAACGCAGATCGTCAAGCTCCATCTCCAGCTCTTCGTCGTAGCTGTCGTAGAACTCCTGCAGCAGGCGCTGGTTAATATTCTCAATGGAGAAATCATTACCTTGCATCGCCATTCTCGCTTACCCCCGGTAAGGTTAAAAAGAAGTCATTGTGCTGTTAAACAGAATTACTCTCCGGTAATACGCAGTTTTAATGACAACTAAATGACGAAGCGGGCGAATAATTGCTCATCCGGCGGCGACGGTAACAAAACTGTCATCTGCATAGGTCAGGATAGGGTTATTGCGGCCCTGTTTTAGCCTGGTAAATCTATGACTCAACGCCTGCCGCTGGTGCGGTAAAAACCCGACTTTAGTGATGATGTTTCCGGCCTGATTTATGGCTATCAGTTTTTCAACGGCCGCGAGCCGCAAAGTTTGACCGTACAGCAGTCGTGTGAGGCATGGAACAGCCAGAGCAGCACGGAAGATAGCTTTCTGTGGCTTCACGTTAATCTTAATCACGCTGCTGCTGCGCGCTGGCTACAAACCCATTTTGCCGTTGACGAAGAGTTCTTCGACGAGATCCAGCACGGTTCACACAGTACCCGCATTGAGCGGCAGAACGATGCGTTGATGGCGGTGCTGAACGACGTCATTTTTGATGCGCGTGAAAGCCGGGAGGAGAGTGCCACGCTGTTTACCCTGACGCTGATTACCGTGCTGGCGCTGCCCATTAATCTGGTCGCCGGTTTTTTCGGCATGAATGTGGGAGGGATACCGCTATCGGGCAATCCGCATGGTTTCGTGCTGTTAGTGGTGGTGTTTAGCTGTGCGGCAGCCTGGCTGGTACTTCGGCGGCGGGAACCGGGATAAAAAAAAGGGAAAGGGTGGCATCCTTTCCCGGTGGAAATGCTGGCCGAGACACAAACGCCAGCGGTGAGAACAACATGGGTTCTCCAAAGCCTATTGTTGTCGAGGGCATCAGCAAATTAACGCTAACGCAACACTAAGCTATTGCGATCAGCCTGGTCAGTACCACTCATTCCGTGCGCTTAAATCGGATTTTCATTCATTAAATCAGTTATTGAGATAAATCTCACCCAATAGTGATTTTATAAATTACGGGCGATTAAATAGAAGCAGAACACTATCCGGTGATGTGCAGATTAAGAAGTACGCCGCCACCCTGGAGAGGGTGTTTATTATTCTGCAAGTGAAGGTTTACGGCATAAAAAACTGCATCTTAATCAGCGGCCCTTGCCGCCTTTCAGGTGCAGTTTTAATCACCGGGCCAGTGAAAGGCCCCTGATGCGAATCAGGATTTCGGCGTGCTGTAGATTGGACCCGGCTGGCTCAGGCCTGGAATGGTCTGTGCGTTGCTTTCCGCAGATGCATCGGTCGCTGCCGGTACAGACTGCTCGGTTGCTGGCTGCTCAGCTGCGGCCTGTTCAGCTGCTGGCTGCTGCGCAGCGGCAGTGGCGTCACCGGTAACGGAATCAACCACGTTGGCACCCTGCGGAGTGACCGGCGTCATCGGCTCTTCTTTCGGCAGTGCACCTTCCTGCTCGGGCACGGCAACCGGAGCGCTGGCATCGGCTTCACCATTCACTTTTACTGGCATACCGGAACGTGCTTTCAGCGCGTCTTCCATACTGGTGGTGTTAACGCTGGCATCGCTAACCATTTTCGTTACCGCAGCGGTAAGCGTCAGTGGAACCGGCTCGCGGGACTGGAACTGCTCTTCGGTCTGCGACAGCGGGTTGTGGATCTCAACATAGCGAGAACCGTCCGGCTCGACCGTTGCCTTAATCGGCTGATCGATAAACTGCACGCGCGTGCCAACCGGCACGTTGTCGAACAGCCATTTAATATCGTCCGCGCGCAGACGCACGCAGCCGTGGCTTACGCGCAGGCCAATACCAAAGTTGGCGTTGGTACCGTGAATCGCGTACAGACGGCCAATATACAGTGCGTACAGACCCATCGGGTTATCCGGGCCAGCCGGGAAAACGGCAGGCAGAGACTCACCGCGCGCGGCATACTCTTCGTGCATTTTCTTGGTTGGGGTCCAGGTCGGACCGTCTTTTTTACGCTGAACGGACGTGGTCCAGTTAACAGGCGTATCTTTACCCAATTCGCCGATGCCGATTGGCAGTACAACAACGGTTTTCGTGCCTTTCGGATAGTAGTACAGGCGCATTTCAGCGCTGTTGATCACAATGCCTTCACGCGGAGCGTCTGGCAGGATCAGCTGCTGAGGAATAATCAGTTTGCTGCCGGCTTTCGGCAGATAAACGTCAACGCCTGGGTTAGCTTCCATCAGGTTGCTCAGACCCATCTGGTACTGCGCAGCAAAAGCTTCCAGCGGCAGCTTGCTGTCTTCAGGAATTGTGATTTCCAGGTTCTGTCCGATCAGGCGGCTGTTGGCGGCCGGAAGCGGATAAACCACGGCTAAGGCTGAGTGGCTGAACGCCGCTGCGGCCAGAAACAGGGTGACAAATGCACGGATGCTTTTTTTCATATTATTTCAGGTGTAGCGCCATGTAGACTGTTGATAAACGACCCAATACTGGTCAACTGTGACCGGCTGCACATTATATGTTCATAATAGCCTCGGATGAAACCGGGATTTATCTTTGTTGAACTTTCTTTACGAAGAATTGCCTGCTATGCCACCAAATTGCGGCGAATTTTTACCCGAGCTGGTGCCAACAACGACTTCAGCGATATTTCATCTCAGTTAATTCTTAAGAAGACATCACGTCATTTCGTCCAGGTAGCAGAACCTGTGTGATGTTAAAGCCCCTGAAGTGGTAAGGGTACGCCGATAAGCACAATAAAGATCGTGTGTTTTCTTAACCAATCAGAACGGTGATATGCGCTTGGGTATGAGTACGAGCAGAAAAATCGCGGATGATGGCGATGTCGGGGCGGAAAACCGCCCCGTTAACGATTGAATAAAGCGTGTTATGCCTTAGGCAATGATGCTCCTGATGCCGATTGTGACGGCAGGGCAAAGCTTTATTGCCCGATTGCTGCGCGTTCCTGGCTGACTGGGAGCGCCTGCTGTTCGCGATCGGCCGCCAGCTGGCGTATATCATCCCACCACTGCCGCCATTTCTCGGCCACCACCGGCGTAAAGAAGCGTGCCGCGCTGCGTGCAGCTGCTCCGCGCATGGTGCGCAGTTTGCCCGGATGCTCCAGCAGGTCTATCAGCGTATCCGCCAGCGCCTGCTCGTTGCCATCTTCGACCAGTACGCCCGCTTTGAAATTGCCCAGCAGATCACGCGGACCGTAATCGACGTTAAAGCTGACCAGCGGCGTGCTGTAAGCCAGCGCTTCCAGACCAAACAGCGAGAAACCTTCCTGATCTGAACACAGCACCGCGCAGCATGCCTGACGGTGGATGCCTTCGACATCGGCGGAGAAGCCGTTGATATGAATATTTTGCGTCAGCCCTTTGTCCTGTACCTGTTTAATCAGGCCAGCACGCAGCGGGCCAACGCCCCAGGTATGCAGCTGCGCATCCGGTACCGCCTTCAGCACTTTTTCAAACACCCGCAGCAGCAGTCCGTGGCGCTTTTCTTCTGAGTAGCGGGCCATATACACCACATTTTTACTGGCCTTCTTGCTGATCTTTTTCGTCGCCTGCGGATTATCAATGTGGTTTGGGATGGTACGCAGGCGCTGAGCCGGGAAACCGCCGTTAAGCAGCGCCTGCTGCTGCCCGTCGGTCAGAACCACCAGCTGGTCGATGTTTTTCTCGCTGTCGAGTATGCGCGCATAGCCCGCTTTCAGCTTGCCATTGGCCAGCAGGTGAGTAGAGTGGAACAGCGAGGTCAGCGTGCCGTTGCAGTGCAGATGCGGCGCAAGGCGAATAAATTCACTCCACGGACGGTTTTTATCCACAAGGAAGTGCCATTCAGTACGCGGATCGAGGCACATAATCGCCAGCGCCGCGACAAATGCTGCATCGCTGCGCCAGCTCAGTTTCTTGCCGTTTGGCTGGCCGACTTCAATGCTGGACAACAGGCTGCTCTGCTGGCGCTGGGTATAGTGCTTGCGCAGAACGATACGCTGGCGGCTATCGACATAATCTTCGAAGCTCAGCTCGCCCTCACGCCCCGGCAGCGCATACTGCAATACGCGCAGCGGCGCGTCTTTAGTCCCCGTGGAACGTAACAGCACGCCCTGCGGGATCGCCGCCAGCGGCGCGAGTTTTTTGCTATCGCACAGCGGCGACAGCCACTGGTAAATGCTCATCACCTGGGTTTCTACCGGTAGCTTACCGGCGGCCTTAAAGGCCTCCGTTGTTTCTTCCAGCGCCGGGTTAAATGATGAAATCAGGATGGTCGGCACCACGCCGAGATACTCTTTAAACAGCCTGACGCGGCGCATTGTCGCCACTTCAACGCCGTTACCGACGTTACGCAGGTTTTCACACAGGAACAGTACACGTGGATCGCCGGATTTGCGCGGTCCACCGCGTGCAGCAAGCGCCTTAGACGCTACCGAGGCCTTCACAGCGGTCGCCTGTTCATGGGATGGCTGGCGCAGATAGTTATGGTAGGCGACATAGCCTGAAAGATAGTGTTCAACATCATCGATCCTCACTCGGAAGCTGTGGTGGCGGATAAAGAAGCTGCCAACAATGCGCTCTGGATTTTTAAAGAACATGGCCAGTTCCGGCCAGAAGAAGCCGTTCAGCAGGTAGCGGGCGCGGAACTCCAGTGCTTCGTAGAATTTATTCAGGTTGAAGTCAAACAGCAGGTGACAGTGGCGCTCGTCGGCGGCCATCCGCACGATCATTTTCTGCGCCGCCATCATCAGCTCAAGCAGCGTTGGGAAAGTGGTGATACGCGTCAGCACAAAATTCAGATAGTCGCTCACGTTATCCAGCCCGAACTTGAAATAGCGCTCTTCCGGGCGATACAGCGTCAGTTCATTAACGCAGTAGCTCAACCAGTGGTCGTGCGCCTGCCAGTGCTTATTCTCAATAAAGTAGTCAAACGCGCGCTCGACGATCTCCAGCCAGCGTGGATTGCGAGTAATGCCGTACAGCCGCATCAGCGCAAACGCCGCTTCTCCGTCGTAATAGATGATGCGCTGCTCCGCCTTCACCGACAGGCTGGGGTAGTTCAGCACATGCACAAACGACTTCTTATCGGTCTGCATGAAACCGATACCGTTTGCCAGCCGCTCCATTTGCGCCAGATAGCGCTCATCCCCGGTCAGCTCGGTGTATTTCGCCATCGCCAGAATACAGACGGCGTTACCGCCCAGCTTGATCTCATTCCCGGTATCCACGAGGAAATCGGCGTCGCTGCCGTCCGGCAGTTTGCGCGTGTGGATCAGCTTGCCGGTCAGGTAGCGCAGCGAGCGCTCAACCGCTTCCATCTGCTGCGGCTGCTGGCTTTTCTCCCAGCCTTCGAGCAGGGCATAGGTCGAGCTGGCATGGCGCAGCGCGTTATAGGAGTCGATAGGGCGGTCAAAGCAGGGGAACCAGCCGTAGTAAAACTCACCGGAGGATTTCACCTGTTCGGCCAGGAAGCTGGTGGCGCTGTCAATCACCTCAGGCAGCGTCTCGCCCGGCCAGTTATCGATGCGGCGATAGCCTGCGTTCAGTCCGCGATTTTCCAGCGGCAGGGTTTGAGTGCCGTCGGTAAATACGCCGCTGGTTGTAAAGCACCAGATCGTTTCGTCGTCACGCTGCGGCCACTGTAACGGCTGGCCAAAGCGCTGACGGCCATAGCTTGCCAGATTAATCACGTTCGGCGTCGCCAGGTTCTTATTGCCTTCGTACAGCACGGCGTTGGCGCACAGCTCCTGAGGCAGCATGGCGAGGGTAAACTGACTGTCCAGCGACAGCCCGCAGCCAAAGTAGTTACGCTTGGTCTTGCCGAATTCACGCTGTAAATCTTCCCAGCTTACCGCGCGGACCTGATCTACCACATCAACCCGCAGCCAGAGCGGCTTACGGCTCTGTTTTTTATTCCATTTTTGCAGCGCTTCCGCGCCATGACTCCAGGCCTGTTCAAAACTGTTGCCGCTGGCAATATGGACATGCGCACGTTTATTACCGTGACAGAGACTGAAAAAGAGTACCCAGCCGGGATGACCTTCCGGCAGCGCTGTGGTCGTCACACTTTCGGCAGAAATACGGGCTGCCTGCAAGAGTTTGCTTAATGACATCTCATCTCCTCCAGAGACTATTAACGCTCTCTGAGCGCTTCTTTTACGCGGTTAAACGGTTTAAACAGGTAATCCATAACGGTTTTCTCGCCGGTTTTAATATCAACCGACGCGATCATTCCCGGTGAAATGGAGAATCGTTTGCCATTTTTATTCTGCAAATAGTCAACATCCGTGCGGATAAATACGCGGTAGTAGTAAATCTCGGGCTTCACTTCGTCCTGGATGGTGTCCGGGGAAATCGTTTCAACCACGCCGTGCAGCCCACCGTAAATGGCATAATCGTAGGCGCTGATCTTGACCAGGGCATCCTGGCCGGGGTGGATAAAGGCGATGTCGCGCGGCGACAGGCGGGTTTCGATCAGCAGGCGACCGTCCAGCGGTACGATCTCCATCAGATCGCCGTTAGGGGGGATAACGCCGCCGATGGTGTTCACTTTGATATTTTTGACGATGCCGCGTACCGGTGAGCGAACGGTCAGTCGATCAACGGAGTCCGCGCGGCCTTTAATCACCTCGGCAAGGGTATCGACTTCGGCATTGGCCTTCGATAATTCTTCCCGCGCCTGCACATAGTACTGCGAGCGCAGATCGGTCATTTTCAGGTCGAGGTCTGCTTTCTGACGGCGCAGACGCAGCACTTCCACATTACTGGCCGCGCCGGTGGTGGCCAGCCTTTCGGTGATTTGCAGTTCGCGTTTCACCAGGTCCAGCGCTTCGGAAATCCGCGACTCAGAATCGTTGAGCTGCGCCCGGCGGGTGTTATACAGGCGCGTTTCTGATGCTTTCAGCTCCGTGTATTTGTCCAGGTCCGCCGGGAAGGTCAGCGGCAGATCGTTCACTTCGGCAGTCAGACGCGTAGCCGAGGCCAGTGAGGCGCGATAGCGTGCCGCACTTTCACCGACGTTGGACTGTGAGCGAGTCGGGTCCATCCAGGCTACGATCTGGCCAGCTTCAACTCGCGAACCTTCACGCACGTTCAGGCCGCCAAGAATACCGCCGTCCAACGACTGCAAGACCTGTTCGCGGGTGCTGGGGATCACCTTACCGGTACCGTTAGACACTTCGTCCAGCGTGCCAAACCACGCCCAGACGCCGATCACCGCCAGCATCAGTCCGCAAAGCCAGACAATCCGCGTTGCGCTGGAGAGCTTGACTTCATCGCTGTGGATGCCATCAACATCATCCGCCAGCGAAATGGCCGCGGCATTGTAGGTTGGAGCCGGTAGGCGCGCCGCGTCGAGCGTGGCGGGCAGATCAGGCAAATTTGCTTTCATCACCGATCTCCTGAGTACGTTTTTTCTCTTCTGCACGATTCATTGCTTTATCCTTCGGTGCATCCATCACCAGCGCACCGTCTTTCAACACCAGCACCCGTTCGGCCAGCTCCAGCACGGCGGCGCGGTGGGTGGCAATAATTAACGTACGACCGGCCAGCCAGCCGCTCAGGCGCTGCAGGAAATCGCGTTCGGTATGTTCATCCAGAGAAGCGGTAGGTTCATCGAGCAGGACAATATTGGGATCGCGCAGCAGCATACGCGCCAGCAGAATGGACTGACGCTGTCCGCCGGAAAGACCTAGTCCGCCTTCCATAATTTTATGTTCCAGCCCCAGCGGCAGGCGCTTAATAAAGTCGGCGGCACCGCAGACTTCCAGCACCGCGAAAATATCCTCGTCGCGAGCGTGGGGGGCACCCATTGTCAGGTTATCGCGCAGCGTACCGTGGAACATGCGGGCGTTCTGCGTTAGCAGGCCGACGTTGCGGCGCAGATCGGCCACGTCGATATGCGGCAGGCTGAGGTTGTCCAGCCGCAGTTCACCTTCAGCCAGCTCTACGCCGCCGGCCAGCGCCTGCAGGAAAGTGGATTTACCGGCACCGTTGCGGCCCAGTACCGCAATCCGCTCGCCGCGGCGAATCTCCAGTTTGGCCACCCGCAGCGGTATCTGATTAGAATCCAGATCGTAGCGGAACACGGCGGATTTGAACTGGTAGTCGCCGTACAGAGTGGCGCAGTGGACGCGGGCCTCATCGCCGCCGTTTTCCACTGGCAGCTGCATGATGTTATCCAGGCCGTCCTTCGCCGCTTTGACCTGCTGCCAGCGGGCCAGCACACCGCACAGATTGGTCATTGGGGCAATCATGCGGGAAGAAAGCATCGAAGCCGCAACGATCGCACCAGTAGTAATTTCACCCTCAATGACCATTGGCGCGCCGATCATCACCACCGTGGCATACACGAGGTTCTGCACGGTCATTCCCCAGCTAATCAGCCCCTGGGTCAAACGGCGGGTTTTCACCCCGGACTGCGCGGTAATCTGAATATAGCTGTTCCACTGCTGCTGGAAGCGCTGCTCGGCCTGCATCAGCTTGATATCTTCCAGCCCCTGCAGGCTTTCAACCAGAATGGCGTTACGCAGCGTGGTTTCCAGCGAGGACTGACGCGCCAGCCGGGCCAGTTTCTTTTGCAGCAGCAGGCCGGGAACCAGCATCAGGATCGTGGCAACCGGTGCGATCCACGCCAGATGCGGGGAAATCACCACCAAAACGCCCATAAACAGCAGAAAGAACGGCATATCAACGATGGCAGAAACGGTGCTGGAGGTGACCATTTCGCGTACCTGCTCCAGCTCGCGAACCTGGGAAATGAAGCTGCCGGTAGAGCGGGGGACTGCGCTGTTACGCAGGCGCAGCGCGTGGCCAAATACGCGGTCTGAGACGCGCAAATCGGCGCGTTTTCCCAGCAGGTCGGTAATATGCCCGCGGGCAATACGCATAATAAAGGAGAAGATAATGGCGATCATCACGCCGCCGAACAGTACATACAGTGTTGGGTATGACTGCGCCGGGATCACCCGGTCATAGACCTGCATCGAGAAAACGATGCCTGACAGCGCCATAATATTAATGATCAGCGAGGCCAGCATCACATACCAGTAGGGACGGATATCGCGCAGCACCAGGTTGCGTAACCAGTTCGGCGTGTACTCGGCCAGATAGCGGTCGGCGCGGATATCTTTTGCCACAGCGACCGGTCGGAAGGCGGCAATATGGCGGATTTCCGGCAGCAGTTTGGAAAACGGTAGCTGGGTCACCAGCTGGGCGTCGCTGATAAAGCTGACGCCGACGTTGTCGATGCCGTCATAGCTTTCGATTATTCCCACCTGGCCGTCTTTCAGCTGGATCACCAGAGGCAGCCGCCAGTTAGAGATCTCACTGTCTTTTTCATTCAGCAAACGTCCTGACAACCCGGCCTGGCGACCGAGGTTCTGGATCACTGAAGCCAGGGGTTTATCCACCTGCCAGCTGGCCGCAGCCTGCAGGCCGCCGGGGGAATATTCCAGACGGTAGTGTCTGGCGATGTGTCCAATGGCAGTCACCCAGTCGTGAAGATGGCTTTTCTCATTATTATTCTCGCCGTTATCGGGTTCGAGAGGTTCCTGGTGCAGCTGACTCATGGTTGGATCTCCACCTGCTGGATCTTCTGATTATCCAGTGCAAAGGCACTTCGGATATGCCCCGTGCTGTACAGACAGTCCAGCTGCAGGGTGCGCAGCTGGGCAATGGTCTGCTGCTCGGTAAAACGGGACTGATAAATTTCCTGCTCGGCGTTCAGCACGTCGAGCAGCTGACGGGTGCCAAGCTGCAGATACTGCTGTTGATACAGCTCGCGGGTTTTTTCACCCAGCGCCTGCTGGCGAGCCTGAATGGCCAGCGTAGTGCTAAGGCTCTGCGATTCGTTCTGTGAAGCGCTGAGCTGCTGCCGGGCGTTGAGTCGCGCAGAACGGACCATCGCATTGGCGGCTTCCAGCGTGTGTGCCGCCGCAGCGCGCTGTGCGTCCAGACCACCACCCTGATACAGCGGCATCTGCACCCGCACATAAGCGGAGTACTGGGTACGATCCAGCGACTGATTGTTCGGATAGCGGTCGTTGAGGTAATGAGTGACTTCCGGCTCCAGGGAGATGGTCGGCATCCGCTGGGCATTGGCGTAATCCAACTGGGCCTGCGCCTGATTAGCCTGCGCCCAGGCAGCCAGTACGGAAGGAATTAAGCGATCGTCAACCTGGTTAACTTCACAGGCTTTCCCCAGCTTTGCGGGGAAGTCATTGTTGACGCGGTTCACGGCTTTCCAGCCGAGATAGGTGGCCAGCGTTGCGCGCCAGCGGTCAAGGTTCGCGCGATACTGCATCAGCGTGGCGCGCGCGCCTTCAATACGGGTGTTGGTCTGTACGACATCGGAGAGGGAACTGGCCCCCTGATCGTTACGCTCGCGGGCCAGGCCACCGATGGCGTCAAGCGAGTCGAGTTGCGCCTGCGCGATAGCGACAAGCTCCTGATAGCCCTGAACCTGAACGAGTGCGGCGGCCGTATCGTGTGCAACCTGATCGATGCTCACCAATACTTTTGCCTGCTGTTGTGCCACGCCGGCATTCGCTGAACGCACCGAACTGTCAACTTTTCCGAAGTCATACAGCATCTGCGAAAGTGAAAGCACCAGCGACGGGCTGTAACCGTGTCCACTGTATGTGTTGGTAATACCGTTATTCATCCCACCGCTAATTTGTGGGTAGTACTTGGAACGGGCGTAGTTCACCTGTTCGGACTGCTCAAATAGCTTGCCCACCTGTTCACTGATCGTGGGGTGCCACTGTACCGCGCGCTGCACCGCTTTGGTAATATCCAGCGGCTGGTTGGTATTTTCGATAATGAGTTCGGTGACTTCGCCGTTCAGGCTGGGTAGTTCCTGTTGTGAAACAAGGTATTGTGCGCTGATGCGCGAGGAGGAATCTTCATCCAGCTCTTCGGCCAGGGCCGGAGCTAGTGGGAATAAAGCACCGGTCAGCATTAATAAGCCTGCCGTACTGCGTTTTACGCGAGGAATCATAGAAATTCTTTTTCCTGTTCGCTGTTGCTGATCTCTTACATGCTTCACCCGTCTGCGGGATTTTACTGTTGAAATATTTAACAATCCGCGTACTCCTTCAGGCAAACCGTAACAGGAAACGGGGGTGCGGCAGCCCTCGGCTGCACTACCCCCGTTAGTAAATAACGTTACATTTTTTGGCACATCCCTGTGCCACTGAAATATCCCTCAAACATTAGTTACACGGAAGTATTGTGCTGTTGCAGCAATTCGTCCAGGGTAACGGTCACATTTTCGAGAGTAATCAGTTCGGTTGAGTCGTACTGTGTTCCTGCACCGTCACGGTCAATCGACACCACGGTATTGCCGTCGTCGGTATGTTCTACCGAGACATAGTTACCGATAGTGGCGGCCGAACCGTCCCAGCCCTGCAGCAGTTCACTGACATCGATGTGGTCTTCGCCGACGGTGAAGTCGGTCCAGGTATCCGCACCGTTGCCGCCGGTAGAGTCATCCTGATCCAGCAGGTGGTAAACCACCGTGTCTGCCCCGTCACCCAGAGTGAAGGTGTCGTTGTAGGCACTGCCGGAAACAGAGTCATCTTCACTGGTGCCGGTGACCGCTGGTGCCAGGTCAATGGTCAGTGAGTTCAGCGTGATTGAACCGTCGGTTTCGACCAGCGAGTACGAGAACACTTCTTTAGAAGTGATATCGGCCGCAGTGATCCCTTCGTTCAATTCATAGCTGTACGTACCATCAGCGTTGATGGTCAGCGTACCGTACAGGCCATCCACGGTGGTTGATGCCGTACCGTCATCCGTCAGGCTGATACCATCAATATTCAGCGTTGCGCCGGTATGAGTGGTGGTATCGCCATCGTGCACGTTGCCGTGAAGGGTGCCGGAGGCTTCAGCATCGGTATCGAAGGATTCCACCGCCATCAGCGCACTGAGCACATTCACACCGTTGTGCAGCGTGATGGTCAGCGTTGATGAAGTCGTCACGTTATGCGAGTCAACGACCTGATAGGTAAAGGTCGTTGTTGCTGGCAACGAGTTCACTTTCAGGTTGGCTGCCAGGGTGAAGGTGTAATCCCCCGCCGCGTTGACAGCCAGAGAGCCGTACGCATTAGTGATGGTAGTCAGACCAGAGGTCGCGATCGTCGTACCGTTCACCGTGGAGACATGCGTGCCTGTTGGAATTTCACCGGTAGAGGAGCTGGTGTCATTGGCTAACAGCTGGCCAGTCGTACTGGTGGAATTGGTCAGTACCGTGTTGGTAAGATCAGTTGCTGCGTCAACACTCATGGTGTTGGTGGTGGCTGCTGCGACACCGGTTGAGTTCATCGCAATAACGTAAGACCCTGCCGTGGAAACGGTGAAGGTATGTGACCCCGTGCTGGTTCCGCCCAGGCCGAGAAGGAGCTGGTACAGCTGGCCACTCTGAACCCGGGTTAATGAACCATCGGTATTCACATGATACAGATACGCCGAAACGGTTGAGATAGCCTGAACCCCGGTAACGGTACCTGTTACGGTCAAGGTTCGGGTTTCATTCGCACCTACGGTGAACTGCAGATACGGGTTGCTACCCAGAAGGGTAATATTCAGCAGATTCGCCCCAAGACCCACACTCAGTAATGCATTCTGAGTGTTTGAGCCGATAGGCGTAGACTGCACGTTGCCTGTATGGGTCAGGAAGTCCACTTCCCCGGTATCCGGCGTTGCCGTGACGATGATCGCTGATTTGATCGACGTCGCCGTTGACGGGTTACCTGCTGCATCCGTCAGCGTAACCGACAGCTGTGTACCGTTAGTCTGTGGCGTGGTCAGCGTAACGGTAAAGGTGCCGTTATTATCGACGGTAACGTTAGCCGGACTGATAGTATTGCCGTTGGCATCCTTGATCGTTACCGTAGAGCCGATTTCACCGGTACCGGTAATCACCGTACCCGCCGCGTTGATAGACAGTCCGGTTGGAGCATCCGGTGGCGTAGTGTCGTGGGCAGTAACTGGTGCAGTTGGCGATGGGTTGCCCGCTGGATCGGTCTGCTGGACGGTCAGCGCCTGGCCGTTGGTCTGCGCGGAAGTCAGCGTTACGGTGAAGTTACCGTCTTCTCCAACGATTGCTCCTGCCACGCTGATCACAGTGCCGGCGGCATTACGTACGGTGATGCTCGCACCTGGTTCGCCAGTACCCGTAATGCTCAGGCCGTCTTCCGCCACGTTCAGCTCGTGAACCTGATCCGGAGGTGTGGTGTCGTCTGCTTCAACGGTGCCAGGCAGTGATTCGTTACCGGCTTCATCGGTCAGTGTAACGGTCAGAGTTTCGCCATTAGTCTGAGGTGTAGTCAGAGTAACGGTGAAGTTGCCGTCTCCGTCAACCACGGTGCCCGGAACGCTGATCACATTGTTGTTAGCGTCATAGACGGTAACAGATGCGCCAGGTTCACCAGTACCGGTGATGGTCAGGCCGCCTGCATTAACGACGAGACCTTCCGGTGCGTCAGGTGCATCAACGTCGGCATCGGCGTCAGCATCGGCATCCGCGTCGGCGTCAGCATCTGCATCGGCATCGGCATCGGCATCCGCGTCGGCGTCAGCATCCGCGTCGGCGTCAGCATCCGCGTCGGCGTCAGCATCCGCATCGGCGTCGGCATCCGCATCGGCATCCGCATCCGCGTCGGCATCGGCATCCGCGTCGGCATCGGCATCCGCGTCGGCGTCAGCATCCGCATCGGCATCGGCGTCGGCGTCCGCATCCGCATCCGCGTCAGCATCCGCATCGGCATCGGCATCGGCATCCGCATCGGCATCCGCATCGGCATCCGCGTCGGCATCGGCATCCGCGTCGGCGTCAGCATCGGCGTCCGCATCCGCATCCGCATCCGCGTCGGCATCCGCGTCGGCGTCAGCATCCGCATCGGCATCCGCATCGGCGTCAGCATCCGCATCGGCGTCAGCATCGGCATCGGCGTCAGCATCGGCATCGGCGTCAGCATCGGCATCCGCATCGGCATCGGCGTCAGCATCGGCGTCGGCATCGGCATCGGCATCGGCGTCCGCATCGGCGTCAGCATCCGCGTCGGCGTCCGCATCTGCGTCGGCGTCAGCATCCGCGTCGGCATCTGCGTCCGCATCCGCATCAGCATCAGCATCGGCGTCGGCATCAGCATCGGCGTCCGCGTCAGCATCCGCATCCGCATCCGCATCGGCATCCGCGTCGGCGTCGGCGTCGGCGTCAGCATCGGCATCGGCGTCGGCATCCGCATCGGCATCCGCGTCGGCGTCAGCATCGGCGTCGGCATCGGCGTCAGCGTCCGCATCGGCATCCGCGTCGGCGTCAGCATCGGCGTCCGCATCCGCGTCGGCGTCCGCATCGGCATCCGCATCCGCATCGGCGTCAGCATCCGCATCGGCGTCAGCATCGGCATCGGCATCGGCATCGGCGTCGGCATCCGCGTCGGCATCGGCATCGGCGTCGGCGTCGGCGTCAGCATCGGCGTCCGCATCCGCATCGGCATCCGCGTCGGCGTCCGCATCCGCGTCAGCATCCGCATCGGCATCGGCATCGGCATCGGCATCGGCATCGGCATCGGCATCGGCATCGGCATCGGCATCGGCATCCGCGTCGGCGTCAGCATCGGCGTCCGCATCCGCATCCGCATCCGCATCCGCGTCGGCATCCGCGTCGGCGTCAGCATCCGCATCGGCATCGGCATCCGCGTCGGCGTCAGCGTCAGCATCCGCATCGGCGTCCGCATCGGCATCCGCGTCGGCGTCCGCATCGGCATCCGCGTCGGCGTCCGCATCTGCGTCGGCGTCAGCATCGGCATCGGCATCCGCGTCGGCATCGGCATCCGCATCGGCGTCGGCATCCGCATCGGCGTCCGCGTCAGCATCCGCATCCGCATCCGCATCCGCGTCAGCATCGGCATCCGCGTCGGCGTCAGCATCGGCATCCGCATCGGCATCCGCATCGGCGTCGGCATCGGCATCGGCATCCGCGTCGGCATCAGCATCCGCGTCGGCATCGGCATCGGCATCCGCGTCGGCATCGGCGTCGGCGTCAGCATCGGCGTCGGCATCCGCATCGGCATCCGCATCCGCATCCGCGTCGGCATCCGCATCGGCGTCAGCATCCGCATCGGCATCGGCATCGGCATCCGCATCGGCGTCAGCATCCGCATCGGCATCGGCATCGGCATCGGCATCGGCATCCGCGTCGGCATCGGCATCGGCATCCGCATCGGCGTCCGCGTCAGCATCCGCATCCGCATCCGCATCCGCATCGGCATCCGCATCGGCATCCGCGTCGGCGTCAGCATCGGCGTCGGCATCAGCGTCGGCATCCGCGTCAGCATCGGCATCGGCGTCGGCATCCGCATCGGCATCGGCGTCGGCGTCAGCATCGGCATCCGCGTCGGCATCGGCATCCGCATCAGCATCGGCGTCGGCATCAGCATCAGCATCAGCATCAGCATCAGCGTCCGCGTCAGCATCCGCATCCGCATCCGCGTCGGCGTCAGCATCGGCATCGGCATCCGCGTCAGCATCGGCGTCGGCATCCGCATCCGCGTCGGCGTCAGCATCCGCGTCCGCGTCCGCATCGGCATCGGCATCCGCGTCGGCGTCGGCGTCGGCGTCGGCGTCCGCATCGGCATCGGCATCCGCGTCAGCATCGGCATCGGCATCGGCATCGGCATCCGCGTCGGCGTCGGCGTCGGCGTCCGCATCGGCGTCGGCATCGGCGTCCGCATCGGCATCGGCATCGGCATCGGCATCGGCGTCGGCATCGGCATCAGCATCCGCATCGGCGTCGGCGTCAGCATCCGCGTCCGCATCGGCATCCGCGTCGGCATCGGCGTCAGCATCCGCATCCGCATCCGCATCCGCGTCAGCATCGGCATCCGCATCGGCGTCAGCATCGGCATCGGCGTCGGCGTCAGCATCGGCATCCGCGTCGGCATCGGCGTCAGCGTCCGCATCGGCATCCGCGTCCGCATCGGCGTCCGCATCGGCATCCGCATCGGCATCCGCATCCGCATCGGCATCGGCATCGGCATCGGCATCGGCATCGGCGTCGGCGTCGGCATCAGCATCCGCGTCGGCATCGGCATCGGCATCCGCGTCGGCATCGGCGTCGGCGTCAGCATCGGCGTCGGCATCCGCATCCGCATCCGCGTCGGCATCCGCGTCGGCATCCGCGTCGGCGTCGGCATCGGCGTCCGCATCCGCATCCGCATCCGCATCGGCGTCAGCATCCGCATCGGCATCTGCATCCGCGTCGGCATCCGCGTCGGCATCGGCATCGGCGTCGGCGTCAGCATCGGCATCGGCATCCGCGTCAGCATCAGCATCCGCATCGGCATCGGCGTCAGCATCCGCGTCGGCATCCGCATCGGCGTCAGCATCCGCGTCGGCATCGGCATCGGCATCCGCATCCGCGTCCGCGTCGGCATCCGCATCCGCGTCGGCGTCAGCATCGGCGTCGGCATCCGCGTCGGCATCGGCATCCGCATCGGCGTCCGCATCCGCATCCGCATCGGCGTCCGCATCGGCGTCGGCATCGGCATCGGCGTCAGCATCAGCATCAGCATCAGCATCCGCGTCGGCATCGGCATCCGCGTCGGCATCGGCATCGGCATCGGCGTCGGCGTCAGCATCCGCGTCGGCATCTGCGTCCGCATCCGCATCGGCGTCAGCATCCGCGTCGGCGTCCGCATCGGCATCGGCATCGGCGTCAGCATCGGCATCCGCGTCGGCGTCAGCATCGGCGTCGGCATCCGCGTCGGCATCCGCGTCGGCATCCGCGTCGGCATCCGCGTCGGCATCCGCGTCGGCATCCGCGTCGGCGTCAGCATCCGCGTCGGCGTCAGCATCCGCGTCCGCGTCCGCGTCCGCATCCGCATCCGCATCCGCATCCGCATCGGCGTCAGCATCGGCATCCGCATCGGCATCGGCATCGGCATCGGCATCCGCGTCAGCATCCGCATCGGCGTCGGCGTCCGCATCGGCATCGGCATCGGCATCCGCGTCAGCATCCGCATCGGCGTCGGCGTCGGCGTCCGCATCGGCATCGGCATCGGCATCGGCATCGGCATCGGCGTCAGCATCGGCATCCGCGTCGGCGTCAGCATCGGCGTCGGCATCCGCGTCGGCATCGGCATCTGCGTCGGCGTCAGCATCGGCGTCGGCATCGGCATCCGCGTCGGCATCCGCGTCGGCATCGGCGTCCGCGTCGGCGTCAGCATCCGCATCCGCATCGGCGTCGGCATCCGCATCCGCATCCGCATCGGCGTCGGCATCGGCATCCGCATCGGCGTCGGCATCGGCATCGGCATCCGCATCCGCATCAGCATCCGCATCGGCATCAGCATCCGCATCCGCGTCGGCGTCGGCATCCGCGTCGGCGTCGGCGTCAGCATCCGCATCGGCGTCGGCATCCGCGTCAGCATCGGCGTCCGCATCGGCGTCAGCGTCGGCGTCAGCATCGGCATCGGCATCGGCATCGGCATCGGCATCGGCATCGGCATCGGCGTCCGCATCCGCATCGGCGTCCGCATCGGCATCCGCGTCGGCATCCGCATCGGCGTCGGCATCGGCGTCAGCATCAGCATCAGCATCCGCGTCGGCATCGGCATCGGCATCCGCATCGGCGTCGGCGTCAGCATCCGCGTCGGCATCGGCATCTGCGTCGGCGTCGGCGTCAGCATCCGCGTCAGCATCGGCGTCCGCGTCCGCGTCGGCGTCAGCATCCGCATCCGCATCGGCGTCAGCATCGGCGTCGGCGTCAGCATCCGCGTCGGCATCGGCATCGGCGTCCGCGTCCGCGTCGGCGTCAGCATCCGCATCCGCATCGGCATCGGCATCCGCGTCGGCATCGGCATCTGCGTCGGCGTCGGCGTCAGCATCCGCATCGGCGTCAGCATCGGCATCGGCATCCGCGTCAGCATCCGCATCGGCATCCGCATCCGCATCTGCGTCGGCGTCGGCGTCGGCGTCGGCATCCGCATCGGCATCCGCATCAGCATCCGCATCAGCATCCGCATCCGCATCCGCATCCGCATCCGCATCAGCATCAGCATCAGCATCAGCATCAGCATCAGCATCAGCATCAGCATCAGCATCAGCATCAGCATCAGCATC
>NZ_JBWKUK010000027.1:0-48538 GCF_059420805.1 Erwinia sp. GW821-FHT03D09
TCACCTGCCAGTAGCTGGTCTTTCGCATTCAGGGCTGTTCTGGCCACCCCGGCAGCCTGGCTGATGCGTTTACCGGCAACGCCACCCACCGCCCCACCCACACTGCCCGCGACTTCTGCAGCCAGGTCACCACTCAACGATGGCGCCGCGTCGGGGGCGATAATATTCTCCGGCTGCACTCCACCCCTGGCGTTAGCCTTTTTATCATCTGCAAACATAGCTTCTCCTTCCTGAATGTTAATGTGCAGCGTCCGCCTGCAGCATTACCTGGTGATAACGGCTGAGTAACGCATTCCAGCGTTCGTCTGTCTGCTTCAACAACACCGGTGAAACGGGCTGATGGTTATCCACTGCCACAGACAGTTGGCGCAGTAACTCTTCCAGCGGCACTTCTCGATTTAGTTCGGCCTGCATTTGATAAACCGCTGTTTTCAAATAAGAAATTGTCAGACTTCCGCGAGTCTGCTCCTGCTCAATAAGCTTCGTTGACAGGGCCTGTAGCCGCTGCTGCAACTGGAAGTAACTGCTGTCGGCCACACTACTGCCGACGCGAGCCTGCAAAAGTCGCTCCCAACGCTGGCTTTCTGCCACCTGATGCGGATCGGCCGGCCACAGCTGGCGAGCCATTGCCACCGAGAGATCGGCGGTGCGCAGCCCGGCTAAAGGTGAAAGGTTTTCCAGGTTGCTCAGTTGCTGGCTGTAGGTCGCCACACTGGGCTGAGCCAGCCATAACTGCACTGAGCCTTCCGGTTTCGCGGCCAGTGCCGTCAGTTGCTGTTGCATGGGTTTGATTTGCACAAAGTAAACCGCAGCAGCTGTCAACAGGCTGAACAAGACACCCGCGCCAAAACCCCAAATCACTGAGTAATGTTTTATTGGCGGTGGAGCCACAAACCGTACCTCGACATTGGGGTGAGGCTGCGACTCCTCTTCCTGCAGGGTCTCAGGGGACGGTAAGGTGGTACGGACCGGTTCAGTTTCCGGCACAGAGAGATACACCATCGACGGCATTTTCAGCGGCACGGAAGGAGCTTGCTTCGCGGCCTCATTGGCAACCTCAAGCCTTTTCGCCGTGTTCTGCATGAAATACAGCAGGTTTTCAATACGCGGGACGCGTTTTAACTCAACCTGCTGCAGCTTGTCACAAAGCAACTGTAATGCGCGTTCGGCACGATACACCAGCCGCAAGTCGTCAGTATCAAACTCCTGTTGCCGCAACAGGTTACCCACTCGTGCATTGAACCATTCCAGTATCTCTGAGCGAGCCTGCGTTTGCTCTGGCCACAACTGCCCCCACTGGCTGACCACCATGCCGGAAATCAGTTCGCAGCCTTCGGTAAAACCCGCCAACCCATGTTTGTGGGTGCGTGCCAGGGTGTAATACACCGCCGTTTGCAGGTCCACACCATTAGTGCGAAACAGTGTCAATGCCAGCGATTCAATTAATCGCCAGTTCACCTCTGGCCGTGCCGGGTGATTAATTTTGTTAATTTCTTCACGCAGGGCACTGAATTCCGGCCAACGCCGGGGATCGCTACCCGTTTGAATGACGATATCTTCTGAGGTTTCGCTCATGCGTACTTATCCTTAGCACGCCTCTCTCACAGCCATATAAGAGAGGTGGTATGACAAAAATTAATACAGCGTGTCAGGCAACGTGAACTTACTGAACAGACCACCCGCGAACGGGTTATCAGACTCATCCACATAAATACGATAAGTCATCTCTCCGCCATCCACTTTGAAACGAACATCGAACGAATTGGTACCCACGTTAGTCAGTTCACCAGCATTGATCAGTCGCAGCTGTGCCCACGGACCGCTGAAACCGATGGAGCGCGGTGATTTATCGTTATCATCCGGGACTAACGTCACCTTGCTTTCTACCCCAGCACGCATAGAGTTTGGCCAGACCAGATGCACGGTATTGTTGTTACCATGCGAGTAATCCAGTAATTGCCCATCAAGGTTCAGTACGCTACGGCGTTTGTTGCCACTCAACATGACCGGTTCAATCGCAAATTGCGTCCCCAGGCCATTTTGTGCCGAGAAGAAGGTGTCGCGGATCCGTTTGGCTTGCGCCAGCTGCTGAAGAACATCAGCCCGGATCAGCAATTCGCCATCATTACCGCTACTGAGGTTATTCTCGACAAAAGGCTTCAGATTTTGCTGATAGAAGGCATCGAGCGTACCCTGTGGCCTGAAGAAGCGTTCAAACTCGCTCAGCGGAACATCCTGCTTCGCGTCAGGATCAAACGGATAACGGCCTGCCAGGTAGGTTTGGTATTGTTTGACCACCGTTTCATTCCACTCAACCTCCAGCGAGCGCACCGCCTCCATCATCACTACCCGCCAGGCTTGCTCGGCCAGATCGCTTACCCAACGATTCAGCGGTTCTGGCAGCCCCTTGGCCATCTGTTGAACTTCAAAGATCGGGTCGCTGTTATTTTGATCCAGACGGAGCTGAACCGCTTTCATCGCCGCTTTGCCTGCCGTTGGCGAGTTTTGGATCGCCAGCAGATAGCGGTGCAGGTTGGTCAGCTTCTGGTAAACGTTTTGCAGCACACTGCCTTTATCACTGTTCTCCGCCAACGCTCCGGTTTGCGGTGCAAACGCGCGGTTAATACGGGCCAGTAACTTGTAGTCAGACTTTGCCAGCCGCGTATCGCGCTCTTTACCCGCAATTGCATCCGGTAAAAACGGTGGGCGCGTGTTATCACTCAGCGTATGCAGTACACGACGGAATGGTTGATCTCCATTGACTACCAGTTCGATTGCGCTGATAGCCTGTGGCAAATCATTTAACTCATTCACCGAGAGGTTACTGATGGCAGCCCGCCAGGTGGCAATATAGTCACCAATATACTGCTCGGTGACCTGCCGCTGGATCTCCTTACGGTCAGCCTCGCTGTATTCGACATTTTTTGTGAGATTTAATACCCAGCTGTCCATCACCGTCAGATCCACCAATCGGTCGCTCTGTTTGACAAAATAGTTCTGTAAACCATTACGCGTGAGGAACTGCGGGATCACCAACAAGCGATCATCACTGGCGACAAAGATCTCATCAAAACTGGCTCCTACCTGATCGCGCAGATCGAGTGGCGGTGGCAATGCCTCCTGCGCTTTGATACGCAGGTTCTGATAGACCCGTTGGTAAATGGACAGCTTGCTCAGCTCTTGCTGCGCCAAGTGGATGGGTTTGAGATAAGGAACAAAACTCTTGATGGCATATTGGTCGCCACTTGCCCGTGCCGCATGCCAGTTAGTATGTTTCAGCGCATAATCGAGATGGCCCATCAGCTGCTGCTGCAACTCACGTTGGCCATTGAACTGCTCACTCCAGCGGTGACTCATATATTGTTCGACCAGCGGAATATTGCGGCCACTGCCATCTTCCAGCATGCGCATCACCCGCAGGATTTCGAGCTTTTCCTCGCTGCCCTTTGGCGCGGCATTCAACTGCTCTAACAGGCCACTCATCAGCGCAGGCACAAAACGTTGCTGCAGGAGTTGCAGGTAAGTGCTTTCGACATAAGGACCGATGTTACCGCCCTGATATAACCCCATATCAGCCAGCAGCGTATTTCTGTCATGATAATTACCGTAAGCCAGGGTGGCGTCACGGATCGGGTTCAGCAATGGGAGTTGCAGGTTACCGTAACGATCATCCCCTTTTGCCGCCGGGATTGAGAGGAAGGTTTTTGCCTGGGCCAACACTTCTTGCCCGGCACGGTAGTTGGTCTGGTAGTAATAGTGCCAATACCCCCACAGCACCAACGCAACAACTGCACCTACGCTGGAAAAAACTAACAGGCGTTTCCGGGAACTGCGCAGCCAAATGCCGTTTTCACCTGCCAGGTTAGGCTCGGCGAACAGCACCTGATTAAACAGATCCCTGGTGAAATAAGGCGCGGTATCAGCCACCGGCCAGGTTGGAAAAGCCTGCGGTGCCAGATGATATTGCACAGCGGCTGACTGGGTAAATACATCATCCATCTGTCCACGCTGTTGAGCCGAAGTGAGATACACCCCGCGTAACAGGAGCTGAGCATGATCGCCGCTATACAGAACGCCTTCCAGCAGCGGAATGATATAATCCTGCAGGCCCTGCATCTGGCGGATAAAGCTGAACAACTGGCTACGCTGCCCGGCATCGACACTGTTGAGCATCATGTCCGGCATAGCGCCGTTCAATTGCGTGATCCATTGCTGCCAGAACTGTCGTAACTCTTTACGCCACACCTCGGCATCAGCAGTATTCAGGCTGAATGTCACCCCCAGCACAGCCTCTCGCTGTATCTTGTCCAGCGATTGATACATAGCTTCGAAGCCGTATAACAAATCCAGCTTGGTGAAAACCACATACAACGGTATCTGACTGTGTGCGCTTAAGCGCACCTCCTGCAAACGTTGTTGAATATCAGCGATGTAGCGTTCCCGCTGGGTTTTATTCGCTGTTATCAACTGATGGAGATCAACGGTGAGGATAATACCGTTGAGTGGTTGACGCTTGCGGTGCTCCACCAGCCAGGACAATAAGCTCTGCCATAAACGGTTATTGAGTGATGCCTTACCCGCTGTCGGCGTAGTGGGTTGTTCTATCAACTCACCTGCCGGATCAATCAGCACAGCCTGCTCACCCAACCAACAGCGAACACGCAAATCAGCAGTATCAAGCGCTTCGGAACCCGTTATTTCGGTGAGCTTATAACCTTCTTTGATTAACGTGCTTTTGCCACTGTTACGCGCACCAATCACCATGTACCACGGCAAGCGGTAGAGGTAGGATGCTGTATTCAGGTGACGTTGCAACTGGGACTTCCACATGTCCAGATACTGATTCTGTTGTGCAATATCCGCGAGGATCGGATCATCAACCTGCGTTTTAACCTGCAACTGAAGTTTTTCCAGTTGCTGCAAGCGCTTCACCACCTTCAGACTCAGCCAGCAAACTGCCACCAGCACAAAAATGGCAGTCACCAGCCAACGGCTCAGCAAGGTTTCAAACGGATGGTTACTTTTCCACTGCCACTCAGGACCGTATATCCATACCCAGATTAATGCCACACAGGCCAAAAGAGCCAATACCACGGGGACTGACGCTTTCAGGCGCGGAATGGCTGGCTTAGCGATACGAATAAAAGACGGCAATTTCATACGTTAATACTCCTGTTCCATTCCCTGGCTATCATGGTGTGAACTGCCGCTGTTTTTCTGTCAGCAAAGCCATCAACGTGGGTTCCCATTCGCTTAACTGCAATTGCTGCCCCATCTGTAATAAGCTGTGGTATTGCTGCTGCGCCAACGCGGCGAGTCCTGCTTTCTCGAGCAGTTGTGCACTGAGCAATTGGTTGTAGAAGCGATCTCTGGGATCGGATTGCTGCTGTCGCTGATTGAGAGTCTGTAACGCGGCTTCCAGCCCTTGCTGTTGATAGCATTGCCAAATTTCATCCTGTTCAAGAGTGCTACCTCCCCCCGAATGCCCTGCATCCTGCTGTAACCAGCCTGCGGATTCAGAAGAGAGGAACGGCGTCATGTCGGTAAAGAAGAGCGTTCTTAATGCCGGTAATCGCTCTAAAAAAGCGCTGAGCTCATCACGGATGGCTTGTGCAACGGCGTCATAGCCCAACTTGCTGGCGATCTGGGCCGAAAGTGCATGTCCATCCAGCCAATATGGAGCCAGTGTTAAGCTCTGTTCCACCTGCTGCCACAGAGGCAAATCCGCATTGTTCATCCGTGCCAGATAATCTGCGGTTCGATCGGCAGAGACAGCAGCCAGTGGTGTACGGCCATCAGCCTGCGCCATCGGTGGTGCTGTTAAGGCCCCCCAGATTGCGTGACGACGTAAACGGAAACCTATTGCCGCCTCAGGCTGAAGCTCACACAGCATATCGGCCATTTTCAGTAACGTTTGGCGCCAGGCTTTATCATTGGAATTGTCGATCGTCAGCCCAGGGACAATCTTCGGCGCGGAAGGCGCTCCTGTCGTGCTCGACGAAGGAACATCCTCAGTCTGCGCCACCGCCTCAGCAATGCGTTCAGGTTTACGTGCATAGCTGATACGTAGTTCATCCACCTCTTTTGCCAACGCCGGTTCACTGCCATGCCAGACCTGTGCCAGATGTGCCAGTAATCCCAGTGCTTCCTCACGTCCAGCATCACTTGTTTTCTGGCAAAAGCTGTTACTGGCGCTGTCAAAACGCTTCAGAATTTGCTGAGCAAAACGCCGTTTATGCAGCAAATTCTGTGGCCATGCGCTGGCCCAAAAGTGCTGCACATAATCGGTTAATAACGAAATAGCCAGCATCAACTCGTTGGGTTCACCTGCATGCTGCAAGGTGCGCAGCAGGTGCACCATCAGGCGGAAGTCTTTACTTTTCTGCGAAAGCAACGCCATAGCTTGTTGCTGGATATCATCAATATTCAGGGTGGAATGGGCCAATGAGCCAAGCTTGACCATCTGCCCATCAATGAACTCCCATTGAGGATCGTCATCAGCCAGCGGCTGCCCAATCTGCTCTGCAGTCAGCGGAGCCAGCAATAACGTTTGCCAGGGATGTTGTGAGGTCATATCCATAGCTCTCACCAGTGGCACGCGTTGCGCAGTGGATTTAACACCTGCTTCAACTGAGTAATATTAAATGTCATGCGCGGAACGCCACCGGTTGAGCCGCTGATCGTCAACGTTTGTGCTGACATCAATCGTTTAATCTCATCGATACCGGCCAGACCCCGGCTGGATTCCAGCAAATAGCCGTTCTCGCGCAAGAACCAATGCACATCAAAACGATCGTTATCGGCGGCTAACGTCACTGAACCGTCTTTTTGAGGAGCCACCAATGCGACCTGCAGACGGGTAATATTATCGATGCAGCTCAGCATCAGTACGGGCCTGGGCGGCGGTAAGCCAATCGCGGGCGTTGTCAGTACAACCACCGGGTTTTCTCCTTGCCCTTCAGTTACCAGGAAGGTTGTTGAATGGTCAGTGCGCCCCTTTTCCTGATCCATAGCGCGCTGCCATGCAGGGCCTGCGTTAACCAAATTATTCTGCTCTCCGGCAGTTTCAGCTAACGCATTGTCATAACAGTCCAGACGCACCAGTGGCGAGGCTTCATTACGGCAGCTCATCACCAACGCCAATTTATGGGCATCGCCCTCAGCGGGAGAGTCAGGCGTCACTGTCGCCCAAAGGAGCGCAGAGTGACTGCCAGAAAACAGCAACGAACCGATCAATAACCACGTATTCATAGCTGACACCTATATTTCGCTAACTTGTAAGCCAGGGTACGTGGCGCAATACCCAAGCTGGCAGCGATACGGTTTTTATCCTTACCGTACAGGCGTTGGCGCTGCGTCAATACGGCACATTCTAAGGCTTCCACGGCTTCCGTCAGATCGTCTATTTTGCTGTAGTCATGGGATAACCCTGGCAACGTGCGCATATCAGAGGTACTGAGAGAGACCAGCAACTCGTCCAATTGCTTTTCGCGCTGCTGCTGAGCTTTAAACACCGAGCGGATCTGGCTCAATTGCGATCTCAGGTGATCCATCTCTTGCAGCTTGTTGAGACGATGCTGAAAAACCTGACAATAAATACCAAACATGCCGCGAGTATCGGCAAAACGCGCAATGTTTTCGGCAAAAACCGCAATCACTCCGCAAGCACGGCCCTGAAAGTCAAACAGCGGTATGGCGTACAAACCGCAGCCGATCGACAGTTCCTGAACAAACCTGCGAAAGTCATCGTTTTCGATACGCACTCCTTGATACAGAGAGTCCCACACTTCGGGCAGACCATTGCGCAACACCTGTATCAACGGGTGATTGATATCTTCGATGTTGGCATCCAGCCGGGTTGCAAAACGCAGGTTTTCATCAGGCCGGCGGTAACAGTCAAGACGCCCTTCACTGGCATTGAACATCGCTACCACCAGGGCACTAAACCGTTGACGCTGGTGATTAACCGCGAGAAAACAGTGGATCAGTTGTTCAATCGAATCATTCTCCAGCAGTGCAAGGACGCTTTTCAGCCGTTGTCTCATAGAGCCTCCTCAATCTGCGCGGTAAACACATTTCCCTCCGTCGCGATCCGGATATGGCCGATAGCCGAGCCGGCTGCCATTCTTTGCAATAACAATAAGGAGAGTGGCGGCAACAAGGCACCATCAATAATTGACTCAAGCATACGTGCACCGTTTTCAGCACGGGTCGCACGCAGCAGGATCTCCTCAACTACCTCGGGCTCAATCAGCACGTCAGCGTTGAAACGCTGGCGCAGCAAGCTATCCAGGCGCTCCAGCTTGCCGTGGATAATGGTTTTCAGCGTGTCTTTACCCAGCGGTAGATAAGGCACAACTTCCATACGTGCCAGCAACGCGGGCTTGAAGAAGGCTGCCAGCTCCGGGTAAAGCAACTCGTTTATCTGTTCCGGCTGGTCCGTGTTATCGACAATGGTTTGATATCCCAGATTGGAGGTCAGGAAAAACACCACGTTCTTGCAATCGATAATGCGGCCTTCACCGTCAGCCAGTTCGCCTTTATCGAAAGCCTGATAAAACAGATTGAGTACATCGGGATGCGCTTTTTCCACTTCATCCAACAACACCACGGAATAGGGCTTCTGGCGGATAGCCTCCGTCAATACACCGCCTTCACCATAGCCCACGTAGCCCGGTGGTGAACCAATCAGGCGGGAAACGGTGTGTTTTTCCTGGAATTCAGACATATTGATCGTGGTGAGATATTGGCGACCACCGTAGAGCAGTTCGGCGATCTGTAACACCGTCTCGGTTTTACCCACGCCACTGGGCCCCACCAGCAGGAAAGCCCCCATCGGGCGGCCTGGCCGACGCAGATCTGCTCTTGCGGTCAGCAAATGCTGATGCAAGCAGTGGATCGCGGTATCCTGGCCTTTGATCTGTTGACCAAGGTAAGAAGGTAACTCGGTCACCACGGCCAGTTCGCTCTGGGAAAGACGATTTAACGGTACGCCGGTCCATTCCGCGATCACCGCCGCAATCTGGTGTTTATCCACATGCGGAGAAACCAAGGTTTGATGTTGCTGCAACTGTTCCAGTTCGTTGTCCAGTTCCGCCAGGTTGGCCGCTTGTTTACCCGTTGCGGTTTCTTCCTGCGTTAACAGTTCTACCCTCAGCGCGACAATCTGCTGCACTAACTGCCGCTGCTTTTCCCAACTGGCATTCAGTTCTGCCAGTTGCTGTTCGATTTCCGCACGCTGTAATTTCAGTACTGATAAGCGCTCAGCGGGGCGGCCCAGATTGAGGCGCTGTTCTCGCTCCAGCACCTGAATTTCCATCGCCTGCTGGCTCAATTCAGTCTTCAAGGCAGAAACCTGACGCGGGGCCGAACTCAAGTTAATCGCCACTCGGGCAGCGGCAGTATCCAAAACATCAATGGCCTTATCCGGCAGTTGCCGACCGGAAAGGTAACGATCGCTGAGCATCGCCGCAGCCTGTAAGGCCTCGTCATCAATCAGAACGCCATGCGCCTGCTCATAAATAGTGCGCACGCCACGCATGATCATCGTCGCTTCTTCAGCGCTCGGCTCAGAGACTTTGACTAACTGAAAACGGCGCGAAAGCGCAGCGTCTTTCTCGAAATACTTTTTGTACTCACCCCAGGTGGTTGCCGCGATGGTTTTCAGTTCACCCCGGGCCAAAGCGGGCTTGAGCAGGTTGGAAATATCCAATCCTCCCTGCTGATTGCCTGCACCGATCAGGGTATGCGCTTCGTCAATAAACAGAATGATCGGCGTTGCTGACTGGGCGATTTCCGCCATGATGCCTTTGAAACGTTTTTCAAATTCACCTTTTACCGCCGCCCCGGCCTGAAGCGCACCGAGATCCAGCGTCATCAGTTCACTGTTGCGCAGCTTATCCGGCACCTGATTATCGACAATGCGCAGCGCCAAACCTTCGATCAGGGCACTTTTCCCTACCCCCGCTTCGCCCACCACAATCGGGTTGTTTTTACGGCGGCGGCAGAGAATATCGATCATCAGATCGATCTCTTCATCACGACACAAAACAGGATCCAGGGCATTATTACGCGCCTGTTCCGTCATGTTGCTGGCATAGCGGGCCAGCAGACTCTCCCCGTTGGTGACTGTCGCCTTGCCAGCTCCGGTGTTTTTATCCACTTGAGGCGCTTCAGCTGAGTCGGCCGTCCAGCCAGAAAAGTTCTGGCGGAGTAATTCGCGGTTAACGGGCGATAACAGGCGGCCTGCAGCAGGTGTCAGGTAACGCAATGGACTGAACAACAGGGTTAATAACATCACGCCGCTGCGTAACTGATTATGCTCCATCTCAGTCGAGGCCAATAACCAACTGTCCTGTAACCACTCCACCAGCAAAGGCGAAAAGCTCGGGTAAGCCTGAGTCACTGACTGATAGCTCGAAATACGCTGGTCGAGCAATTCGCTCAATTCATCAGTGTCCACACCGGCATGGCCGAGAATTAGTCGGACATCGCTTAACGGTGTGGCGATTATTTGCAGCAACACCTGCGAAACCGTAATTTCGGCCTCCTGCTGGCTGACACAATATGCTGCTGCCGCTTCCAATGCGTGACGGGTGATCGGATTCAGGCATTTTACCAGCGTGGATAAGTCAATCTGGATCATCTGGGCTTCCCTAGCTCAATAAATTGTTTAGCTGCTGCAAAATATCCTGAGTCTGGTTGTGCAGGTGGACGGCATAAAACAGATAAATGACGGCCAACAGGCTTAAGCCGCCCCACAACACATGCTTGATGGTCAAACGTTTACTCAAGTGATAACGGTCACCGAGGCGACTTTGCTTTTGATGCAGAACGGTCGGTGGAGCATCGCCGCGTAACTGATGTAGTTGGTGATGCAAGCGGCGAAATAACCTTTCAAAATCATCGCTGTTCTGCACGGTCACCTTGTAGCGACCGCGATAGCCCAAACAGAAACAGAGATAAATAAACTCCAGCAAGTCCTGGTAACGCTTGGGTTCCCCCATCAAACGTTCCAGCAAGACATACACTTTCTCCCCGCCCCAGGTTTCATTATGGAAATGCACCAGCAGTGACTGCTGTAACCAACCGTTCTGGGTGTTCCAGCCGTTCCCTAATGCGGTTTCATCAATGAAAGTACAGAGCACATAACGAAACGAGACAATCGCACCAGGCTCATAGCCTTTGGTCTGCAGGAATTGCTCAATCGCACGGATATCCGTCACCACTTGCTGATAAAGCTGCTCAGGTAACGGCTGGTTTTCCATGTCTTTCAGACGCAGCACCATGCCAAGTAGCGGCGTCGCAGCATCCACCATGGCATTAAGGCTTTCGCCACGCAGTGGAAGCTGATATTGCCGGTAGGTCGTTACAGGCTCCTGCGTAGAGAGCAGGGTATTGTCAGTGACGGCATCCATTTTCATTAACTACTCCTGATGGCCCAGAACTGCATATCCAACTCCGGGAAATCCCCCGAAACATGGAAGGCAATCGCATTGCTCTGCTGGATTTCTTTCCAGGCCGGGCTTTGCAGATCCAGCATAAAGTAGGTATATCCCGAATGATAAGGCAGTTGACGCGGCGCGGCAGAGAGGGCCACCAATGGCACGCCAGGCAGTTGCACACTGACGAGTTCGCGTATTTTCTCCAGCGTGGTGATTTTTGTTTGCTGGATAAACTGCCTGCGCAGTTGTTCTTGCGGGATTTGTGCACGAACGGCCAGCACGAAGTCAGCGCTGCGCAACAGATCACGATCGTTGATAGTCGCCACGCGAATACCATGAGCCTGTAAATGCAGTTGAATAGAGATCGCTCGCGGTGTTAGTACCGTGCTAAGTACCTGCCGCATCGCCAAAAACAGCGGCTGGAAACTGTCGGTCAGGTTGTCATGGTTATAGACCGGGAAAATCCCAGCCAAACGGGATTCATCGGTAAATGTTCGCAATTCACCGCAGGTTTGTACCAGTTGGCTGTAAAAAGCTTCTGGGTGCATCACCGCCTGATGGGCTAAGTGCGTGAACAGCGGCTGTGCCCGGTTAAAAACCTGCAACATCATAAATTCAGCAACGTCGGCAATCCCTTGCTGACCTGGAGAACCAATACGTTTGGCCAACAGGCGTGCACGTTCAACTAATGAACCTTCCACTTCATCCATAAAGCTTTTCAATTGGCTGGAGACACTGAGAGTAGTACAGGTAGGGATGAACTCTTCATCCAGTATTAACGCACCATCGGGACGTTTCTCTTTGATCCGGCAAAGTGGCAACACAGAATAGGCGCTGAGATCTTCCGACCCTTGCATCAAACGCGGTGCCAACTGGGCTAACATCAATTGGCTGACATCGCCACCGTCAGTATGCAGATCCCGCACATCATCAGTATGTTCACGGTAGCGGCTCGTTCCCGGCAATTGGCTCTGTTGTCCTGCCACTTCATTAATCACATCATTGAGCATCGGCAATGCCAGATAAATATCCCGACTGGCAGCGTCGTTACAGTTCAGCACATCCAGTGGTTTGGGTACGTTATCCTGATGGGGAATATCGAACACGGTGCCATCAGCCATGATGCCGCTCGCCGCACTCAAACCAATACGGCCCAGCTTTAATAACTCCTGATTCAAGATTAATGAGTTAAAACCATAACTATAACCTTGTAGGGCAGTAATCCGACGTTGTAACTGGTAATCGTTATGTCTTTGCTGCTGCTGAAAATGTTGCGGCTTGATGAACAATCCTTCGCGCCAAATCACCCGGTTCTTGGTCGGCATGGTTATTCTTCCTCTTTCCTTAGATCGATCTCGTTCGATTTCAGATGAACCAAAACGTGGTAGTTATGACCCATTCCATTAAGCTTGATTATTTTTTTCCACTCGGTGCGGTTAGCGTCGGCATAGTAGGCAACGACACCGAAATAGCTATTTTTTTCATCTAATTCAATTGGTAAGAGTGGTTTATATTGGTCAGGTAACAGAGTGTATTCCTGATGATCAAGGTAGTTTTTACTTAGCGTTTTCTGCAGTTTCTTACTATCTAGTTGGTCATAATCCGCGGCGAGCAGTTTAGAATCCTCACTGAGATACACCACCGCAATCTCGGTCGGCGTCGGTTCCCCTTTTTTATTGGGGTTGATGTTAGGCTCCGCTAATAATGTCAGCCGGAGCGTAGAGGGTTGGTCAGCGGCACGCTCTGTATTTTTGTTGCCTTTCAGTATCGTGCATCCCGATAACAATAATGCCAGGCACAACACGCTCGTCAGGAGGTAGCCTTTGCTGCTGCTCATTGTTCGCTATCCTTCATCCCTTGACGCAGTGCCTGGTCATAAGCCTGTTCGTAAACTTCACCAAACAATTTTTCAAAACCTTGCTGCCTGCTGGAAGAGAGTTCCTGATAATAGTTTTTATACATCTCCCAGGCCCAGGCCGAATCTCTCTCCTGACGCTCATTGCTACGCAGATAATGCGTAAAGCGTGTCATCAACCGTTCCGGTGAAAAAGCCTCCAGCATGGTATCCAACGCTTGCGCAATAGCCTGCCGATTAGCTTGATGATGCAGGCGCAGGTTATGCAGGCTCTCAGCGACGGCAGCAGGGGCTGAAAGGTGAACCGGGCTTTTTTGATCGGCAAACAACAGGCTGAGCGTGGTGTCGTAATCCATATTCAGGCGCAACGGATTATCTTCAATCGGTCTCAAGTGTTTATCCCGTAAACCGTGTTGGCTCCGTTGCAATGCCAGCAAGCCTTCAATGGTGGCTTTAAGGGTTTTACCCGCTTCTTCCAGAAAGTCATTGGCTTCCTGGCTGTTGCGGATAGGCAGTTGAGCATCAAAACCACGCATCAGTGGCGTAATCGCCACATGCTGTTGTTCCATCTTGCTCTCGGGCTGGTCTTGTTGATTGGAAAGCAAACTACTGATTTGCGGTAGATCGATAAACTCCTGATCCATTGCACTGTCCTTGGCGGTATCCGAAAGTGGGGAAGAAAAAAGCGGATCATGATAACAATCCTGCTGAAGCGTGTGGTCAGCCTCAAGCTTGGCGATGAGCGGCTCCTGGGTCGTCAGACTTTCGGTTTCCAGTACGCGTAAAGGATCGTGGCTGAAGCTATTGGCAACGGTGGTTGCCAAGCGATTGTCTTGCACGGAATGCGCCGAAGAGGTAACTCCCTCCATCATGGCTTCCAGCGGGTTACTGTAGCTGGATACCAGCGATTCCGGCGATACCATTAGCGGATCAAGCGTATCGGTCATCGACCGGCCGATATGGCTTTTGATGGCCAGATTACCCAGCGTAATTTCGTCCCCTTGCTGAATGCGTACAAAACCCGAGTTTGCCGTCAATACAGATTCATTGATATTCACTGAACCGTTCAGCACGCGCAGACAGAAGGAGCCATCACGCCATTCAACGGCAAACTGCGAAGGGCTAATATTGCCGCCCTGATCCTGAATAGACCAATGGTGACTACCGTCACTCCCCACGATCCCACCCTGTACGTGAAACAGGCTGCTGGCCTGTTTACCACTTTCCAATTTGTCGCTGTTAATGACGCGCAATGATAGTGTCGGCTGCTGTTTATCCATGGTCTTTATTCCTGAATCCTGATTGTCATTGCATAACGCTGATGATGACGTGGGGTTTTTGTTCGGGATCGCCGAGGAAACTGGTCCAACCCAGCAGGTTATTCAGTTCTGTGCCCAGAACCATTCCACCAACCTGTTTTTCCGCCAACCCAAGACGTAAATCCCACGCGAACTGATCGCGCATAATGAAGGCAACAAACATCACTAACGGCGCGTAATTGGCACCATTAGGTAAAAATGACAAAAACTGCTCACGTGTCAGTTTGTTAATACACAGCAAAAATTTCCCGCTGCGATCTGCGACCTGTGAACCAATCGAAAAATTGACACCGAGCACTGATTTCTCCTGGTATTTTTTACCGCGCACTTTCACCCGACTTCCCAGACGATTTTGCTGTTCAGGGGCAATAGCGACTTTTCGCAATTGCCAACTGCGCAACGAGACATCAGACAGGTTGAAGCAGTGCGAGACCAGACTACAAATCACTTCCGGCGCTCTGCCAGGGCTGGCCAGCAAACCGGCATAGGCCAACATTTTTCCGTGATTAATCTGCAGTTTTTTACGCACAACCTCACTACCTAGCCCCACCAACGCAAACATACGTTGCGAAAAAACGTCGTTACCTCCGCTTTCAAAACAGATGTAGTAACGGTATTTACGCCAAATCTGATGCAGTAGCGTTAACAACCGGTGGTTGAACACATTCAGAAAATCCGTCAATCGATTTTCATTCTGTGCATCTTCCCAGGCTAGAGAATCGAGGTAGTAACCTGGCAGCGGTGATTGGCTGCCATGCAGACCGAGGAAAGAAACCTCAAGTTCAAACTGACCACGAGCAGACGTCCCCAGCGCAATAACATCCCGGGTAGGAAATGCCAGGCTGGCAGTGGATTTAAAACGGATAGCTTCATTAGCAGGTTCAGCCGTATCGGCAGAATTTCGCCACGCTACCGCCATTTGGTTGAGAAGCTCAACCAATTGGTAAAAGTTATAACGTGAAACATCCAGCACCTGCTTTTCCGGTGCTCCCTCAACCACACTTATATCAATGCATGTTGACCCGTCTGTACCGGCCATTCGTAACATTCCTGATTATCAAGATTGATGACTTTTAGAAGATGGAACGCGTTCACGCTGGCATACAGAGAAAAGAAGCGCGCCAGGACCGTGCTGAAGAGATAGAGCTCCCCTTCAGAAATGAAAGCACTTTGCTCTAACCAAAGCGTGGTTTGCAGCCCCCTAACGGGCAATCCACGGAACAATCTGTCGATCGGCAGGGTTTCAATGCGTTGAATAGCATCGAGTTTTTTTTGTGATGCCCGTGCGGATTGACGGTTGTGCATACTCGGAAAATCATAGGTATGTAAAATTTGCTTCAACGCATCTTTATCCAATAATGACATGTAATTCAATGACATATTGGAAAGCAACGACCAATGCAGACTCCCATCCAACACCGGATATAACGGTACGGAAGGCCGGGTAATATTGCGGAAAGTCGCAAATGATGGGCTTTCTTTCGTTGGTTGATTAATATCACCAACCCGTAATTGCAGAGGCAATTCACGGTTGGTACAGGTCAGTGCAACAGAGATGTTTTCTTCTGCCAGTGCCAGCTTCGATTCATCACTGCGGACAAAGGAAATGTAGTGTTCAAAACCTTTACGGAATAAAGAATTCTTTACGCGTAAACGGTAATACAGGGTGCTGCGATCCTGTACGTTCTCAATCTGATGATGGAAACTTTCAAACGAGGTATACACTCGCGCATACCCACGAGAACGGCCTTTAACCGCCTCCTTTTCGCTCAGCCAACTATCAACACGATCCACCGAGAAAATATCGTAACGCTCGGGATGATGATAACTGGCGCATAGCGGATATTCCGTTTGCGTCCCATCAAGCTCAATCGCTTCACTGTCCTGCTGGAACAAATTCACCGCTGGCGTACAGTTCAGGCGTAATGTGGTTGAACGCACTTTTACCTCAGGAGGCAACGCCTTAGAGAAGTACAGATTCAGGGTGAATTCGCTGGCATTTAAATGTGGTGGGAAGTCAGTAACCCCTGTCACATCAAAGAAGAGAAAACCCTCTGGGAAGCAAAAGTACTCCTGCAGTATGCGATAGCCTATGTAGGCGTTTTTCGGATAGGGTAGCAGTGCATCTTCACGCTCAAAACCCACAGGATTAAAATCAAAATCGGGCATCGGGATGGTAATCCCATTCACAACCAATTCCGCCCTCTCAAAATAGTGATGGAGCCAAAAATAAAGTTGCGTACTGGTGTAATTATCTTCACCCAAATAAAAACGCAGTTTCCCGAGTTGCAGGTCTTGCAGGTTCAATTCAGCTTTTGCACCGAAGTGGATACCCAATATCCCTTGCTCGTTGCTATTGTTTACTGAAATATCCCGAATGGAGATCGGGAACAGCCAGATATCTCGGCATAAGGTAAAGATGCACTGTGGCCCGGCATGAATGTTATTACTGCGAAACGAGCTGTGCTCCTTTCCCTGCGCAATGGGCGCACTCATCACTTGGCTACCGCGTTTGACCAAAGTGGCTTCAGTCACCACGCTCTCATCGGGCGTATATTCAATAATGGTCATGCTAGGCACAGGCCGTAAATAGTTCGGCCACAACATATTCAGCAAACCATGAGTTAACTCTGGGAATTGGTCGTCAATCTTTTCGCGCAGGTTACCCGTCAGAAAAGCAAACCCTTCCAGCAGGCGCTCGACATCCGGATCCGATCCTTGTTCGGATAAGAATGCAGCAAGATGAGGCCGTTCGACTGCGGCATCCCGTCCTAATTGCCGGAGGTAATCCAGCTCATCCCTGAAGTACTTTTCGAACGACATTATGCTTCCTGGTTAAGGCAGTAACGGCGGTTATTGTCCAACTGAATATTGAATTCGACGACATCGCCGATGTTGTCGAAATTAACATGAGCACTGATATGGAAACTTAATAACAAGGGGTCTCCATGATTGACCAAGGATTGAACAGTAACTGCAGTAATCCGCGGCTCATAGCGCTCAATACAGTCCTTGATGGCGAGCTCAATACTCTTCCTGAAATCAGACGTCGTTGCAGTCGCATCATTGAGGTCAATAACCCCCAGGCCTATAGAACTCTGACTGCTACCCGGGCGCGAATTAAGGACTTCATTCAGATGCTGTTTGATTGAATTCAATAGCTCTTGAACACGGTTATATGAGGAAGGGCCTGAGCCCTTCCCCTGAATACGTTCAAACAAGCTGGCAGAACTCCCTCGCTCCCAATTGAGAAGCGCAGCCATAGCCTGTTATTCCTTATCCAAACGACCAACCAACGATAGCTCGAAGCTCGCACCCATATACTTGAAGTGAGGGCGTACCTGCATCGCAACCTGATACCAACCTGGATCGCCTTCAACATCCAGCACCTGAATTCGAGCCGAACGCAGAGGGCGACGGCTGCGGACATCAGTCGGTGGGTTTTCCTGATCGGCAATGTATTGCTTAAGCCAGATGTTCAGTTCACGTTCCAGATCCTGGCGCTCTTTCCACGATCCAATCTGCTCACGCTGCAGCACCTTGATGTAATGCGCCAGGCGGTTGATGATGAACATATAAGGCAGCTGTGTGCCCAACTTGTAGTTAGTTTCTGCCATTTTCCCTTCGCGAGTATTGGGGAATACTTTCGGCTTTTGTACCGAGTTCGCGGAGAAAAATGCAGCGTTATCACTGCCTTTACGCATGGTCAGGGTAATGAAACCTTCTTCCGCGAGTTCAAATTCGCGACGGTCGGTAATCAGAACCTCAGTAGGGATTTTCGCCTGAACCTGTCCCATGGCTTCGTAGAGATGCACCGGCAAATCATAAACTGCACCACCGCTTTGCGGCCCGATAATATTCGGACACCAACGGTACTTGGCAAAACTATCCGTCAGGCAAGCCGCCAGCAGGAATGCGGTATTACCCCACAGGAAATGCTCATGGTTTTTGCTAACATCTTCGTAATAGTTGAAATTCTTGATCGGATTTTCAACGGTAGAGTACGGTAAGCGCAGCAGGAAACGTGGAGTGGTCAAACCCAGATAGCGGGAATCCTCAGACTCTCGCAACGCACGCCATTTGGTGTGTGCTGGCCCTTCAAAAACGGATTTCAGATCTTTGATCGCTGGCAACTCGGTAAAGCTGCTGAGGCCGAAGAAATCTGGTGAAACGCTGGAAAGGAATGGTGCGTGAGCCATAGCACCGACGGCACTCACATACTGCAACAGCTTCATATCCGGTGAACTGTTGTTGAATGCGTAGTTACCGATAATCGCAGCCGTGGGTTCACCACCGAATTGGCCATAGCCAGATGAGTAAACGTGCTTGTAAAAACCTGACTGGATGATTTCCGGCGAGAACTCAAAATCTTCCAGCAGCTCGGCTTTCGTTGCATGCATGATATTGATTTTGATGTTTTCACGGAAATCGGTACGATCAACCAGCAGTTTCAGCGAACGCCATGATGATTCGATTTCACGAAATTCAGGAGCATGAAGGATCTCGTCCATCTGCGCACTGAGCTTTTTATCCAGCTCAATGATCATTTTGTCGACTAACAGTTTGTTAACTGGCTCTTCATGGGTTCCCGTATCCAGAATGCTGGAAATAAATGCCGCTACGCCCTGCCTGGCAACATCATAGCCGTCATTGCCCGGCACCATACGCGTCTGGGACATGATTTCATCGAGCAGGAAAGTGTTACTCGTCGTACTGGCCGTGGCAGACCTTGCTTCTAAAACCGCATTTTCTTCGTGTAAAGACATACGTTAAATTCCCTCTTGATCGACTCAATTACTTTTGATTAAGGATGTCGAGTTCTTTCAGCAACTGCTCACGCACATCTTCATTGCTAAGCAAGTCCTGCAGACGAGAACGGAAAGCAGGAATATTACCCAATGGCCCTTTCAGAGCCACCAGCGCTTCCCGCAGTTCCAGCAGTTTATTCAGTTCTGGGACTTTTTTCGCCACGTTGTCCGGTGAGAAATCATCCAGAGAATTGATAGGCAAGGTAACAGGCATATCTTCCTGACCGTTACCTTCCAGTCGATTTGGCACACTGAATGTCAGATTGATATTGGCTTCATTCATTACCGCATTGAAGTTGTTCTTGCTGATAGAAACGGCCTGACGTTCTTCAATCGGTGTATCTTCACTGACACCCTTGAGATCACCAACAACCAACAAGTTTAATGGCAACTCAATTTCAGCCGTTTGATCGCCCGTATTCGGAACATACTTGATGTTTATCCTTTCTTTGGGCGCAACACTGCTTTGATTATTCTTACTCATAACTCATCCTTTTAGTCACTATAAGGGATGCCAGCCAATGTATTCATTTTTAGATACAGCGAAAGCTTACCGTAAAATAAAGTGCAGATATCGTTAGACTTAAGGTTCCGAGGATATCCATCACTACTCAGGCCATAACCTCTTTATATTTCTTGCTCTGAGCGCAAGAAACAGCTCAATGATAAGAGCACCTAACCAACACCTCACATTCATGGTGGCTACAGGAATAATCCCATATTAATCTTGCTTCACCTAGCATATCGTCCACTATTTTCAAGGCAAAAGTCCATAACATTTTCTTTATAATTAGATGCAAGTCCTCTTTTGAGTTTATGTAACACCATCTTAAATGATCATAAAAAATAATTTCCTTGAAATTAAATTTCACTTTAAAAACAGAGCATTAAAAAGTTTAAATGTGCTTAAAAAGTATAAAAATTAAAGTTTACATAAAAATAAAAAATCAATTTACTGGAATAAAACACCAATAATGCAAATATTATAATTTTTAATACTATTAGCATTTCAAATAAAACTTCAAAAATCGCCGTTAGCTTGAACTCTTAAAAGGACAGTTTATAGTAGCGCTAGTAAAGTGAAGTAGTGAAGCGAGTTACATTCGGGACTAGTCAGCATAAACAGTGGAAGTGACTAGCATTGACTTAATATGAAGCAAATTATCAAGGATATTTAATATGCCAACTCCAGCTTATATAGCCATTACAGGGAAAACACAGGGGAATATTACCGCAGGGGCATTTACCGCCGAATCAGTCGGTAACATCTTTGTTCAAGGCCACGAAGATCAAATGCTGGTCCAGGAATTTGAACATATCGTTACTGTACCTACAGACCCTCAATCAGGTCAGCCTTCTGGACAACGGGCTCACAAGCCATTCCGTTTCACCGTGGCATATAACAAGGCAGTCCCTTTGATGTATAACGCATTAGCCTCTGGGGAAATGCTGCCAACGGTTGAATTGAAATGGTACCGCACATCAATTGAAGGTAAACAAGAGCACTTCTTCACCACCAAATTGGAAGATGCCACTATTATCGATATCGACTGTAAGATGCCGCATTGCCAGGATCCGACCAAAGCTGAGTTCACTCAGTTGGTGCGTGTTTCACTGGCCTACCGCAAAATTACCTGGGAACATACCACCGCTGGCACTTCAGGTGCTGATGACTGGCGTGCACCGATCGAAGCGTAAGATTGCATTTACTCAGCAGCCAATATCTCAGTTGGCTGCTGTTTACTGTCTCCCGACACATTGAATTTTCCTGTTCTCCTAATCCCGTTTGGCGACACAGCCTTTCCCCATCAGAAACCTCATACCCCGAGCATGCATTGCATTTTATTGTGCAGGTGTGTAAAAAATGGCACTGCCCGCATCCGGTGCTCAGGAAGTCACCCAACCTCTTACTGAACAATCGGCTGTACATCTTGTTTTGACGACTTCGGATTGTGATTTGCGTTCAGATAGCGTTTTCCAAGATATTTTACCCGAACTGGCTCGTTTTTCCTGGTGTGGTCTTGTCGCGCTCCGCCTGGCCCAGCAGCAAGGCCGTGCGTTGTCTGACCTGCAACAGCACCTGTTTCTGATGCAGTGGTTGACCACCGCACTGAATCGCCACGGATAATCCAGACACTTCTGCGCCGTTGATAATATTGCTTTGCATATTCCGCCGGTGACATCTGATCGCCAGAACCATGCCGATGCTTACTGTTATAAAACATTTCGATGTAATCAAAAATATCGCTGCGGGCTTCTTCCCGTGTTCCGTAGATCTTTTTCTTTATCCGTTCATGCTTCAGCAACTGGAAAAAGCTTTCTGCAACCGCCTTGTACAGGTACGGGCTGGAGGAGTCGATTTCCTTGGTGAACAGGAACGGCGTGTGCATACGCGTACCTGTCAGCTTGCCAGTGTTGTTGTTGGTCGGGATGTACAGGTTATGCTCCTGCACCACCACTTCGATGCTGCCTTCGCGGTCCTGCACGTCAACAGACCCTTTGATGTCCGCGCCGCCGTCGTCTTTCAGCCAAAGATAAACAGGAATTGCCATGTGATTTACTCCATTAATGTTGAGAAACGTCATCATCCTGCGATGACGCCGGGTTTTTGCCGGGTATCTGGCAGGCATTGGCCTGCGGTACCAGACTAATTTCGACACGGCGGTTGAGCGCACGGCCCTCCGGGGTGTCGTTGGTTGCGATCGGGCGGCTTTCGCCATAGCCCTGCACCGCAAAACAGCTTTCCGGCACATCGCCGGTGTTACGCATCCAGTTGCGTACCGATTCGGCACGTTTCAATGAAAGCGTTTGATTAAGTTGAGGATTGCCGGTGTTGTCGGTATGCCCAGCGACCACAATCAGCCAGCCCGGCCTCGCCTTAACGCCGACCAGCGAGTTCACGAGCATTTTGGTGGACCCGGCTTTCAGCGCCGATTTGCCCGAATCGAACAGCGACATGCTGTCGAGGCGAATGGTTTTCGGACTCTGAATGATTTTCTTAATAACCGGTGGAGGCGGTGGTGGCGGGGCCCAGTCACTGACGGCAACCTCAACAGACGGCACCAGGCGCAGCCCCTGATACAAACCCAGGCGATAACGCAGTGGCTCCCCGCGACGCGCCCAGTCGTCCAGCAATGCACCATCGGCTCTGAGGCGCTGCTACGCCCGCAGTTTCGGGGCAACAGGCTTCCCCGTCAGTTGGTGATACAATGCAAGGTGATCGCCAACATTACGGATAAGGCGCTGGTTGTTCATCCAGGACGCCAGCATGGCAAGGGCCAGGAAAATCCCGCCCAGTAATCCGGCATGGCGCCAGAACACCATTCTGCGGCTGACACCACGTCGGCGCGGTAACGCCGGCAGCAGCAGTTCAGGCAGCGGCAGTGGCTCTGTCGTCACAACGGTATCCGGTGGCAGCGCCGTCACGGAAGTAATGTGCTGTTGCCAGAGATTCCCCGCGATACCGCTCACTGGCACCATGCATATGCCCTGTACGCAGGGCTTCATCACCGGCAGCTCGCCCTGGCGTACCGACAACAGGTCATTCACCTCGCTGTTCTGCCAGGCAAGCAGGCTGTCCAGCCATAGGCTCTGGCTCAAACGGGAAAGACGTCCGTCTGTTTCGGTCTCGCGGGTCCATTCCGTCAGTGACACATTTCCCTGACCGGGTTGATATACCTGAATACCGCTCCGTTGACTTACGGAGGTAAACCAGACGGACTCTGCATCCGTGCAGGCCGCTGGTGGTGATACCCAGGTCACGGTCCACAGTGGAGGGATCGTGCCGAATGCCGCACGGCACTGGACGACAGCACGCTGCCAGCCCCGCAGCGACTGTGTAAAATCATCACCGGATGTGTGTAGCTCGGGTACCACCGCCAGCATGACGGAGATTTGCGATACCAGGGCCGGGCGAACCAGACTCAGGTGCTGTGCAAAGAGAGGCCACTGTTCCGCATCCTTCACCCACAGATACCAGCCCTGTCGGACTTCCCGGTGACGGTATCCGGACATAAACAGCAGGACGTTATCACCACAGGCGAGGATCACCGCCCCCTGAAAATCTTCCGGCGGCAGGTTTTCATCCACAATCCCCCGGACAGCGGTCGCCCGCGCCTGTGAATCCCGACGCTGACGCCAGAACATTACCCCGGACACCAGAACAGCCAGCAGGCTGAGTGCCACACGGCTGCCCGTGGACAGTGGCCAGAATCCCAGGATGAGCCACAGCGCCAGTACGGCACCCAGGGCAGTTAACAGACTTCGGTACGCATCCCGCATCACTTACCCCGGCCTGACGATCTGGCTTACCAGCCCGGTAAGCGAAGACGAAAGGAAGAACCACAGCGCCACCAGGCCGACAGCGGCCACAACCCAGGTCAGCCAGCACCAGCGACGCGGGCGCTCACTGTCCTGGCCGTTATCAAGGTTGCCACCGCTGGCGCTCAGCAGCGGCAGCGCGACAACCACGTCAACAGCTTCACTGCCGGCGGCAACAGACAAATCACAAACCGGAGGAAGCGTGTCTGCCAGGTCGGTATCCACAAGGGTACCGTCCTGGAAGCGCACCACCAGACGGGTGGCGTTCAGGCGCGAGAGCGCCAGCGCGGCATCATCAAATTCTGCCGCAACCACGCCCCAGGGATGAGAAAACCCCATTCGGGCGACCATGTCGGCAACGTGTTTACTCCAGCGGGCCTGCTGCTGGAATTGTTGCGGGGCCAGAGCGGCCCCATCCTCCCAAAGTGGGCGGTAAATTTTCATCCCTGATTTCCTTTCGCTTTACGATTTCGCCTTCGGCATCTGCGAGACCAGCGACAGGTTGATGTCCATTCCTTCCACCTGGAAGTGCGGAACCGCATACAGGCGAACACGGAAGAAACCCGGATTGTCCTCAATGTCTTCCACCACCACTCTGGCGTCACGCAGCGGGTGTGACGCCTGCAGCTCATCGCCCGGATCGGTCATTTCGGTGACCAGACTTTTCACCCAGGTGTTGAGCTCCAGCTCCAGCAGACGGCGGTCCTTGGTGGTCCCGATGTTTTCACGCTGAATAAGCTTCAGGTAGTGGGCAATACGCGACAGCAGGAAGATGTAAGGCAGACGGGCATTGATGCGGCTGTTTGCCGTGGCATCGGCGGTATCGTAGATAGCTGGCTTCTGGGTGGAGTTTGCACTGAAGAATGCGGCAAAATCGCGGTTCTTGTAGTAGGACAGCGGAATGAAGCCGAGATTCGCAAATTCAAATTCGCAGGTTTCCGGGATCATCACCTCTGACGGGATCTTCACCTGATTGCCGGTGCCCAGATCGTACAGATGGATAGGCAGATCCTGCACGGCACCACCGGCCTGCGGGCCACGGATTTGCACACACCAGCCGTTGTTGATAAAGCTGCGAACCATGTTAGAGGCGAACGCAAACGAGGCGTTGGTCCACAGGTATTTGTCGTGATCCGGGCCTTTCACTTCTTCCACATAGTTGAAGCTGCGCACCGGCACGGTGTCCGGGCCATAAGGCAGGCGACCCGGCACGCTCGGCATCACCAGACCGATATAGCGGGTATCGTCCGTATCGCGGAAGGATTTCCACTTAATGTATTCCGCACGGTCAAAGTAGTTGCCGATATCCTTGATGGCCGCCACCTCCTCCATTGAATCCTTAAGGAAGAATTTCGGACCGGCAGAGCCGATAAACGGCATATGCGCTGCGGCAGACACTTTTGAAATATTGCGCAGCAGGGCAACACCCTGCGCAGAGGCATCAAATTCCCAGGCAGAAATCAGCGCGGCAATCGGCTCTCCACCGCCTGGAATGCTTCGCTGTGCATGACCGCATCCAGCTGACGGCTAATCTGGTAGTCCAGCTCTGCGATATGGTGGTCAATCAGGTTTTTATCGAGTTTCTCAACTTTTGAGCCTGCTTTCGTCAGGCATTCCAGGAACACCTGCATGCCGGCCGTTAAACGTTCATCCGCAGTCGCATCCGACATCGCCTGCGCGTCCTGCCAGATATCCAGCGCACTCAGCTCGGACACCGGACTCAGGTTGATTTTTTCAAACAGGGACGCATAAACCCCACCCGCAGCAGGACGCTCCAGCACCACACTCTCGCCACCAGCCGCATTCTCATTTTTTACAGACATCAGCATCTTCCTTTTTAATCCGTTAAATCATCGTGACCGTTATGGCTGTTTTGGGGCCAGGGCTGAAAGTTCGGCTCTGAGTTCTGCGCTTAACGCGGGGGCGAGCAGCAGGAAAAGAATTACCGCTGCCTTCGCAGCCACTATTATCAACCACCGTCGCCCCATTGACACCATATGACCCGGCTGCTAAATTTTAAAAAAAATTGATTTAAATCAATATATTCACTTTACTTCAAGGCCACCAAAACGTCTGCCCGATGTCATTCATGTCGTTATCCGTGCATTTCATTCCCTGAATGCGGCACTTCATGCCCTTTTACGCCGCGGATAACGCCGACTGGCTTAAAATTTTCCCAATTTAAAGATTCTTAGCCTTCCCATTGGGAGAAATATATGAGTACACCAACCCTAAGCAGCAGCGTTAACCGCACCCGCTGGCTAACCCTGATTGGTACCATCATTACTCAGTTTGCCCTCGGTTCGGTTTATACCTGGAGCCTGTTCAACGGACAACTGTCCAGCAAGCTGGATGCACCGATCAGTAAGGTCGCATTCTCCTTTGGTCTGCTGAGTCTTGGCCTGGCCCTGGCTTCTTCCGTTGCCGGGAAACTGCAGGAGCGTTTTGGCGTACGTAAAGTCACGCTGTCCGCCGGTTTGCTGATGGCCACTGGCCTGATGCTGACCTCGCAGGCGGATAACCTGTTTATGCTGTACCTGACCGCAGGCGTGCTGGTCGGCCTGGCGGATGGCGCGGGCTATCTGATTACCCTGTCTAACTGCGTGAAGTGGTTCCCGGAGCGTAAGGGTCTGATTTCTGCCTGCTCGATCGGTGCTTACGGATTGGGTAGCCTGGGTTTTAAATTTATCTGTAGCTATCTGCTCAGCGTGAACAGCCTGGAAACCACCTTTATGATCTGGGGAGGACTGGCGATGAGCATGATCGTGCTGGGCTCACTGATGATGAAGGATGCGCCGCTGCAGAAAGCTTCAGCCAGCAGCAGCGTTCAGCCGGCTCGTGATTTCACCCTGGCAGAATCCATGCGTATGCCGCAGTACTGGATGCTGGCGCTGATGTTCCTGACGGCCTGCATGAGCGGTTTGTATGTGATTGGTGTGGCGAAGGATATCGGTGAGAGCCTGGTTCATCTCAGCGCGCAAACCGCCGCCAGCGCGGTAACCATTATCGCTATCGCTAACCTGAGCGGTCGCCTGGTTCTGGGCATCATGTCTGATAAAGTGGCACGTATCCGGGTAATCAGCCTCGCACAGGTCGTTTCTCTGTGCGGCATGGGCATCCTGTTGTTCAGCAGCATGAATGAAACCACCTTCTTTATTGCCGTAGCCTGCGTGGCTTTCAGCTTCGGTGGCACTATTACCGTTTATCCATCGCTGGTCAGTGATTTCTTCGGTCTCAACAACCTGACCAAAAACTATGGCGTGATTTACCTCGGCTTCGGTATCGGTAGTGTGCTTGGCTCGCTGATTGCATCCCTGTTCGGCGGCTTTATGGTGACTTTCAGCCTGATTATGGCGCTGCTGGTGGTGTCACTGCTAATGTCGGCGGTGATCCGTATGCCAAACGCCACTGCGCAGCAGAAAAAAGAACTGCAGCACGCCTGATAGCGAATTGATAAGCAGAACCGCCGTCCTGACCGATGGCGGTTTTTTTTATTGATGGATAAAGCGCGGTTCGGGCAATCCGGCCACATTGACCCGCACGGCAAACAGATCGCCGGACTGCGGATACTGCGCCAGTTCCTCTGCGGTTCGGTTTTCCCGCGAGCTGGTGATATACAGCGTTTTCAAATCGCTGCCGCCAAACGCCACCATGGTGGGCCAGCGCACCGGCAGTGGGATCTCATCAACAATGTCACCGCTGGTTGGGTCAAGGCGAATCACCCGCTGGCCGAAGAACATTGCCGACCAGTAGAAGCCTTCGCTGTCTACGGCGGCACCATCCGGCAAACCGCCCTGCTGCTGTATAAAGTGCCTGACCACTTCGCGCTTGCCCGGCTCACCTGCGGCATCAAGCGGATAACGGTACATCACGCCGTTCGGCGTATCAGTGTGGTACATCCAGCAACGATCGGGTGAAAATGCCAGCCCGTTGGAAATTTTGACATCTTCCGCCTGTACCATCAGCCGCAGATGCTCATCTACGCGGCACAGTTTGCCGCCGTTACGATCCTGAGGTTCCCACAGGCTGCCGCACCAGAAGCGGCCAAACGGATCGACGCGGCCATCGTTAAAACGGCTCCGCGCCGCCTCACCGGGGTTAGCGGCGATGCGCCGGACAATTTTCCCCTGTTCATCAAGAAAACACACCCCGCTGCGCAGTGCGGCAATCAACCCACCTTCTTCGCGCAGGCCGATGCAGCCAATATCTTCCGCCACCGGCCAGACCTGATGTTCACCGCTGGACGGATCGAAGCGATGCAGCGCGGGGGCCAGAATATCGACAAACCACAATACCTGCTGCCGCGTGTCCCAGAGCGGGCATTCACCCAGTTCGGCCTGCGTGCGCAGTACGTTTTCTACCTGATAGCTCATTACCACTCCTTGATGAGAATGTACGGTTAGAATTTACGTTATTTTTCCCACAGAAGCACAAAAATAAACGTCATCGCTTAACGCGCGCAAATCAGGATATATATTAGTTTAAGATAATTCTTATAAAATAGAGATGTATTTAATACTATTCTTATTTAATAATTCGACTGACAGATTGTAATTTTCACAATTGAAATTATTTGAAATATTTAATTAAATAACTCTACACTGCCAGCATCATTCCTCCATTTTGCCTTGTTAAATTTGTACGTATCGAAATGGCAGGAGTGAAATGATGAAAAATATAATGAAAGCGACCTCTGTAATGGCACTGATTATCATGCTGAGCGGCTGTATCGTTGCCCCCCGTCATCATGGCGGCGGGGGATATCACGGAGGCGGTGGCTATCATGGCGGCTACCATCGCGGCGGCCCACATCGGGGCTGGTAAACTTATCCGGTGAGATATCTCACCGACGGCGGGCAAAGCCTGCACACGGCAAGATAACAATAAAGAAGAGTAGTTATTGTTGATAAAGATTAGGCGGATAATTATCCGCCCATTTTTTTAGCTTTTAATACTGTAATTACACTGATACCAGGCTTTCATTAATCCCGGCACGTGACTCTCCTGCGGAGACAACGCCTCAACTTTATCAAATCCCCTTTCGGTGCAGTAACGCTCAATATCTTCAGCCAGCGCCACCTTATCCACTTTAGTCGGGTTAAAGCGATACTGTACGGTATTCACTGCCGGGTCTTCGTCTACTTTTTCAAATGCGCCTGGCTTGCTGGACGTACATCCCGCCAGCAGCAGCAGTGCCAATAAGGCGGTTATTTTTGTTTTCATCATTGCTTTTTTCCTCCGGGCAGCATGATAACAACCTCGCCTCCGGGAACTATCAGCCTACGGCGCATTTGCATTTTTTTACTCAGCGGAGCACCTGTATACCTCACAGAGTGCAGAGCAGAAAAATGCAATGTTTTACCGATTGAATCAATTCGGGGAGACGCCTGGCGTTTTCAGCCGTTCAGTGCGACTATGCATCCAGACAACGCAAATATCTGAACCACACCAGGCTTTTTATTGTTATATCATTGCTTTACTTAATGACTTATGCCCGCGGCGAGCGGGCTTTTTTTCAGGATTAATTACCTGTTCCACTAATAATTATACGCAAAATATTGGCTGAATCTTTATCCGCAAGTGCCAGCACAGACTGATAAAGATCGATGGTCATATCGCAGAGTTTGCTCTCATCCACGCCTGGTTCGGCAGGGGTATTCAGGGTTTGTAAGTCACTGCCCCACTTACCGTACAGCGTTCTGACTACCGACTGAAGCTGCTGACGTCCGCGCGGCAAATCCACCATGCGATCGCTACCGCTGCTGTTAACTAACAGCTTGTCCATCGTCTGCATTTCACTCTCAACCAGCGACTGCGGCAGCAGTTCGGCAATATCCACGCCTCCCCTGACCTGCGGGAACAGGAAGCGGAAGCAGCGATCGGCGCTCTGCTGACGAAGCTGTTTCATCTCCTCCAGCGACACTTTCATATAACCAATAAGATCCTCGTCCGCGGCGGATTTAATTCGCTGATTAAGTAAATCAGCCGCCAGCGGGCGCAGCCGGTCAAAGGCCTGCTGCTCGGTCAGACCGCTATGCAGACCGTTCAGCAGCTCATCGCTGGCCTGCCGGTACAGCGCTGGCTGCTGCACTTTAATGGTACGCCAAACCGGCAGCGTCGCCAGTTTAAGCTGGGCGGCATCCAGCCGGGCCGTCTCCGCTTGCTGTGGTGCCATCCAGCGAAAGTAGTAAAGGTTACCCGCCGCCAATGGCAGGATCAGCAGTAGCAGAGCGGCAATTTTCCCCAGGCTGCCGCGCTTCACCAGTAGCGCAATCACCACCAGCCAGACCAGCGCAATCGCTGAAGAAATTAATACGGGTTGAGAAATCAAAACGGTTTTCCTGATGCAGTCAGGCCGGTTATGCCGGCCTGAGATAAAAGGGCTTAATCCGCCCGAACGTCAACGAGTACCGGACAGCTGGCGCGTTCTATCACCGATGCGCTGCACGAGCCTTTTAGCAGGCGGTTAAATGAAGAAAGGTGCCGCCGTCCCATAATAATCATCGCGGCGTTCAGCGCGTTGGACTGCGCGACGATGGTTTCTGCAGATTCACCGGCAATCACCCGACCGCGCGCCGTCACGCCGGATTTTTGCAGCTCCGACAGCGCGCGGCGCACGACGGCTTCTGCCGTGTTCTGTTCGTCCAGCGCCATGCCAAAATCACTGGGATCTTCCCCGGCTTCGATCTCAAACGGCCCGGATGACGCGTAGCTGACGTCAGCACAGCACAGCACCACCACCTCGGCCCGCAGCGCCAGCGCCTGTTCCGTGGCCAGCGCCACAACCTTACGAGCAATACCAGAGTTATCAACGGCGACCAAAAGCGTTTTCATAGTTTTCTCCTGTTAGTCACGCAATGCCACTTTGCCAATTTCATCCACCATCCCGAGCTTACATTTCAGGATCTCCTGACGGTAATGATCTTCAAATTTTTCAAAACGGGGAGTGGGGACCAGAAGACTAATGGAGAAACGCCCCAAAATGGTATCGATAGCCACCGCCATTGTTGACACCCCTTCCAGCGTTTCACCGCGGTCATAGGCCAGACCGGTGTGGCGAATTTCCGTTAAATGCGCCAGCAGCGCCGGGAAATCACGCACGGTCAGATCGGTGATTGCCTGGTAGGCTTCGCCGAGCAGCTCCCGGGCGGCCTCATCGCTGTCCAGCGCCAGCAGCGCACGGCCGCCGGAAGTGCTGTAGAGCGGCAGGTTCATACCGATGCGCGGCACCACCCGCAGTTCGCGTTCGGCCACCACATAATGCACAATGGCCAGCTGCAGCCCGCTGGCCCTGCCCAGCGACACCGTTTCGCCCGTTGCCTGGCACAGCGCCTGTAGCCAGGGCTGAGCAATCGCCACCACGTCGGTATGCACGTTGGCAATCAGCCGCAGCAGTGCCGGGCCAAGCCGAACCCCACCAGCGTTGCCGTGGCTGCGAACCAGCTGCACGGAATCCAGTGCAGCCACGATGCGTTGCACGGTTGAACGCGGCAGGTCCACCGCCAGCGCAATTTCGCCGAGGCTCATCCCGTTAGGTTTTGCGCCAAGCGCATCCAGAATTTTTGCCGCCCGAGAGATGACCTGAATGCCACCGGTCCGTTCTTCGTCGTGCGGTATTGAGGGTTCAGACATAACGATTCTCTTTCCTTGATGTCGGGCTTACTGTAGCACTTTTTTACCCTGTCCGGCACACTGCATCGCATTGCAATACACTGTATCAATATGTAATATCTTCGCCAATGTATCACGATGCAATACACTGCATTGATAATAATAATCCTCCCGGAGCACCTGCTATGAACAGCCCGCCGGTGGCGATGCCGCCGCCGCATCCTTTTACCCTGCGCCTGGCTCTCGGGCTGATCGGGGTGCTGATCGCCACGCTCAGTTCCGGCCTTAACGATCGCGTAACCGATCTGGCGCTGGCGGATATCCGTGCGGCGATCGGCATCGACTACGATACCGGTAGCTGGATCACCTCGGCCTACCAGGCAGCAGAAGTTGCTGCGATGATGATCGCCCCGTGGCTGGCGGTGACCTTTTCCCTGCGCCGTTTTACCATGGTGGTGGCAACGGGGTTCGCCAGTCTGGCATTGATCCAGCCGTTAGTGACCGATCCCGCGCTGTTTATCACTCTTCGGGTGATTCAGGGCCTGTTCGGCGGTGCGCTGCCACCGATGCTGATGACCGTGGCGCTGCGCTTTCTGCCGCCGAACGTCAAGCTTTATGGCCTGGCGGCCTATGCGATGACCGCGACCTTCGGCCCGAATATGGCCGCCTCCCTCGCGGCCTTCTGGACCGATTCGGTTGGCTGGCAGTTTGCTTTCTGGCAGGTGATCCCACCCTGTCTGATTGCCGCCCTGCTGATCGGTTGGGGGCTGCCGCAGGACCCGCTGCGTCTTGAACGTTTGCGGCAAATCGATGCCTTTGGAATGGTGACCGGCTGTAGCGGTATGGCACTGCTGATCCTCGGCTTAACCCAGGGGGAACGGCTGGAGTGGTTTGAATCGCCGCTTATCGCCGGCCTGCTGCTGGCGTCCGCCGCACTGCTGGTGACCTTCTTTATTAACGAGTGGTATCATCCGCTGCCGCTGTTCAAATTGCAGATGCTACAGCGTAAAAATCTCACCCACGGCCTGCTGGTTCTGGCGGGGGTATTGATGGTGTCGCTCTCCGGATCGGCGCTGCCTTCAGTCTACTTTGCACAGATTGAGGGCTTCCGCACCGCACAGTTTGCCCCGCTGGCGCTAATCATCGGCCTGCCGCAGCTGCTGATCGCTCCGCTTGTCGCCACGCTGCTGAATCTTCGGCAGGTGGACTGCCGCTGGGTGTTAACCGCCGGGGCCGGACTGATGATCGCCTCCTGCCTGCTGGGCACGCAGCTGACCGATGAGTGGGCGCGGCAGAATTTCTGGCTAATCCAGGCACTGCAGGCTTTCGGCCAGCCGATGCTGATCCTGCCGGTACTGATGAGTGCCACCAGCGTGGTGATGCCGCCGGAAGGACCGTTTGCCTCGGCGATGTTTAATACCGTGCGCGGCTTTTCCAGCGTTGCGGCTGGCTGCCTGGTGGAGAACTTTCTCACCCATCGCGAGAAGTTCCACTCACACGTGCTGGTCGATAATCTGGGTAACCGCCCCTGGCTGATAACGGCAACGGGCAGTGAGGCGGCCAGCAGCCTCCAGCCGCTGCTACCAGATGGTTCAGCCAGCTCGACGGAAAATCTCAGCCACTTCAGTACGCTGGTCAAACATCAGGCGACAATCCTCAGTATCAGCGATACCTACCTGTTGATTATCGGCTTTGCTCTGCTGCTGGTCCTGCTGACCGCCTGGCTGCCTAAACGCGTCTGGCCGCCGCAAACCCTCATTAATTCTGCTTCGCGAACAACGAGAACAACATCATGAGTTTCACACCTGCAAAACGTACTTCACTGCTGGCGCTACTGTTGCTGGCCCTGCTGGGGATAGCCTTTTTTATCTGGTCGGCAATCGGCAGCCACGACTATCGCACCAATGACGCGGTGGTGACTGCCGACTACACGCTGGTGGCGCCAAAAATTTCCGGCTATATCAGTCAGGTGAGCGTGGCGGATAACCAGCAGGTGAAGGCTGGTGACCTGCTGGCAACAATTGACGATCGCGACTACCGCGTGGCACTGGAAACCGCCCGGGCGAATTTGCAGATTAGCGAAGCCAAACTGAGTAGCGTTCAAGCGCAGCTCGATCAGCAGCAGGCAACGATTGCGCAAAATGAAGCCGCAGTCACCGCCAGCCAGGCCTCACTGAACTATGCAGGGCAAAACGCAGAACGTTACCGCCAGCTGCTGAAAAGCGGCACGGCCACCGCCGACGAGCAGCAGAAATCGAACTCCACCATGCTGAGCGCTGCCGCCCAGGTGAAGCAGAGCCAGGCCGCCGTGCTTGCCGCCCGTAAGCAGGTCCCGGTACTGCAGGCCAGCGTGCGCCAGGCGGAAGCCGATATTGCCGCGTCGAAAGCCAGCGTCGATCAGGCCGAACTGAACCTTTCCTATACCCGCATCACCGCACCGATTTCCGGTACGGTAGGCCAGCGCTCGCTGCGTGAAGGTGCGTGGGTTTCTGCCGGTACACGCCTGCTGGCGGTCGTTCCGCTACAGCAAAGCTATGTGCTGGCGAATTTCCTGGAAACGCAGCTGGCGCACGTCAGCAGCGGGCAGCCGGTCAGTATTACCGTTGACGCCCTGCCCGGCGTCACCCTGCGCGGCCACGTTGACAGCATTGCTCCGGCAACCGGCTCAACGTTTGCAGCAATCACCGCGGATAATGCCACCGGCAACTACACCAAAGTGGTCCAGCGCCTGCCGGTAAAAATCATTCTGGAGAGGGATCAGCCGGATCTGGCTCGTCTGCGAGTGGGAATGTCAGTGATTCCTGAATTAGAAATTCGCTAAATGTGAGAAAGTTCTCAGCACAATCGCCTTTATTTTGCCAGGCAATGCGGGTAGATTAGCGATCGATCCTGCCGTGGGTTCCCCATGGCTACCCTGCCTTAGCGCGTCCGGCATTAATAAGTCCGCCTGAGGTTGATTCTGTTCGCGTTACGCTGGTCCGGGATCGCCATAGCCGTAACCGCGCAGAGGAGCTGTTCGTGAAATACGCGTTTATGGGGATCTCGTTTATCCTGTTCCTTTGGGTCGGCACCTTTTATCTGATGCTGTAGAGCTTCCCGAAAAGAGGGTCAGGCATGCCTGACCCTTGTTGATTCCGCTCGCTATCAGAGCGTTTCTGCGCTACCTTTCGCGGCAGATGACAATATGCCATCTGCCCGGAACATGGTTTTAATCCCTCTTACCGCCTGACGTATACGATCGCTGTTCTCAATCAGCGCAAATCGTACGTGGGTGTCGCCATAGTCACCAAAACCAATTCCCGGTGAAACGCAGACTTTGGCTTCCTGCAGCAGCAGCCTGGCAAACTCCAGCGATCCCAGATGGGCATACTGCTCGGGAATTTTGGCCCAGACGTACATTGAGGCTTTAGGGTTCTCGACCATCCACCCCGCTTCGTGCAGTCCCTTCACCAGCACATCGCGGCGGCGCTTGTACTGCTCGGCAATATCGCGTACGCATTGCTGATCGCCCTCCAGCGCGGCAATGGCCGCAACCTGCAGTGGGGTAAACGTGCCGTAGTCGTGATAGCTTTTAATGCGCGCCAGCGCGGCAACCAGATCTTTATTTCCCACCATAAAACCAATACGCCAGCCGGCCATATTGTAGCTTTTTGACAGGGTGAAGAACTCAACTGCGACGTCGCGCGCGCCCGGAACTTCCATAATCGACGGCGCTTTCCACCCGTCATAAACGATATCGGCATAGGCCAGATCGTGAACCACCAGCACGTTATACTGCTTCGCCAGAGCGATGACGCGCTCAAAGAAGCCCAGCTCCACACACTGCGCGGTCGGGTTGGAGGGGAAGCCGAGGATCATCATTTTTGGCTTGGGGTAGCTTTCGCGGATGGCGCGTTCGAGTTCGTTAAAGAAGTCAACACCCGCCACCAGCGGCACGGAACGCACCTGCGCGCCGGCGATAACCGCGCCGTAAATATGGATCGGGTAGCTGGGATTCGGCACCAGCACCGTATCGCCATGATCGAGCGTCGCCAGCATCAGGTGCGCCAGACCCTCTTTCGAACCGATGGTGGCAATGGCTTCCGATTCCGGGTCAATCTCCACCTGGTAGCGATCGGCATACCAGCGGGAAATCGCCCGGCGCAGGCGGGGAATACCGCGCGAGGTGGAATAGCCGTGGGTATCTTCGCGCTGGGCAACGGTGCAGAGTTTTTCCACAATGTGCGGTGGCGTTGGGCCATCGGGATTGCCCATGCTGAAATCGATTATATCTTCGCCACGACGACGTGCGGCCATCTTCAGTTCAGCGGTGATGTTGAACACGTAGGGTGGAAGGCGTTCTATACGGGAGAAACGACGGGTTGAACTGATATCAGCCATAGTATTTTTGCTCGCTTACGTTAGCGCCCGGACCGTCCGAGCGACGCCGGCCACTGCGGTGGCCGTGCAACGAACATAGCGTAATATTCCGAGGGATGTCGATAGGCCGGATAAAATTTTTTATCCCAGTGGATTAACGCGTCCAAACAGCCAGTCATTCACCCACTGCCCGCGCAGCAGATAATTATCCCGCAGCGTACCTTCCAGCTCGAAGCCGTTTTTTTCCAGCACCCGGCGTGAAGCCCAGTTGCCCTCCACCACCTGCGCCTTCAGCTTATGGAACTCGCAGTCGCGGAACAAATACGCGCTCAGCGCGGCCAGCGCTTCGCTGCCGTAGCCGCGACCAAAATGGGCGCTGAGCAGCGAATAACCGACTTCCGCCTGCCGGTACGGCGCCCATTCGGCATTGGTGCCGATCAGCCCCACCGCTTCACCATCCTCTTTGCGCCGTACCACCAGGCACAGCATATGGAAACTGGTGATCTGCCAGGGCGCAAGACGGTCCTGAAAGCGCTGACGGATGTCCGCCAGCTGCGGCACGGCGCTGATAAACCGCATGCTGGTTTCATCACTGTGTACCTGTAAAAACAGCTGCCAGTCTTCCGGCTCGAGCCGGGTGAGAATTAATCGCTCTGAGGTCAGTTGCATAGATATCTCAAAATAAGGAAAAATCCAGACGTTAGACGTTTTTTAAGTACCGCTTTTCACCCACTAATGACGTGACGTTAGCAAAAAAGTGCGCGGATAACGACAGGATGCCGTGGCAAAATCCATTTTTGGCTAGACGATCTCAATATCATTGTTATGGTTATTCATGTCGTTGAAAAAAGACTAAGATAAGTTTTACCAGAGGATATGGCAGAGAATGTTTTCCCAGGGCTTTTTCATATCGCAAATCTGAAAATTCACATTCTCTTTTTAGCACTCGGTTTTTCCTCTATTAATCTAAAATTCATCCTTACACCGCGATATCGGAACTAAGTACGGCGGTAACCCCCTTTTAGATTGCAGACTTTCCTCAATTCACGGTGAAAAATCGTCAATCCGGCCCAAAGTCGCCGAAAATATCAACATCCTCTTTTTACTACTCAAGATTTCCCCTATTAACACATCAATATCGCCGAACCCTGCCACAGTCGTAGCGCATCAGCCCGCCTTTTCTTATCATAGTGACATTGCTCCCCGTCAGCCGAGATGCCCGTGCATTCTATGTTTGAAATGTTGCTCGCCGTATTTGACCGCGCAGCGCTGATGCTCATCAGTCTGTTTTTTATCACCCGCACCCGCCATTTTCGCCAGCTGCTGCAAAAGGATGAGCATTCGCGCCAGGAACTGTTCGCCGTCACGGCGATCTTCTCGCTGTTTGCCCTGTTCAGCACCTGGACCGGCATTAACGTTGAAGGCTCGCTGGTTAACGTGCGCACCATTGCCATTATGTCCGGCGGCATCCTGTTTGGCCCCTGGGTAGGGATTGCTACCGGCGTGATTGCCGGAGTCCACCGTTTTCTGATCGATATTCACGGCGTGACCTCGTTCCCCTGCCTGATTACCAGCATCGTGGCCGGTATCGCCTCCGGCTGGATTAACCTGAAAGTGGTGAAAGAGAAACGCTGGAGCGCCGGGATCGTTGGCGGCATGCTCTGTGAATCGCTGACCATGCTACTGATTGTACTGTGGGCTTCCCCGACCTCATTAGGAATTGGTATTGTTGCTGAAATCGCCATCCCGATGATCCTCGGAGCCAGCAGTATCGGCCTGATCGTGCTGCTGGTGCAGAGCGTAGAGGGCGAAAAGGAGGCCAGTGCGGCGCGCCAGGCCAAGCTGGCGCTGGATATTGCCAATAAGACTCTGCCGCTGTTCCGTCAGATCAACAGCCACTCCCTGCGCCAGGTGTGCGAAATCATTCGCAGCGATATCAAAGCGGATGCCGTGGCGATCACCGACAAACATCAGATCATGGCCTACGTCGGTTTTGGCGAAGAGAACTACCGCAACGGCGATGACGGCATCAGCCCGACTACCTCCGCGGCGATTTCCGAGGGTAAAATCATCATTAAGAACAACGATGAAGCCCATCGAACGCCGGAAATCCATTCGATGATTGTTATCCCGCTGTGGGAAAAAGGGGAAGTCACCGGCACGCTGAAAATTTACTACTGCCATGCGCACCGAATTACCTCTTCCCTGAAGGAGATGGCCATCGGCCTGTCGCAGATCATCTCCACCCAGCTGGAAGTGTCGCGCGCCGAACAGCTGCGGGAAATGGCCAATAAAGCCGAGCTGAGGGCGCTGCAAAGCAAGATTAACCCCCACTTCCTGTTTAATGCGCTGAATGCCATCTCTTCCTCTATCCGGCTTAATCCGGACACCGCGCGGCAGCTGATTACCAATCTCTCCCGCTATCTGCGCTACAACCTTGAACTGAACGATGATGAAATCATTGATATCAAGAAAGAGCTGTATCAGGTGAAGGACTACATCGCCATTGAGCAGGCGCGATTCGGCGATAAGCTAACTGTGATCTACGATATACAGGAAGATGTCAGCTGTTCGCTACCCAGCCTGCTGATCCAGCCGCTGATCGAGAATGCGATTGTTCACGGTATTCATCCCTGTCGGGGCAAGGGAGTGGTGACGTTAAGTATCCAGGATCATGGCGATCGCGTACGGATTGCGGTGCGTGATACCGGCAACGGTATTGCCGAAGAGGTTATCGCCCGGGTGGAGAATAATGAGATGCCGGGCAATAAAATCGGCCTGCTGAACGTTCATCATCGGGTCAGGTTATTGTATGGTGAGGGGTTGCATATCCACCGGCTGAATCCGGGCACGGAGATTTCCTTCTATATTAGTAAAAATGGGACTTCCCTGCCGGAAAATGAGCGTATTTCGCTGTCGGTATAATTTTTGTAAACCGGGAAAACGTTGTGAAAGCGATTATTGTTGAAGATGAATTTCTGGCCCAGCAGGAGCTGAGCTGGCTTATCCGTCAGCACAGCCAGATTGTCATTGAAGCGACCTTCGATGACGGGCTGGACGTTCTGAAATATCTGCAAAGCCATCAGGTAGACGTGATATTTCTGGATATCAATATTCCCTCGCTGGACGGTATGCTGCTGGCGCAAAACATCAGTAAGTTCGCCAATAAGCCGCTGATAGTGTTTATTACCGCCTATAAAGAGCACGCGGTGGATGCTTTTGAACTGGAAGCATTCGACTACATTCTTAAGCCGTACCATGAGATGCGCATTATCACCCTGCTGCGCAAACTGGAAAACCACGTCAGTCAGGACCCGGTAAAAAATACCGCCACTCCGCGCCCCGCTTCTCACAGCATCAATCTGGTGAAAGACGAGCGTATTATCGTGACCGATATCAACGATATTTATTATGCCGAAGCGCATGAAAAGCTGACGTTCGTGTATACCCGGCGGGAAGAGTATGTGATGTCGATGAACATGACGGAATTTTGCAGCCGTCTGCCAGAAGAGTACTTCTTCCGCTGTCATCGCTCGTACTGCGTTAATCTCAGCAAAATCCGCGAGATTGAACCCTGGTTCAACAATACCTACATTTTGAAACTGCGCGATCTGGAGTTTCAGGTGCCGGTAAGCCGCAGCAAGGTGAAGGAGTTTCGCCAGCTGATGCGCCTGTAATGATGCATCAGCTGGCGGAAGGGCAGCTTTAGAGCACCTGGCCCAGCGTCTGACGCAGATGCGCACCGGCACCCAGCAGGCCCGGCTGATCGTGAGTGATCAGATACACCGGAATATCACTAACGTAGTCTTTGAAGCGACCTTTATCTTCAAATGCGGCGCGGAAACCGGAAGCCTTAAAGAAATCGAGGAAGCGCGGCACGATACCGCCGGCAATAAATACGCCGCCGAAGGTGCCCAGATTCAGCGCCAGGTTGCCGCCGAAGCGCCCCATAATCACGCAAAACATCGACAGCGCGCGGCGGCAGTCGGTACAGCTGTCGGCCAGCGCCCGCTCGGTGACGTCGCGCGGCTTCAGCGCTTCCGGCACGCGGCCGTCTGACTTCACAATCGCACGATAAAGATTCACCAGACCGCCGCCGGAGAGAATACGCTCGGCGGAAACGTGGCCCAGTTCGGCACGCAGCACTTCGAGGATCTGATCTTCTTCTTCGCTATTGGCCGCGAAATCCACATGACCGCCTTCACCCGGCAGACTGACCCAGCGTTTATCGACATGCACCAGGTGAGAAACTCCAAGCCCGGTTCCTGCGCCGTAAATGGCGATCGGTTTGTCTTTCACAGGCGCTTTGCCGCCGAACTGCATGAGATGCTCTTCCTGCAACATCGGTACTGCCATCGACACAGCGGTAAAATCGTTGATAATTTCCAGATGCTTCAGGCCGAGGCTGGCTTTCATCTCACTGGTGGAAAATGCCCAGTCGTGGTTGGTCATTTCAACCCGGTCACCGGTGATCGGGCAGGCGATAGCAATACAGGCATCGTGAATTTCCTGCTGCTGTTCATCACGCCAGGTACGGATCACCGCTTCCAGACTGTCATAGTCAGAGGTGGAGAACGTTTTGGCCTGCGAGATGGCACCGCTTTCAAGATGACAGAGTGCCAGGCGCGCATTTGTGCCGCCGACATCACCTACCAAAGCATACTGGGTCATTATGGTTTTGCTCCGCTTAATCAAGTAAACACACTATAAATTTCCACTGCGAAAACAACAACGCCCACCGGGAGTAAAGGTGAGCGTTTAGGGCTAAAATTCATCCTTTCGGAAAATTGCAGCCTGTTGACCGGATTGAACGACTGAAATCGCCGCCTTTACCGGCTGTTGCGCTCGTGCAGTGAGCGGGTAACCGCCGCCAGCAGCGGCGGAATATCGGCTCGCGGCAGCACCACTTCCACCAGCGATAAGCGTGAACTGCTGGCCGCCAGCTGCATAACGTCTTCAAGCTGCACGGTTTGCGTCACCCGCCAGCTTTCCGCCGGATTATCCAGACTCAGCGCTTCGGTCAGGTGCGTCCAGTTCCACCGGGCAATATCGTTATAGCGCTGTTCGGCGCCGTGGATTGCCCGTTCGACCGTATAGCCGTCGTTATTCAGCAGGAAGATAATCGGACGCTGACCATCGCGCAGCATGGTGCCCAGTTCCTGCACCGTTAGCTGCGCAGAGCCGTCGCCGATAATCAGGATCACCCGGCGGCCAGGCTCTGCCGTACCGGCACCAAAGGCGGCAGGCAGCGTATAGCCTATCGATCCCCACAGCGTTTGTACCAGCAGGCGAGTATTTTCCGGTAGCCGCAGCGCGGCAATGCCAAACGCGGCGGTCCCCTGATCGGCAAGAACGATATCGCCGGGACGCAAGAACGCCTGCATGGCCTGCCAGAAACTGCCCTGGGTTAGCGATGCAGAACGATCCTCTGCCATCACGGGAGGAGCAACAATATGCTGCCGCCAGCCGCTCCCGTGCCGCCTTGCCAGCCGGTGCAACACCTCCAGCGCTGCTGCCATCGGTATATCGAGGAAACAGCGTTCCCGAACCCGGCATTCGTTCAGGCCGACATCGATGGTTTTACCGCTGTCGATCTGCTGGGTAAACCCGGCGGTGACGGTATCGGTGAACTTAACACCAATGGTGATAATCACTTCGCTCTGCTCAATCACCTCGCGGGTGCTCTCCGCGCTGGACGCGCCGGCATAAGTTCCGGCAAAGCCGTACAGGCTTTCGGGCACCACGCTTTTGCCCATCAACAGAGTGGCAAACGGCATCGGCACCTCCCGCAGCCAGGTAGCCAGCCTTTCCTGCTGTCCCGTACGGTCGGCAAGGAAGTCCGCCAGCATCGCTACGCTGCGGGCGCAGGCCAGCAGCTGTTCTGCCGCGTCGGCAAACGCCGCCAGCTGCCGCTCGTGATTGTTGATGTGCAGATCTAAAGGCGATGACGGCGGTGAAATCGGACTTGCCGCAACGTTGGTGGCCAGCAGCAGATATACCGGTCGATGCTCGGTCAGCGCACTGCGCAGTAGCCGGTCAATTTCAGACGCGGCGTTATCGGCGGTCAGCACGCTGCTGGCCACCGATATTTCCTGATGCATGCGCAGAAAATGCCGAAAATCCCCATCGCCCAGCGTGTGATGCAGCAGTTCAGCGTTATGCTGCGAGCTCTGCGACGGCGCACCGACAATATGCACCACCGGCAGATATTCCGCATAGCTGCCGGCCACACCGTTGATGGCACTGAGCTCACCGACGCCGAAGGTGGTCAGCAACGCGGCGGCCCCCCGGCAGCGGGCATAGCCATCAGCGGCGTAGGCAGCGTTAAGCTCATTGGCACAGCCGACCCACGCCAGTCGTGGATGGGCAATCACGCTGTCGAGAAATTGCAGATTGTAGTCGCCCGGCACGCCAAACAGATGGTCAATGCCCGTCTCATTCAAACGTTCCAGCAGATAATCACCCACGGTATAACTGTTCATTGCTCACACTCCTCTGCGGGGCATAACCTGAGTATTAGCGATAATTTTCACCCCGTTAGCAGAAAGGCTGCTCCGAGAATGGCAACAGAACGTTACGCTAATAATTCTCCGTGAGTTGCGATCCGTGGCGCTATTTTTGTTAGTGTAACCGTATACACTGATCAACTAATTCGCCTTATTTCTTCTTAACTGACGGGATTTTTTTATGTTTTATCAGGCAGATGAACAGCGTTATCAAAACATGACCTACTACCGATGTGGCCGCAGCGGCCTGAAGCTTCCAGCAATTTCTCTGGGGCTGTGGCACAATTTTGGCGACAGTACCCGGGTTGACGTCAGTCGTGACCTGCTGCGTCACGCCTTTGATAACGGTATCACTCATTTCGATCTGGCCAACAACTACGGCCCACCGCCGGGATCTGCCGAAGAGCATTTTGGCCGCATCCTGCGGGAAGATTTTCGCCCGTGGCGCGATGAGCTGATTATTTCCAGTAAAGCCGGCTATACCATGTGGCCAGGCCCCTACGGCGACTGGGGTTCACGTAAATATCTGATTTCCAGCCTTGACCAGAGCCTGAAGCGTATGGGTCTGGAGTACGTGGATATCTTCTATCATCACCGCCCGGACCCGGAAACCCCGCTGGAAGAGACCATGACCGCCCTCGACCATCTGGTACGTCAGGGGAAGGCGCTGTACGTCGGGCTGTCTAACTATCCGGCGGCGCTGGCGGCCGAAGCTATCACCATACTGAAAGATTTGGGTACCCCCTGCCTTATCCACCAACCGAAATATTCCATGTTCGAACGCGCACCGGAAGCGGGCCTGCTGGACGTGCTGTCCGAACAGGGCGTTGGCAGCATAGCCTTCTCGCCGCTGGCCGGAGGCATGCTCACCGATCGCTATCTGAACGGCATTCCTGAGGATTCACGTGCCGCCAGCGGCAGCCGCTTCCTGAGTGAGGATCATCTGACCGCCGAGAAGATGGAGAAGGTTCGCCGCCTCAACACCATTGCGCAGCTGCGCGGGCAGAAGCTGTCACAGATGGCGCTGGCCTGGGTGCTGCGCGGTGACCGCGTGACCTCGGTGCTGATCGGCGCCAGCAAAACCAGCCAGATTGATGATGCACTGGGAATGCTGGATAACCGCAGCTTTAGCGCGGAAGAACTGGCACAGATTGATGCCATTCTTGGCTGATTAGCGTGCTGGCGTGCTGGCGTGCTGGCGTGCTGGCGTGCTGGCGTGCTGGCGTGCTGCGCAGGTTTAGCTTATCCCACTGCGACCGCCAGCAAATTATCGTTTCAGGTTACAGTCAGGAACTGCCGCCAGTTTCCCCGCGCTTCAGGTTAAAACACCGCCTGAAGCGCGGGGTTTGAAACTGTACAGCGTGTCGCCAATTTTACCGTACTGACTCGTTCATCTTTCAACCAGCCATTTTCTCTGTGCCATCCATCCTCCCGGACAGGCCCGTGACCGATCGGTTTTCTCCCCTTGCCCCAGATAATTCCCAAATCCGCATCTTTTGTTGCATTTCAGACTCCGCCAGTCGTCACGCACTGAGCACGCCCCTATTCTGCTGATACAGTGGAGAAGTCGGGCTGCTGATGAGGAGATAATATGAAACGTTTATTGTTGATTGCCGCTTTACTGGCATGTTTATCACCGCTGGCTCTGCACACAGCACAGGCAGACAGCGCAAGAATAACTCTGGCTCCGGGCATTACTTTGCATTTGGGCGACCGTGACGATCGGGGCCGCTATTGGGACGGCGGGCGCTGGCGTGATGACCGCTGGTGGCGCAATAACTATCGCTACGATGAAGGGCGCTGGTGGCGGCACGAGCAGTGGCGACGCCATGAAGAGATGCGCCGCCATCATCAGTGGGAGAAAGAGCGACGCTGGCGGGAACATGAGCGCCGCCGCGAATGGAGACAACACGAGCGCGACCGCCGCCATCACCATTAAAAGCATAAATAGTCTTTAAAAAAACGGGGCAATCCGCTGAAAGATTGCCCCGTTTTATTGCAGAAATGAAATTACAGCCCTGCGGCCATCGACACCAGCAGATAGCCGTTAAGCAGCACCACAATCACCACGATCAGCCGACCAATATTCTGCATCAGCCGCGAATTGACCATATCGCCCATCAGTTCGCGATTGCCGGTAAAAGCCAGCAGCGGCACCAGCGCCAGCGCAATACCAAAGCTCAGCACCACCTGGCTCATCACCAGAATGCGAGTCGGGTCCCAGCCCGCAATGATGACGACAAAAGACGGCACCATAGTAATAACGCGACGCACCAGCAGCGGGATATGGAAGTGGATAAAGCCCTGCATCACCACCTGCCCGGCCATCGTGCCAACGACCGTAGATGACAGACCGGCGGCCAGCAGGCTCAGGCCAAACACCACCGCAGCCGCTTTGCCCAATAGAGGATCAAGGGTGAGGTAGGCCTCATCCAGGTCGGCAATACCGCTGTGCCCGCTGAAATGAAACGCGGCGGCGGCGGTAGCCATCATTGCCAGATTAACGAATCCGGCAATGGTCATGGCAATGGCAACATCCAGCTTTGTGGAGCTGTAGCGCTCGCTGTGCGTGCCGCCATCACTCTTCTGGGTCAGCGAAGAGTGGAGGTAGATCACGTGCGGCATAATGGTCGCACCCAGCACCCCGGCGGCAAGCAACACCGCGTCAGCGGTTGGCAGCGATGGCACCGCCATACCCTGCAGTAAATCCACCACTTTCGGCTGGGAGAAAAACAGTTCGATCACGTAGGCGGCGGCGACAAACAGCAGCAGACCGCCAATCACCAGTTCAAGCGGCTTTTGGCCTCGGCTTTGCAACATCAGAATCAGGAAGGTGGCCACCCCGGTGAGCATGGCGCCCTGCAGCAGGCTGACGCCAAAGACCAGCTTGAAGCCGATCGCCGCACCGATAAACTCAGCAAGATCGGTAGCCATGGCAATAATTTCTGCCTGCACCCAGTAGAACCAGACTGCCGGGCGGGGGAAGCGATCGCGAATATGCTCACACAGGTTTTTACCGGTGGCGATGCCCAGCTTGGCCGACATCAGCTGAATCACCATCGCCATAATGTTGGCCCAGACTACCACCCACAGCAATTTGTAGCCGTAAGAGGCACCGGCCTGAATATTGGTGGCGAAGTTGCCGGGATCGATGTAGCCGATCGCCGCGATGAAGGCAGGCCCCATCAGAGTAAATTTAATTTTCCGGTTACTGCGGACGCTCTGCTGCGCAGTGCGACTTTCCAGCATAGTGGTGACCCCTGATCTGCGGCTGATACGCTCTTTTGCCGTATATGATAATGATGATTAAACGCGTTTGTAATGGTTATAGTTATCGCTGTGATAGCCATCGCTATAAAATATAGCACTGGCTATACTTTAAGGTACAGTACGTCAAAGCTAAAAATTGAGCAACCTCTTTCACTGTAGGGCATTCAGAATTCACTTACCAGGTACAGGGTGTTTTTTTCATCGCCTTTTCAGCGCAATTACGCTAAGTAGTATGAAGTGAACGATCCAGGCAGGGGAAATTTCGGTGAGTGAAGAGAAAAACCTGTGACGGCTCATACTTTTCTGCAAAAACCTGTAATAGCTAATTGTTATATTGTAGATTAAGTCTCGTTTTTCCAAACCTTGTTACATAGAATGTGCAACGAAATATAACTGCCCTCAAATTATTGGAGCAAACATGTCCCGCATTCTGCACTTTGCACTGGCACTGGCGGTGGTTGCGCTGTTGGCCTTACTGGTCAGCCGCGACCGAAAAAATATCCGCGTCCGCTTCGTTATCCAGCTTTTGGTGATCGAAGTTCTGCTGGCCTGGTTCTTCCTGAACTCTGAAGTCGGTCTTGGTTTCGTTAAAGGCTTCTCGGATCTGTTCGAAAAACTGCTGAAGTACGCGGCGGAAGGTACCAACTTTGTCTTCGGTAATATGAGCGACAAAGGCCTGGCCTTCTTCTGGCTTAACGTTCTGTGCCCAATCGTCTTTATCTCTGCGTTGATCGGTATTCTGCAGCATTTCCGCATTCTGCCAATCATCATCCGCGCCATCGGTACGGTGCTGTCGAAGATCAACGGCATGGGTAAACTGGAATCCTTTAACGCGGTAAGTTCGCTGATTTTGGGACAGTCAGAAAACTTTATCGCCTATAAAGATATTCTTGGAAAAATGTCCGAACGCCGCATGTACACCATGTCAGCAACCGCCATGTCAACGGTTTCTATGTCGATTGTGGGTGCCTACATGACCATGCTGCAGCCTAAGTACGTTGTGGCGGCGCTGATCCTGAATATGTTCAGTACCTTTATTGTGCTGTCGCTGATCAACCCTTACCGCGTTGAGAACGAAGATGACCTGAAGCTGAACAATACGCACAAAGGTCAGAGCTTCTTTGAAATGCTGGGTGAATACATTCTTGCCGGTTTCAAAGTTGCAGTGATCGTTGCCGCGATGCTGATTGGTTTCATCGCGCTGATCTCCGGTATTAATGCCCTGTTTGATACCATTTTCGGCATCAGCTTCCAGGGTATTCTTGGCTACGTGTTCTTCCCGTTTGCCTGGGTGATGGGCGTTCCTGCCGGTGAAGCGCTGCAGGTTGGCAGCATCATGGCAACTAAACTGGTGTCTAACGAGTTTGTTGCAATGATGGATCTGCAGAAGATTGCCTCCCAGCTGTCACCGCGTGCGGAAGGTATCCTGTCAGTGTTCCTGGTTTCCTTCGCTAACTTCTCTTCGATCGGTATCGTTGCCGGTGCGATTAAAGGCCTGAATGAAGAACAGGGTAACGTCGTGTCCCGCTTCGGCCTGAAGCTGCTGTACGGCTCAACGCTGGTCAGCGTGTTGTCGGCTTCTATCGCCGGACTGGTGCTGTAACACGAATCGGGGCCTGATGGCCCCGATTTTCATTTGGTCAAACCGCCGTCTGATGCTGTCACCGCTTTACCCACCGTCACATGCTTCTGACACTGTCCGCTTTCCTGAACACATTCGTTTACGGTGTTTACCGCCTGTTATCACATCATCTCAACCGACCGGATGACACTTCACTCCCCGATCGCCACGCGCTGCGCCACAACATTGCTGATTTGCTGGTTAATAACGAACAATTATTGATTTCACTCGCCTTTTAATCCGGCTTAGTGTGGCCCTCTGAATTGCCACCCTTCGACGTTTACTGCGGATTGTTGTTGATGAAGGCCAGTCGTTCAACGACAGAGCGTTCATTTCCGACAGTAGCGATCTCTTTCACTTACTGTCTGGAACTCTCTTATGACCGAAAATACCCTGTTAACCCGCGACTACCCTCAACTGCGCCTGGATCTGCAAAACCATCAGGAAGTTGCGCTGGTTGATGTGCGGGAAGAAGTCCAGTTTGACAGTGGGCTGCCCAACCCGGTTTACGCCCTGCGTGACGGCATCCTCAGCTGGACGCGGGCAGGACTGAAGCTGGAAGCGAATCAGACGCATCGTTAGCGCGAACTACGCCAATGCGCATATTCCAGGGGCAGCGTGGCTCCAGCGCTCGGTACTGACCACAGAAGAAGCCGCCGTGCTGCCGGATTCACCACGCTATGTTGTGACCTGCGGCAGCAGCCTGCTGGCGCGCTATTCCATCCCGAAACAGGAGCAGCTGACCGGCAAGCCGGTGCTGGCGCTGAAGGGAGGTAACACCGCCTGGAAAGCCGCCAGTCTGCCGGTGGAAAACGGAGAAACCCGGCTGCTGCTGCCGCGCGTCGATCGTTACCTGCGACCTTATGAAGGCAAAGATATCTCCCCGGCGACTTTACAGGCCTATCTTGACTGGGAACGCGGCCTGATTGCTCAGCTGGATCGCGATGGTACCCATGGTTTTCAGGTATTGAGATAAGGCTCCCGGGGGGGCGAGCTGACTGAGGCCAGGGATGTGTGCTGTGATTTGCTGAAGGTTATGGCAACGCAGAGTAGTCGAGTGGAAAAGCGATTATTTTCCCTGGCGCGCACTCAAAAGAGCGAACGATTAACCGGGGGCTGAAGCTGGCTTCCCGGTTTTTTATGTACTCAGCTATGTGGTCATAAAAAATGAACGAAAAAATCCGCCTAAGCAGATTTAATTTTAACAACGACCTGTTTGAGAATTTGGTGGAGATAAGCGGGATCGAACCGCTGACCTCTTGCATGCCATGCAAGCGCTCTCCCAGCTGAGCTATACCCCCACTACTAAACTCTGTTTTTCGGTACCACCTGAATCTTCTGGTAAGATTTGGTGGAGATAAGCGGGATCGAACCGCTGACCTCTTGCATGCCATGCAAGCGCTCTCCCAGCTGAGCTATACCCCC
>NZ_JBWKUK010000027.1:48635-52494 GCF_059420805.1 Erwinia sp. GW821-FHT03D09
CCCAGTCCGAAAAACCGTGTCGTGTTGACGGCGGGGATAATATGAAACAGCGCGGTTGGTGTCAACGGCAAATTAACAATCTGAGATCGATCGCTGAAAAAGCCGCCAAAGCGATGATAAAAACGTTAATTCTCTGTTTTAGCACCCGCCCCGCGCCAGATTTTTTCCGGCAGGTTATTATCACCACGATCCGACTGCTATCAGGAAATCCTTAAGATTTCCCCTGGTTCAGCCACTTATCTTTTGCTGTTAATTATTGGTAATTTTTATAATTTAAGTTGCTTGTTTTTGTTAGCTTAGCGTGTAAAACTTGCGCTCGAATTTGGATGCCGGGCCTTCTCTGCGCTGGATGCACGCGTTTCAGCACGCGACGGAATCCGGCAGTTTATAATCACTAAAAATCAGAGTTCCCATGTCTTTGCATACACCAAAAGAAATTGCCGCTCTTGCCGTTCAGGCTGGCGTGGTTAAAAGCCGTTCCTCCATCTCCTCTTTGTTAATTCTTGGTTTTCTGGCTGGAGCCTTTATTGCCTTTGGTTTCCTGCTCTATATTCACGTCATTAACCAGCTGCCTGCCGACTGGGGCTCCTTCGGCGTTCTGCTTGGCGCTGCCGTTTTCCCGGTGGGAATTATTATGACCATTCTGGCCGGCGGTGAGCTGCTGACCGGAAATATGATGCTGCTGCCGGTTGCCTGGTTTGCCCGTAAAATTAGCGCAGTAAGCCTGATGCGTAACTGGTTCTGGGTCACTATCGGTAACTTCATTGGCAGCGTGGCGATTGCCTGGCTGTTTGGCCATATGATCGGTATGACCGAGGGTGATTACCTGAAGAAAACCGTCGCCATTGCCAGTGCGAAGGTGAACGCCGACTTTATGCACGCGTTTATTTCCGGTATTGGCTGTAACTGGCTGGTTTGCCTGGCGGCCTGGCTGGCCTTTGCCAGTAAAGATGTGGTCGGTAAGATCTTCGGCATGTGGTTTCCGGTTATGGCCTTTGTGGCCATCGGCTTCCAGCACGTCGTAGCAAATATGTTTATCGTTCCTGCCGCGATTTTTGCCGGTTACCTGAGCTGGGCCGAATATCTGCCGAACTTTGTTGCTGTATTCCTCGGTAATACCGTTGGTGGTGCGGTATTTGTAGGTCTGGCATATTACATTGCCTACCATCCCCGCACTGAAGAAGTGGCTGTTTCCCGCTAATTATCCTCCCTCGCGCATCCGCTGCGGGGGAAATTTCCTATTGTTTCGCCAATTTTTCCCTTCATTTGACTAAAGGTTAGTAATTTGTATTAGTTGTTCAAATGATGAATTGTTGTAATATGTTCAATTACTTTGTTCGGCTAAAAGGGATAGATAGTGAAAAAGGATTGGTTAACGCCGGAAGAACTGGCACAGCAAACAGGTTTCAGCAGACAAACCATCAATAAGTGGGTTAAGAAAGAGGGCTGGACAACCGCCCCAAAACCCGGAGTTCAGGGTGGTAAAGCCAGGATGATTTTCATTGATGAACAGGTAAAATCATTTCTTAAATCAACACGTCACGCGACTGAACCCACAGCGCATTACCGCGTTAATCAGAATTCTCTTTCCGCTTTACTGGTTTCATCGCTGCAGCAGTTGAGCACCGATGAACAGGAAAAGTTGACGGCATTACTGCTGCGTGAAGGAATTCAGGGGATATTGCAAAGGTTAGGAATTCGTAATGTTTAACCAATAGATTCTTCGACCAGACCGCTATATGCATATAGGTTAATTGACGCAGTAACTGGAGTAATTAAAGGGCTCATGGCTTTCATGGGCCCTTTTTAATGGAGTGATTAGCACTTTCCTGAACAGAAATGCCATTAACGCCGCACGGCCGACCAATGGCTCTGAATCAGTCTCGAATACCTGATTAAAGAGAATTAACGCCGCGCCTGGTGAGGCGTTTGATGCCGCACTGGCGCTATTGCCTGAGCGTCCGGGAAGCGTAATGCTGGAACAGCGGGCTGAAGATTTTGAACAACGCTTTGCAGGAGCTGAAAAAAATGCCGACCATCTGAGTGGCCGGCATTGTTCGAAGGGCTAAGTCATCTGGATAAAATTAGGGACAGACTGAAATCAGCCTTCACGTGTGGCGATAAACGCCAGCGCTTTCTCAATACGCGCAATGCTGCGTGATTTGCCGATAGCCTGCACGGTAACGTCCAGGCCCGGTGACTGACCGGCACCGGTTACTGCAACGCGCAGCGGCATGCCCACTTTACCCATGCCGACTTCCAGCTCGTCCGCCGTCGCCTGAATGGCGTGATGAACGTTTTCTGCCGTCCAGTCAGCAATGGCGGCCAGCTTATCCCGCACCACTTCCAGTGGCTGACGCGCAACCGGACGCAGATGCTTCTTCGCCGCATCAGCATCAAACTCATCAAAGTCTTCGTAGAAGTAACGGCAGGATGCCGCCATCTCTTTCAGCGTTTTGCAGCGCTCGCCCAACAGAGTCACCAGCTGAGACAGCTGCGGACCCGTACGGGTATCAATGTTTTCCTGCTCAATGTGCCACTGCAGGTGAGTCGCCACATATTCCGGGGCCAAGGTGTTGATGTAGTGATGATTCAGCCACTGCAGCTTCTCTGTGTTAAACGCGCTGGCGGATTTGCTGACGGCATCCAGATCGAACATTTTTTTCATCTCATCAACGGAGAAAATCTCCTGATCGCCGTGGGACCAGCCCAGACGTACCAGATAGTTCAGCAGCGCTTCCGGGAGATAGCCATCATCACGATACTGCATTACGCCAACCGCACCGTGGCGTTTAGACAGCTTTTTACCATCGTCGCCAAGGATCATCGAAACGTGAGCGTAAACCGGCACCTGCGCGCCGATCGCTTTCAGGATGTTGATCTGGCGCGGGGTGTTGTTGATATGATCTTCACCGCGAATCACGTGGGTAATGCCCATATCCCAGTCATCAATGACAACACAGAAGTTATAGGTCGGTGAACCGTCGGTGCGGCGAATAATCAGATCGTCCAGCTCCTGATTGCTGAACTCAATCGGGCCGCGGATCTGGTCATCAAAAATAACCGAACCTTCCTGCGGGTTGCGGAAGCGTACTACGCAAGGCTCATCGTCAGTGTGATGCTCATGGCTGTCGCGGCAGCGGCCGTCATAGCGCGGCTTCTCACCGTTCGCCATCTGCTGTTCGCGCAAGGCTTCCAGACGCTCTTTCGAGCAGTAACATTTGTACGCGGTGCCGGCTTCCAGCATTTGATCGATAACATCGTTATAGCGATCGAAACGCTTAGTCTGATAGTACGGGCCCTCATCCCAGTCGAGATTCAGCCAGTTCATACCATCCATAATGGCATCGATCGCCTGCTGGGTAGAACGCTCCAGATCGGTATCTTCGATGCGCAGCACAAACTCACCGCCGTGATTACGGGCAAACAGCCAGGAGTAAAGTGCAGTACGAGCGCCGCCAACGTGCAGATAGCCAGTTGGGCTGGGAGCGAAGCGGGTTTTGATTTTCATTAATGAATGCCTTATTACGCGGATGCTTTGGCCAGAGTCAGGGCAAATTATGCCAGTCTGATTTTCGTGGCAGATATTCTATCACTCGCAGACGAATCCTCAACGCCAATCCCCACTTCTGGCCCGGTCATCACGGTGATTTTCTTCGGCAAGCCTCTGTTTTTGCCTGAAATGAGAACATCCTGACTATTTTTAAGGCGAACTCACATTTTAATTAGAAAAAGCGTTGACTCATTTCAGCGTATCCCTATAATGCGACTCCACACAGCGGGGGTGATTAGCTCAGTTGGTAGAGCATCTCCTTTACACGGAGGGGGTCGGCGGTTCGAGCCCGTCATCACCCACCAT
>NZ_JBWKUK010000028.1:0-33542 GCF_059420805.1 Erwinia sp. GW821-FHT03D09
CTCCAACACGCTGGCCTGTAAGCCGTTGTGCCGTCTCAGTGGTTGCGCATTATAGGGAGTTCTCGACGGCTGACAAGGGCTAAATTGCGATAATTTTACCGTTTGCTGCATTCCACAGCAAAACCCCGCCTTATACCTGTTTATACACAAACTTATTCACACTCTTTATTCAATGACAATTTTGACGAGCAACACGCAAACGTTTTCGCTACAATGCCCGCGCGTAATGGAAGCCCCTTTCAGGGGCGTTACCTGAAACTTATCTTCCTCTATATAGAGAAGAGCAAGGCTAAGCTTCATATAACGCTCTTTAATATGCGATCCAAAGCCAAGGGATAAAACCACCATGCAACAACGTCGTCCTGTACGCCGCGCGCTGCTCAGCGTGTCTGACAAAGCCGGTATCCTCGAATTCGCTCAGGCGCTTTCTCAACGTGGCGTCGAGCTACTCTCCACTGGCGGTACCGCCCGCCTGCTGGCCGAGGCTGGCCTGCCCGTAACTGAAGTGTCTGACTACACCGGTTTCCCGGAAATGATGGATGGACGCGTTAAAACGCTGCACCCGAAAGTGCATGGTGGCATTTTAGGACGCCGCGGTCAGGATGATGCCATCATGTCCGAACACAGCATCTCCCCTATCGATATGGTCGTCGTTAACCTTTATCCATTTGCCCAGACCGTTGCACGCGAAGGCTGCTCGCTGGAGGATGCGGTAGAGAATATCGATATCGGTGGTCCAACCATGGTGCGCTCCGCAGCGAAGAACCACAGAGACGTGGCGATTGTCGTGAAGAGCAGCGACTATCAGGCTATCGTAGCCGAGCTGGACGCCAACGAGAACTCGCTGACGCTGGAAACCCGTTTCGATCTGGCGATCAAAGCATTCGAACACACTGCCGCCTACGACAGCATGATCGCCAACTACTTTGGCAGCCTCGTTCCTGCCTATCACGGTGAGACAACTGCACCTGCCGGTCGCTTCCCACGTACTCTGAATCTGAACTTCATCAAGAAGCAGGATATGCGCTACGGTGAAAACAGCCATCAGGATGCTGCCTTCTATATAGAAGAGAATGTTTCCGAAGCCTCAGTTGCCACCGCGCAGCAGGTTCAGGGCAAAGCGCTTTCTTATAACAACATCGCCGATACCGACGCGGCACTGGAATGCGTGAAAGAGTTTGATCTGCCGGCCTGCGTTATCGTCAAGCATGCGAATCCGTGCGGCGTGGCGGTAGGTGGCTCGATTCTTGATGCCTACGAGCGCGCGTACAAAACCGACCCGACTTCAGCCTTTGGCGGGATCATCGCATTCAACCGCGAGCTGGATGAAGCCACGGCTCAGGCCATTATCAGCCGTCAGTTTGTTGAAGTGATCATTGCGCCATCAGCCAGCGAAGCGGCCCTGAAAGTGACCGCTGCGAAGCAAAACGTTCGCGTCCTGACCTGCGGCCAGTGGCAGCAGCGCCAGAACGGTCTGGATTTCAAACGTGTAAACGGCGGCCTGCTGGTGCAGGATCGCGATCTGGGCATGGTCAATGAGAGCCAGCTGCGCGTGGTCAGCAAGCGCCAGCCGAGCGAGCAGGAGCTGCGTGATGCCTTGTTCTGCTGGAAAGTGGCTAAATTCGTGAAATCCAATGCTATTGTCTATGCCCGTGACAATATGACTATCGGTATAGGTGCAGGCCAGATGAGCCGCGTTTACTCAGCCAAAATTGCCGGTATCAAAGCCGCTGATGAAGGCCTGGAAGTGAAGGGGTCAGCGATGGCCTCCGATGCCTTCTTCCCGTTCCGCGATGGGATTGATGCAGCTGCCGCAGTGGGTATCACCTGTGTGATTCAGCCAGGTGGGTCGATTCGCGATGATGAAGTGATTGCCGCAGCCGATGAACACGGCATTGCGATGATCTTTACCGACATGCGTCATTTCCGCCATTAATTACGGAGTCTCAAATGAAAATTTTGGTTATTGGTAACGGCGGCCGTGAACATGCGCTTGCCTGGAAAGCCGCTCAGTCACCGCTGGCTGACACCGTATTCGTTGCGCCGGGCAATGCCGGCACCGCGCTCGAGCCCGTGCTGCAGAACGTGGCTATCAATCCAACCGACATTCAGGGCCTGCTGGACTTTGCTCTGAGTGAGAAAATCGATCTGACCATCGTTGGCCCGGAAGCGCCGCTGGTGAAAGGCGTGGTGGATACGTTCCGCGCGGCCGGTCTGAAAATCTTTGGCCCAACGCAGGCCGCTGCTCAGCTGGAAGGCTCTAAAGCCTTTACTAAAGACTTCCTGGCCCGCCATCAGATCCCAACGGCGGAATACCAGAACTTTACTGAGGTTGAGCCAGCCCTGGCTTACGTGCGTGAGAAAGGTGCGCCAATCGTGATCAAGGCCGATGGCCTTGCTGCGGGTAAAGGCGTCATTGTAGCGATGACCCAGCAGGAAGCTGAGGACGCGATTCAGGATATGCTGGCCGGTAACGCTTTTGGCGATGCGGGTCACCGCATCGTGGTGGAAGAGTTCCTTGATGGCGAAGAAGCCAGCTTCATTGTAATGGTTGACGGCGAGAACGTGCTGCCAATGGCCACCAGCCAGGATCACAAACGCGTTGGCGATGCGGATACCGGCCCGAATACCGGCGGTATGGGTGCCTACTCCCCGGCCCCGGTGGTGACCGATGAAATCCACCAGCGCGTGATGGATGAAGTGATCTGGCCAACCGTGCGTGGCATGGCAGGCGAAGGCAACGTCTATACCGGCTTCCTGTATGCCGGTCTGATGATCGATAAAAGCGGCCAGCCGAAAGTGATCGAGTTTAACTGCCGCTTCGGCGATCCGGAAACTCAGCCGATCATGCTGCGCCTGCAGTCGGATCTGGTTGATCTCTGCCTGGCTGCCGTTGACGGTAAGCTGGATCAGAAAGATTCCGTTTGGGACCCTCGTCCATCGCTGGGCGTGGTGCTGGCAGCCGGTGGTTATCCGGGTGATTACGCCACTGGCGCTCAAATCCACGGTTTACCGCTGGAAGAAGCCGCCGACGGCAAGGTTTTCCACGCGGGTACTACGCTGGAAGACGATCTGGTGGTGACCAACGGCGGACGCGTACTGTGCGTTACCGCGCTGGGTGAAGACGTTGCTGCCGCTCAGAAACGTGCTTACGAACTGGCCCAGCCAATCTCATGGGAAGGCAGCTTCTGCCGTAAAGACATTGGCTACCGTGCGATAAATCGTAAGTAAGCTCTCATCTTTAGCTATTGCGATAAAAAGCGCTCTTCTCGGGCGCTTCTTTTTTGCGGTTAAAAACTGTATTTAATGCCAATCGCTGGACTGACCTGGAAAAATTGAGAATGGACAAAGATAGGATAAAAAGATCGTTGTGGGGATAATCGCTCCTGAACGCAAAGATGGCATGAATTTATTCATATGCCTTAAATACACGATCAGAAATCAGCCTCTTTGGGTTCGCTCTGGCAAAAATCCTCATGGCTGACCAGCAGTAGCTGAACCCCATCCTGTGCCTGCAGCCAGGCCACATTGAGCGGCTCGGCAGACGCAGACGCAGACGCAGACGCCCGCTGTCTGGCAATATGTTCGAGTTCCATTTCATCGAATTCTGGCCTTAGTTGATTGCCCTGACAGCTGGTGACCTCTCCGCCTGGCGACCAGCGTCCCTGGATCAGCGCTACCCGTCCGTTCCGCAAATCGTTGCTAATCTTCAGCATACGCTGAGCATCAAACTGATACAGGGCAACTTCATCGGCAGATAAGGGTTCCCGGTGTCCATCCAGTTGGCGTTGCATAAAGCTTAGAGCACCGTCATGGTCAAAACGTAGCGTCACGTTATCAGTTTGCTTGCCAGAAACATGGCGTTCAATCGCCACCGGCTTGCCATCCAGCCACTGATAGTCCGTTGTTTCCGTCGCACCTCCTGTGAATGGTGTGAATACGGTCATCATGTGGGAGATTTCTGCATGGCTATCTTTTCGCCATATCCGTACGGCACCGCGATCGGCAAGATAGCCGCTGGCGGTAAAATCGGGCAGATCGGAATGTGAACTGCAACCCGCTAACAGCAGCAGCGTAATGAGGATGGAGATACGGTTGGGAAGCGTCAGTTTCATGATAAAAGAATATCACATGACCGCGGCGGCAGTAGGAAAGCAGCCAGAAGATTTACTTCAGGTAAACAAAGGGGGCGAATTCGCCCCCCTGTTTAAACTCTTCACCGTCGGACGATTACTTAACAGCGTCTTTCAGTGCTTTACCAGAAACGAATGCTGGTACGTTTGCAGCAGCAATTTTGATCTCATTGCCAGTCTGCGGGTTGCGGCCAGTACGCTCAGCACGGTGGTTAACTTTAAAGGTACCAAAACCAACCAGTTGTACAGCATCACCTTCTTTCAGAGACTCAGTAATCGCAGCCAGAGTGGATTCCAGTGCAGCTTTAGCCTGGGTCTTAGACAGGTCCGCTTTGTCCGCAATTACATCAATCAGTTGAGTCTTGTTCATAAGTTATCCTTACAGTGTATTTATCGCTTGCTAAGCACCAGGTGCGAGGGGAAAAACCAGATTCTGGCACTCTCCAGCCTACACGCACCGATAGCCACATTTTTCAGCCCTCCAAATGTAGACCAGAGTGGGGGCGAATGTGAAGCCCAAAGGCTCTACAAATCTGGCCTGAAGTCACGTTTTGTGGCCTTATTGATGAAAATCTATCCCGATATTACTGATCCCGGATTCACGCAGGTCGGATCGCAGTCCTTTGATCAGCTCGATGTCCCTTTCCTCACAGGCTGCAAGCAGGCGGAAAATCTCCCACTGGATATCCCATTCCTCTTCTACTGCGGGATTCACTTTCAACTCTTCTTCGGTCATTTCGCGTCCGGCCTGGGTCATTTCCAGCATGGCCACGGTGGTAATTGATGTTTCACTCACGGCGATAGCATGGGCCAGGGTTTCACCGCTCAAGCGGGAATGGATCAGTTCACTGAGCGCCACGCAGGCATCAATCGCCGGATAGACGCCGTACAGGTCATAATCGTCGGCGGAGGGGATGGCTTCTTCCAGCTTCTCCAGCTGGCTGTCGAAGTTGACCTTCGCATCCTTAACTACCAGGGTTTCCCACAGGAGATCGAGAATACGACGATACAGCTGGCCATCGCCGAAACCGGTCTGCTGGCAAAATGCACGGTAGTTAGGGGCCATCCGCTCACACAGACAGGCCATAAAAGTCACATGCTGCCAGCTTTCCAGCTTTTCCAGCCGTAAATGAATTGGGTTACGTAACATATCAGGGTCTCAGAATTAACGCGCTGCGGGGAGTGTACCTGAAAAGCATCACGGCATCACGGTTAACCCAGTGAGAGCGAGGTAAAAGCCCGACGCTGTGATGCAACCGCATCCGCCCAGCGCGTTGGCTCCGGCAGGCGATAACCACGCAAACAGTTTTCAACCCATTGAAGAGCGGTAGACTGGCTGACACGATGTCCGGTGGAAATAAACAGTGGATTACAGCGCGCTTTACTGCGCAGCACCCAACCAAGCTGCTGGTCTTTATCCATCAGCGGCTGACAGCTGCCGGGTTCGGCATCCGGCGGCGTAAATGCCCCGCACAACCGCTTTTTCGCCACGCCAATCGTCGGCACATCCACCAGCAAACCGAAGTGGCTTGCCACACCCAGCCGTCTTGGATGAGCGATGCCGTGGCCATCCACGAGTAACAGGTCGGGACGATGAGCAAGTTTCTGCCAGGCCGCCTGTAAAGCCGGGGTTTCCCGGAAGGAAAGAAAGCCGGGGATGTAGGGCATTAGTGTGGCAATACGCGCCACCTGATGCTCAATCAGCCGCAGTGAAGGGTATTCCAGTATGACCAGGGCGGCACGGGTAACTTCTCCGCCCTGCTCAAAGCCGACATCCGCACCACCTACCAGTCGCGGAGGCATGACGTCAAAATCATCCTGAAGAACGACTTCAGCAGCGAGAGCACGCTGCCGGTCACGCAATACGGCTATGTCCATTTTTTACCCCTGGTGATAAGGGCGCGAAAGTTTGTGCACCGCCTCCACAAAAGCGCCCGCATGCTCTGGCGGTACATCCTGATGAATTCCGTGCCCAAGGTTGAACACGTGCCCGGCTCCCCGGCCATAGCCTTCAAGAATACCTGCCACTTCCTGTTCGATCCGCGCAGGAGGTGCGTAAAGGATGGAAGGGTCCATATTTCCCTGCAATGCCACTTTATCCCCCACACGGCGACGGGCATCGGCGATATCCGTAGTCCAGTCCAGACCCAGTGCATCGCAGCCGGTTGCTGCCATCTCTTCCAGCCACTGACCGCCGCCCTTAGTGAACAGCGTAACCGGAACGCGGCGACCGTCATTCTCATGCAGCAGGCCATCAACGATCTTGTGCATGTAATAGAGCGAGAACTCGCGATAGTCGCGCCCCGTCAGTACACCGCCCCAGGTATCGAAGATCATCACCGACTGGGCACCCGCGCGAATTTGAGCGTTTAAGTAAAGGGTGACGCTATCAGCAAGCTTGTCGAGCATCAGGTGCAGAGTCTGCGGTTCGGCATACATCATCTTTTTCAGCTTGGTAAATGCTTTACTGCTGCCGCCTTCCACCATGTAGGTCGCCAACGTCCAGGGACTGCCAGAGAAACCGATTAACGGCACTTCGCCGTTTAAATTCTTGCGAATCGTTCGCACGGCATTCATCACATAGCCCAGTTCCTGTTCAGGATCGGGGATCGGCAGCTTCTCAACATCAGCACGGCAGGTTATTGGCTGCGAGAAACGGGGACCTTCACCCGTTTCAAAGTAGAGGCCAAGTCCCATCGCATCAGGGATCGTAAGAATATCGGAGAACAGAATTGCCGCATCAAGCGCATAGCGCCGCAGAGGCTGCAGCGTAACTTCACAGGCCAGCTCGGCGTTTTTGCACAGCGACATGAAGTCACCGGCGACGGCACGCGTTGCTTTATACTCCGGCAAGTAGCGACCGGCCTGGCGCATCATCCATACAGGGGTAACATCAACAGGCTGGCGCAGCAGGGCGCGCAGATAACGATCGTTCTTCAATTCACTCATCACAGGGCTCTCTACTCCAAATAAGCCTGTAGTGTATCATTTATCAAGATTGACTGTGCCCGGCGGCCCAATAAATTGAAGGGAACGCTAAAGTCCCTGCCTTTTCGCGTATAAGTATCAAGGCAGGGAGAGCACCTAACCTGAAATGGGCCCTTTGACGCTACTTCTTAGCCTGCATCTGATGACTTTTTGCAGCACCACCTTCGACAGGAACCAGTGAAGGCGTCCGTTCAGGATCTGTTACATTTGAATTTTTTGATTTTTTATCTTTTATTTCAGAGGTTTCTTCAACCCAATGAGAATTACCAATAAATACGCCGCCTTTCTCAATTGAGAATTCACTAGCATAAACGTCGCCTTCTATTCTTCCTCGCGACATTATCACTACTGTTTTCGCATAGCAGCATCCGTTTAACAGGCCGTTTACTACCAGCTTAAAGGATGTGACTTTTCCAACAACTTTTCCTTCTTTACCTATGTGCGTGACCTTTTTACTGGTTACATCGCCTTCAACTTCACCACTAATGGTAATGTTACTTTCGTTAGTAATTTCACCACGTAGCATTGTTCCGGGTGAAATAGTTGTTTCCTTAATGTTATTACTTTCCGCTAATGGCTCCATGCTGGTGTTCTCACTCATTGTACTGGCGGACGAAACCTGTCCTTCCGTCGTTTTAACTTCTTCTTTCTTACTGAAATTAAACATATTTATAATCACTCTGTTCACGCGTAGATATGTTGACAGACTCAGCAGGACAAGGCATCCCATACCGCCAAGGAAAATCAGCATTGAAGTCCTGTGCGATAGCAAAAAAGCGATAATGCTACCGATCCAGAAAATCCAGATCCCCCAAAGATAATATTGTGCTCTGTTCTTAAACATACCTACGTCCAACCTACATATGAATCACCCTGATGAATTGTCACCTAACCACGTCGTTAAAAGCTGCATACGGATCAGCGACTTTGCTTTCAAAGGATTTAATAAGATTTATTAGGAAATAGCTCTCTGATCTAAATAAAGACTATTTATTTTATCGGAAATTTAAAGCAATAAACGGAGTCAATTGAAAACTATTCCTTGTTACGAGCTTAAAATCTTCCACGAAGTGAATCATATTAGAATTCACCACGGAGATAAACCTAAAGGTTCTTATATCTGGACAGAAGTAAATCCCCCGGCGGTACAGAGCGGCACGCCAGGGGAAACAGGGTGGGAAGATCTAATAAATTAAGTCGTTAATCAGCCGTACATTTTACTTATACTCAGCACGACATAATGCCACGGTATCCTCAATTAAACGTCGGGCGATAGTGCCAGCTGGCGGCAGCTGTGGTAAAGCATCATGCCGGTACCAATCCGCATCCAGCAGTTCTTTAGGGTCAATGTTGATTTCGCCCACATCATAGTCGGCCATAAAGGCCATCATCAGCGACTGCGGAAATGGCCACGGCTGAGATGAAACATATCGCAGATTTTTAACCTTAATTGCGGCTTCTTCCATCACTTCGCGCGCTACCGCCTGCTCCAGCGTCTCACCGACTTCAGCAAAGCCAGCTAACACGGTGTAAATGCCATTACGATGCCGGGTATGCTGGGCCAGCAGGATCTTATCCTCACGGCGAATGGCAACAATGATACAGGGAGAAATTTGCGGATAGTAACGCTGCCGACAGTGGCTGCACAGGCAGGCCCATTCGGTTTTGCTGTGGTGCATCTCATGGCCACAGTAGCCACACCAGCGGTGCGAGCGGTAAAACTCTGCCAACTGTATACCCCGACCAGCCAGCTGAAATAAACCGGTTTCCTGATCGAGCAATTGACGCAGCGATCCGGTGTCACGCGTGCGGGTTTCGCAGATCAACCACACCGTTTCCCCCTGCCATTCGCCAATAGGCGATCCTTTTGATCCCGTCAAGCCGAGTGATTCGGCAGATCCTCGAGGAATTTCGCCTTTTGGTAACCAAATTTTATGTTCGTGGCTGACAACCCACCAGCCAGTGTCTACGCTTGATATTTGACGTTCCATAACTTGCTTATCATCCTCAGCTCAAAGACTGGTTTGAGGTCAGGCATTAAAAATAAAACTCACGGAGATGAACATGCTTAACCAGTTAGAAAACCTGACCGCACGCGTTAGCGGCTGTAGTGAACTGGTCGATTTCTGTTTACATGCCCGTAAGCAGCTGCTGATTGCCTATTATCAAATGGCTGGTTTAAAGCCTAACAAGGAATCGTTGACGGCGCTCGATGAAAATGCACTGGATAATTTTTGCCAGAATCTGGTGGACTATCTCTCAGCGGGCCATTTCACGGCCTACGAACGTTTCATCAAAGAGCTTGAAGGAACGGAACAGCTGGCGCAGGCGGCACTGATTTATCCCTCTTTACGCGCCAATACCGACCACATTATGCAGATTTATGATACATATCTGGAAAAGTCCATCGAAACAGATGATGCAGTAGATTTCCAGCAAACGCTTTCTCTGGTCGGCGAGGCGCTGGCTGAACGCTTCGTGCTGGAGGATAAATTTATTAAGCTGGCCCTGGAAAAAGTTGCTGAAAATCATATAACTAAAGATGTAGCGCCTCTTGCTCCTTCCGCCTGATTCGTTATCAGATTGTGAATTACTTGTAGTTTCCAATTAGCCCCTTTATGCTGAAGAGGCTATTTAGTTTGAGCAAAAAACGTTTTGTTCTGACTTCAAACTGATTTTCTGGCACCCAAGTGTGAAAATCAGAGAGTATTTCTTGTCGGAGTGCCCCACGGGGCTGAGACCGTTAATTCGGGATCCGCGGAACCTGTTCAGGTTAACACCTGCGAAGGGAACAAGAGTAAAATCGTCTGCGATGATGCGAAATAAAATGTTTCTCATCGTTCAAATTACTCCCGCCTCCAGGCAAGCAACTTTCCCTAATATTTCAGGAATTTGCTATGTCTACCGTTGAAAAACTTCTCGTTGAGAAAAAAACTAATCGCCGTGAGCAGCGCGCTGAAGCTCAGCAGTTTATCGATTCTCTGCAGGGCACGGCCTTCCCCAATTCAAAACGTATTTATCTGATCGGGTCCCGGGACGATATCCGCGTACCGATGCGTGAAATCCAGCTAAGCCCAACCGTTATCGGCGGCAATAAAGACAATCCGCTATTAGAAGAGAATGAACCGGTGCCGGTCTATGACACCGCAGGCCCCTACGGCGATCCGGCAGCCGCTATCGATGTGCATCGCGGTATCGACAAGCTGCGCAGCACATGGATTCACCAGCGTGCCGATACGGAAGAAATTGCTGAACTCAGCTCAGTCTACACCCAGCAGCGGCTGGCTGATGAAGGACTGGATCATCTGCGTTTCGATAATCCTCCTCGTCCACGACGCGCACTGGCAGGTCGCTGCGTTACTCAGATGCATTACGCGCGCCTGGGTGTCATCACCCCGGAAATGGAATATATTGCGATACGTGAAAATATGGGCCGCGAGCGCATTCGCGGTGAAATTCTTCTGCAACAGCACCCGGGCAACAGCTTCGGTGCCAGCCTGCCGGAAAATATTAGCGCAGAGTTTGTGCGCCAGGAAGTCGCCGCCGGACGGGCGATCATTCCGGCCAATATTAACCATCCGGAATCGGAACCGATGATCATTGGGCGTAACTTCCTGGTGAAGATCAACGCCAATATCGGCAACTCCGCGGTCAGCTCTTCGATTGAGGAGGAAGTTGAAAAACTGGTGTGGTCTGCTCGCTGGGGTGCCGACACGGTGATGGATCTTTCCACCGGCAGCTATATCCATGAAACACGTGAATGGATCTTGCGAAACAGCCCGGTACCGATCGGCACCGTGCCGATCTACCAGGCGCTGGAGAAGGTGAATGGCGTGGCAGAAGATCTTAACTGGGAGATTTTCCGCGATACGCTGCTGGAGCAGGCGGAGCAAGGTGTTGATTATTTTACTATTCATGCCGGCGTGTTGTTGCGTTATGTACCGATGACCGCCAAAAGATTGACTGGTATTGTTTCGCGCGGCGGGTCGATCATGGCGAAGTGGTGCCTGTCGCACCACAAAGAAAGCTTCCTCTATCTGCATTTCCGCGAGATTTGTGAAATCTGTGCCGCCTATGATGTTTCCCTCTCACTCGGTGACGGTCTGCGCCCGGGTTCAATTCAGGATGCCAACGACGAAGCACAGTTCTCCGAGCTGCATACGTTAGGAGAACTAACTAAAATTGCCTGGGAATATGATGTGCAGGTGATGATTGAAGGGCCCGGGCACGTGCCAATGCAGATGATCCGCCGTAATATGACCGAGCAGCTGGAACATTGCCATGAAGCACCGTTTTATACGCTCGGTCCGCTGACGACCGACATCGCTCCCGGTTATGACCACTTTACATCAGGGATTGGGGCCGCGATGATCGGCTGGCTTGGCTGTGCGATGCTGTGCTACGTGACGCCGAAAGAACATCTTGGTTTGCCCAACAAAGAAGATGTTAAGCAAGGACTGATTACCTATAAAATCGCCGCGCACGCCGCTGACCTCGCGAAAGGCCATCCAGGCGCTCAGATCCGTGATAATGCAATGTCTAAGGCACGGTTTGAGTTTCGCTGGGAAGACCAGTTTAACCTTGCCCTCGATCCGCATACCGCCCGCGCCTATCATGATGAAACCCTGCCGCAGGAATCCGGTAAGGTGGCGCACTTCTGCTCAATGTGCGGGCCGAAGTTCTGTTCGATGAAGATTACCCAGGAAGTGCGCGAATACGCTGCACGCCAGCAAGCCGAAGCCGTGCCAATTGAGATCGGTATGGCACAAATGTCTGATGAATTCCGCACTCGCGGCGGTGAACTGTATCACCGCGCCGATGCGCTTAAAACCGAGGAAAATGTATGAGTCGTGGTCCTTTTCCCGCTACCGATGCCCGGCTTGGGCTTTATCCGGTAGTGGAAACCGTTGAATGGATTGCCCGCCTGCTGGATTTTGGCGTGCGCACTATCCAATTGCGCATAAAAGATCGCCAGGATGACGAAGTCGAACAGCAGATCGCTGAAGCGATTGCCCTTGGCAAACGTTACCAGGCAAGGCTGTTTATAAATGACTACTGGCGTCTGGCAATCAAGCATCAGGCCTATGGCGTTCATCTGGGGCAGGAAGATCTGGATATCGCCGACCTTGATGCGATTCACGCTGCAGGGCTGCGGCTGGGACTGTCTACTCACGATGATGCCGAGCTGGATCGCGCACTGGCCGTTCAGCCTTCGTACATCGCACTGGGCCATGTCTTCCCTACGCAGACCAAAGATATGCCTTCTGCGCCGCAGGGCCTGGCAGAACTGACCCGCCATATTCAGCGCTTGCAGGGTATCTCAACCGTGGCGATTGGTGGTATCAGCATCGATCGCGTCCCGGCGGTGCTGGCAACCGGCGTCGGCAGCGTGGCGGTGGTCAGTGCTATCACCAAAGCGGACGACTGGCAGGCGGCAACCCGCAAGCTGCTGGATCTGGTTGAATCCCCGGAAGGCACTGCACAATAAAATGTAATATGTCGTAACGCCGGCAAAGTGTCATGAAGCAACGCCGCAGGCTCAGTCTCTGCGGCTTTTCACCTCTGCATACGCCGCTATAGTGGCAGTGCTGGCAGCAGTTTCGCCGTCAGCCAGGGTCAGCGCTGTTCCTTCCCGCTGGCCCTGCCTTCTCCCCGAACATCGCTGGTCATCGCCAGCTCACGCATCGGAGAGCAGGATTGCATAGCCCGCTCTAAGGCAGCACCAAGAATCGCCAGCGCCCGTTCGGTTTTATCCGTGCAGGTTTGGGCGTAGCTCAGCCGCAGGCAGTTGCGGTACTTGCCCGATGCGGAAAACAGCGAACCGACGGCGATTTGAATTTTCGACTCACGCAGTTCAGCATTGAGCCGGTGTGAATCAAATGCTTCCGGTAGCTCAACCCAGATCAGGAAACCGCCCTGAGGACGGGTAACACAAATACCACAGGGAAAATGTTGACGTACCAGGCGGGTAAATATCTCCAGGTTTCGCTGATAGGTAATCCGCATACGCCGCAGGTGCGGCTGATAGTAGCCCTGGCTTATAAATCCGGCGACCGCCATCTGCGTCAGGGTAGTGGTTGACCCGGTAACGATGTACTTCATATGCAGCACGCGGTCGAAGTATCGTCCCGGTACCACCCACCCCACCCGCAGTCCCGGGGCTAGAATTTTTGAGAATGAACTACAAAGCAAAACGCGACCATCGGTATCCAGCGACTTAATGGTTATCGGCCGCGGATAGTCAAAAGCCAGCTCGCCGTACACATCATCCTCGATGATCGCTGCATCAAAGCGCTGTGCCAGTGTTACCAGAGCCCGCTTGCGATACTCCGGCATAATAAACCCCAGCGGGTTATTGCAGTTCGGCACGACCACCACCGCTTTGATTGGCCATTGTTCAAAGGCCAGCTCCAGTGCTTCAAGGCTGATACCCGTCGAAGAGTCAGTGGGGATCTCTATCGCCCGAATGCCGAATCCACGCAGGGTTTGCATGATGCCGTGAAAGGTTGGCGATTCAACGGCGATGATATCGCCTGGCTGACAGACCGCGCGTATCGATATCGACAGGGCCTCATGGCAACCGGTCGTAATGACGATGTCATCCGCCTCCAGCTGGCAGCCGCTGTCGATCATCAGGCGCGCAATCTGTTCACGCAGTTCCGGGATGCCACATAGCGTGTCATAGCCCAGCAGGCGTTCTTCCTGCTGTTGAGCAACCCGACTGATAGACTTCCACAACGGCTTCAGCGTTGGCTGACCGACATCCGGCATACCGCTACCCAGTTGAAGGGTATGCTCATCGGAACGGGCTTCAAGCAGATGCAGCACGGCATCCCACTGGGTGATTTCAACCGGGCGCTGAACCGGGCGGGTAATTGCCGGAACCGGTGGAGCAGCCTTGCGCGGGGAAACGAAATATCCCGAGCGCGACTGCGGGGTAATCAGCTGTCGCTCTTCCAGCAGATAATAGGCCTGCTGCACCGTACTGATACTGACACCATGTTCGCTGCTAAGGGCTCGTACCGACGGCAACCGCTCTCCCGTCTGGTACAAGCCCTGCTCAATGCGCTGTGCCAGCAGGTCTGCCAGATATTGGTAACGCGTCATCGTATCCCCCTCATCATTCAGTCTGGAATGAAAACCAGTACAGATTAACGTCTTTATGACCATTCAGTCAGCGTATCACGCCATCTGTATGCCAATAAAACAGTATTTCTGCATCTGTATCATTTATGTCATCCGCGACAAAATACCGTTCATACACCGGGCATTGAGGGGGCAGATGATGGAATTTCATGAAAACAGAGCAGCAAAGCCGTTCAGCTGGGGATTGATTAAAACGATCTTCATCATTCCATATCGCCACTGGCAGCAGCAGCGTATGCGGGCATGTACCAGAAAAATTCTCTCCCGGCTGAGCGATGCGCAGCTGAAGGACATCGGGCTGACCTGCCATGATGTCCGGCACTATAAGTGATGTGGCTTGGGCGGATTGCGCGCCCGGGGTAACGGAGACGTGCTGCCTCCGTTGCTCTTTTTTATTGGCAGCGGGCTGCTTCAGGGTGGCCTGCTTAGTTTCGCGGTTAATTATTGTGCGGATTCTGCCGTTATCCATCCCACTATAGCGGCGATAAAAGGGGCTGTTTTGAACATCGTCATATCCCTGTTGACTTTTTATGGGCGAAAAAAAACCTCGCCGGAGCGAGGTTTTTACTATGCCATAAGCCGTTGACGATTACTCGTCGTTACCGCCCAGGCCAGCGTTCAGCAATTCTGCCAGGCTGGCAGACGCTTCATCAGCTGTGACGACTGGCACAACTGGTGCCTCACCCGCAGCTTTACGACGCATACGGTCCTGATGATAAGCGTAACCGGTACCGGCTGGGATCAGACGGCCAACGATAACGTTCTCTTTCAGGCCGCGCAGTTCGTCGCGTTTACCTGCAACAGCTGCTTCGGTCAGTACACGTGTGGTTTCCTGGAACGATGCCGCAGAGATAAACGACTCGGTTGCCAGGGAAGCTTTGGTAATACCCAGCAGATCCCGTGCAAATGTTGCAGAGATTTTGCCGTTAGCTTCCAGCTCGCGGTTAGCGATCTTAACGCGTGAGAATTCAACCTGCTCACCGTCGAGGAAGTCAGTGCTTCCTGCGCTGGCGATGGTCGCTTTACGCAGCATCTGACGAACGATAACTTCAATGTGCTTATCGTTAATCTTAACGCCCTGCAGGCGGTAAACTTCCTGCACTTCGTTAGTGATGTAGCGGGTTACCGCATGCACGCCACGCAGACGCAGAATGTCATGTGGAGACTCTGGACCATCGGAAACCACGTCACCGCGCTCTACGCGTTCACCTTCGAACACGTTCAGCTGGCGCCATTTCGGAATCATCTCTTCGTAATGATCGCTACCGTCGATTGGCGTGATCACCAGACGACGTTTGCCTTTGGTTTCTTTACCGAAGGAGATGATACCGCTGATCTCAGCCAGGATTGCTGGCTCTTTCGGACGACGGGCTTCGAACAGGTCAGCAACACGTGGCAGACCACCGGTGATGTCCTTGGTACCGCCTGATTCCTGCGGAACACGCGCCAGGGTGTCACCAGAACTGATCTTGATACCATCTTCCAGCTGAACAATCGCTTTACCCGGCAGGAAGTACTGAGCTGGCATATCAGAGCCAGGGATCATTACGTCGTTACCGTTAGCATCAACGATTTTCAGTGCCGGACGCAGATCTTTACCACCTGCAGTACGTTCCGCACTGTCAAGGATAACCAGAGAGGACAGACCGGTCAGGTCATCCGTCTGGCGGGTAATGGTCTGGCCATCGATCATGTCAGTGAAGCGAATGAAACCGCTCACTTCGGTGATTACCGGCATGGTATGTGGGTCCCAGTTTGCTACGGTCTCGCCCGCTGCAACCTGCTCGCCGTCACCTTTAGCCATGGTAGAACCGTAAGGAACTTTATAGCTCTCTTTCGTACGACCGAATTCATCGATCATTTTCAGCTCGGTATTACGTGAAGTAATCACCAGCTTGCCAGCGGAGTTGGTTACCGACTTGGCGTTAGAGAGTTTAATGGTACCTTTGTTCTTAACCTGGATGCTGGATTCAGCAGCCGCACGAGATGCCGCACCACCGATGTGGAAGGTACGCATCGTCAGCTGTGTACCCGGCTCACCGATTGACTGTGCAGCGATAACACCGATCGCTTCACCTTTGTTGATAATGTGGCCACGCGCCAGGTCACGACCGTAGCAGTGAGCACACACGCCGAAGTCGGTTTCGCAGCTTACCACGGAACGCACTTTCAGGCTGTCAACAGAGTGTTCTTCGAGGATGTCACACTGCGCTTCATGCAGCAGCGTGTTACGCGGCAGCAGGATATCAGCAGTACCCGGCTTGAGAACGTCTTCTGCGGTCACACGACCCAGAACGCGCTCACGCAGCGGCTCTTTAACATCACCACCCTCGATAACCGGGGTCATCATGATACCTTCGTGGGTACCACAATCGTCTTCGGTAACAACCAGATCCTGCGCCACGTCTACCAGACGACGAGTCAGGTAACCGGAGTTCGCCGTTTTCAGTGCGGTATCCGCCAGACCTTTACGAGCACCGTGAGTAGAGATGAAGTACTGAAGTACGTTCAGACCTTCACGGAAGTTCGCGGTAATTGGCGTTTCGATGATTGAGCCATCTGGCTTAGCCATCAGACCACGCATACCGGCCAGCTGACGAATCTGTGCAGCAGAACCACGCGCACCGGAGTCGGCCATCATAAAGATGCTGTTGAAGGAGACCTGACGCTCTTCTTCACCGTCACGGTTAATCACGGTTTCAGTAGACAGGTTTTCCATCATTGCTTTCGCAACGCGTTCGTTGGCCGCAGCCCAGATATCGATCACTTTGTTATAGCGTTCGCCAGCGGTAACCAGACCAGACTGGAACTGCTGCTGGATCTCAGCCACTTCAGCTTCCGCTTCGGTGATGATTTCCACTTTCTTCTCTGGGATAACCATGTCGTCGATACCAACAGACGCACCTGAACGTGCCGCATAGGCAAAGCCGGTGTACATAGTCTGGTCAGCAAAGATAACCGTTGGCTTCAGGCCCAGGATGCGGTAACAGGTGTTCAGCATCCTGGAGATCGCTTTCTTACCCAGCGCCTGGTTGACGATGGAGTAAGGCAGACCTTTCGGCACGATCATCCACAGGATGGCGCGGCCAACGGTCGTATCGATCAGGCTGGTTTTTGCAGTCCATTCGCCCTGCTCATTCTTCTCATGTTCGGTAATACGTACCTTAACGCGAGCGTGCAGAGACGCGAGGCCGGCGCGGTAAATACGCTCAGCTTCTTTTGGACCGGTCAGCACCATGCCTTCGCCTTTGGCGTTAACACAGTCACGGGTCATGTAGTACAGACCCAGTACAACGTCCTGAGAAGGAACGATGATTGGCTCACCGTTCGCAGGAGACAGGATGTTGTTAGTAGACATCATCAGCGCACGCGCTTCCAGCTGGGCTTCCAGCGTCAGCGGTACGTGAACAGCCATCTGGTCACCATCGAAGTCGGCGTTGTATGCCGCACAAACCAGCGGGTGCAGCTGAATCGCTTTACCTTCGATCAGTACTGGCTCAAACGCCTGGATGCCCAGACGGTGCAGGGTTGGTGCACGGTTCAGCAGGACCGGGTGTTCGCGGATCACTTCGTCCAGGATATCCCAAACGACAGCTTCTTCACGCTCAACCATTTTCTTAGCGGCTTTGATGGTGGTAGCAAGACCACGCAGTTCAAGCTTGCCGTAGATAAACGGTTTGAACAGCTCCAGTGCCATTTTCTTCGGCAGACCGCACTGATGCAGGCGCAGGTATGGACCTACGGTGATGACAGAACGGCCTGAGTAGTCAACACGCTTACCGAGCAGGTTCTGACGGAAACGACCCTGCTTACCTTTGATCATGTCGGCCAAAGATTTCAGAGGACGTTTGTTAGAACCTGTGATCGCACGACCGCGACGGCCGTTATCCAGCAGCGCATCTACCGCTTCCTGCAGCATACGTTTTTCGTTACGTACGATGATATCTGGCGCAGCCAGATCCAGCAGGCGCTTCAGACGGTTGTTACGGTTGATCACGCGACGATACAGATCGTTCAGATCTGAAGTTGCGAAACGACCGCCGTCCAGCGGTACCAGCGGACGCAGATCCGGTGGCAGTACAGGCAGCACGGTCAGGATCATCCACTCTGGCTTGTTACCAGACTGAACGAACGCTTCCAGCAGCTTGATACGCTTGGTCAGCTTTTTACGCTTGGTTTCGGAGTTAGTTTCGTTCAGCTCTTCACGCAGCTGCTCGCACTCTTGCTCCAGATCCATGTTTTTCAACAGGGCCTGGATAGCTTCCGCACCCATTTTTGCGTCGAATTCATCACCAAACTCTTCCAGCGCGTCAAGATACTGCTCTTCAGTCAGGATCTGGCGCTTTTCGAGGTTGGTCATGCCGCCTTCAACAACGACGTAAGATTCGAAGTACAGAACGCGTTCGATATCACGCAGTGGCATATCCAGCAGTAAACCGATGCGGGATGGCAGCGATTTCAGGAACCAGATGTGCGCAGTTGGAGAAGCCAGCTCAATGTGGCCCATGCGCTCACGGCGGACTTTGGTCTGTGTAACTTCAACGCCACACTTCTCACAGATCACACCACGATGTTTCAGGCGCTTGTACTTACCGCACAGGCACTCATAGTCTTTTACCGGCCCGAAAATACGCGCACAGAAAAGCCCGTCACGTTCTGGTTTGAACGTACGGTAGTTGATGGTTTCCGGCTTTTTAACTTCGCCGAAAGACCAGGAACGGATCATGTCTGGCGAGGCCAGAGCGATCTTGATCGCATCAAACTCTTCGGTCTTAGTTTGCGCTTTCAGAAACTTAAGTAAGTCTTTCACGGATTAGCTCCCGTCGGAGTGAGACTTCTCAGGGATGCCCTGCCGCAGCAGGGCACCCTGTAACCAGTACAGCAGATGCGAATAACCTCAGGGGTTACTCGTCTTCGAGCTCGATGTTAATACCCAGCGAGCGAATCTCTTTCAACAGTACGTTGAAGGATTCTGGCATGCCCGGTTCCATCTGATGGTTGCCGTCGACGATGTTTTTATACATCTTCGTACGACCGTTCACGTCATCAGACTTAACGGTAAGCATTTCCTGCAGGGTATAGGCTGCGCCGTATGCTTCCAGCGCCCACACTTCCATCTCACCGAAGCGCTGACCACCGAACTGCGCCTTACCACCCAGCGGCTGCTGAGTAACCAGGCTGTAAGAACCGGTAGAACGCGCATGCATTTTGTCATCAACCAGGTGGTTAAGCTTCAGCATGTACATATAGCCAACGGTAACCTGACGCTCGAACTGTTCGCCGGTACGACCATCGAACAGGGTAATCTGACCGGAAGAAGGCAGGCCGCCGAGCTGCAGCAGCTCTTTGATCTCGCTCTCTTTCGCGCCGTCAAACACTGGCGTTGCGATTGGCATACCTTTTTTCAGGTTCTCTGCCAGACGCAGCACTTCGTCGTCGGTGAAGGTGTTCAGGTCAACTTTCTGGCGTACGTCGGTACCCAGATCGTAAGCACGCTGAATAAACTCACGCAGCTTAGCCACTTCTTCCTGCTTCTTAAGCATAGCGTTGATTTTCTCGCCGATGCCCTTCGCAGCCATGCCCAGGTGGGTTTCAAGAATCTGACCGATGTTCATACGTGATGGAACGCCCAGCGGGTTCAGTACGATATCGACCGGCGTACCGTTCTCATCGTATGGCATATCTTCGATCGGGTTGATCTTGGAGATAACACCTTTGTTCCCGTGACGACCTGCCATCTTGTCACCCGGCTGAATCTGACGTTTAACAGCCAGATACACTTTAACGATCTTCAGCACGCCAGGTGCCAGGTCATCGCCCTGAGTGATTTTGCGGCGCTTAGCTTCAAGTTTCTTCTCAAACTCGTGCTTCAGCTCGTCGTACTGCTCGGCCAGCTGCTCCAGCTGGTTTTGTTTCTCTTCGTCGGTCAGGCCGAGTTCCAGCCAGCGCTCGCGAGGCAGTTTGTCCAGTTTGTCCGCCTCCACACCGCCGGAAACCAGCAGGTATTGGATACGGCTGAACAGGCCAGCTTCGAGGATCTGCAGTTCTTCAGACAGGTCTTTTTTCGCCTGCTTCAGCTGCATTTCTTCGATTTCAAGCGCACGCTTGTCTTTTTCCACGCCATCGCGGGTGAAGACCTGAACGTCGATAACGGTACCAGACACGCCGTTTGGTACGCGCAGAGAAGAGTCTTTAACGTCAGACGCTTTCTCACCGAAGATTGCACGCAGCAGCTTCTCTTCTGGCGTCAGCTGGGTTTCACCCTTCGGCGTTACCTTACCAACCAGAATGTCACCACCGGTCACTTCCGCACCGATATACACGATACCGGATTCATCCAGCTTGGAGAGCGCAGCCTCACCCACGTTAGGGATGTCAGCGGTGATCTCTTCAGGCCCCAGCTTGGTGTCACGAGACACACAGGCCAGTTCCTGGATGTGGATAGTGGTGAAGCGATCTTCCTGTACCACGCGCTCGGAGACTAAAATGGAGTCTTCGAAGTTGTAGCCGTTCCACGGCATGAACGCGACGCGCATGTTTTGACCCAGTGCCAGTTCGCCCAGATCCGTTGAAGGACCGTCGGCCAGCACATCACCACGTTCAATTGGCTCACCCAGATTCACGCAAGGCATCTGATTGATGCAGGTGTTCTGGTTAGAACGGGTGTATTTGGTCAGGTTGTAGATGTCGATACCGGCTTCGCCCGGATACATTTCATCTTCGTTAACTTTGATAACGATACGAGATGCATCAACGTACTGAACGGTACCACCACGTTTCGCTACGGCTGTAACACCGGAGTCAACCGCTACCGCGCGTTCCATACCGGTACCAACCAGCGGTTTATCAGCGCGCAGAGTTGGAACCGCCTGACGTTGCATGTTTGCACCCATCAATGCGCGGTTGGCGTCATCGTGCTCCAGGAACGGAATCAGTGACGCACCGACGGAAACCACCTGCTGGGTGGAAACGTCCATGTAGTCAACCTGATCGCGGCTGAACAGGCTCGATTCGCCTTTGCTACGGCAGGTCACCAGATCGTCTACGAAGTGACCTTCGTCGTCGAGGTTGGTGTTTGCCTGAGCGATAACGTAGTTACCCTCTTCAATTGCAGAGAGGTAATGAATTTCGTCGGTTACCACGCCATCGCGCACGCGACGGTATGGGGTTTCCAGGAAACCATACTCGTTGGTCTGTGCGTACACGGACAGCGAGTTAATCAGACCGATGTTTGGACCTTCAGGCGTTTCGATTGGACATACACGACCGTAGTGTGTCGGGTGTACGTCTCGAACTTCAAAGCCTGCGCGCTCACGGGTCAGACCGCCCGGGCCCAGTGCAGAAATACGACGCTTGTGCGTGATCTCAGACAGCGGGTTGTTCTGGTCCATAAATTGGGAAAGCTGGCTGGAACCAAAGAACTCTTTCACTGCCGCAGAGATTGGCTTGGCGTTGATCATATCCTGTGGCATCAGGGTATCCAGATCGCCCAGAGACAGACGCTCTTTCACCGCACGCTCAACGCGGACCAGACCTACGCGGAACTGGTTTTCGGCCATTTCACCGACGGAACGGATACGACGGTTGCCGAGGTGGTCGATATCATCCACTTCGCCAATACCGTTACGGATACCGATGAGCTTCTTCATCACCTGAATGATGTCGTCTTTGCTCAGGATACCGGAACCTTCGATCTCGTCACGCATCAGAGAACGGTTGAACTTCATACGGCCAACCGCAGACAGATCGTAGCGGTCTTCAGAGAAGAACAGGTTCTCAAACAGGTTTTCGGCCGCTTCACGCGTTGGTGGCTCACCAGGACGCATCATACGGTAGATCTCAACCAGCGCGCTCAGGCGATCGCTGGTTGGGTCAACGCGCAGCGTCTCAGAGATATACGGGCCGTGATCCAGGTCGTTGGTGAACAGAGTTTCAATGCGTTTGTGACCGGACTGGCTCAGTTTAGCCAGCAGATCCAGTGACAGCTCCATGTTCGCCGCAACCAGCAGCTCACCGGTACCTTCGTCGATGTAATCTTTAGCGACGACTTTACCTGCGATGTATTCAACCGGTACTTCGATATGCGCAACGCTGTCTTTTTCCAGCTGACGAATATGGCGCGCGGTGATGCGGCGGCCTTTCTCAACGTAGACAGTACCGTTAGATTCGATATCGAACGACGCAGTTTCGCCGCGCAGACGCTCAGGGACCAGCTCCATCTGCAGCTTGTTATCGCGAATTTCATAAACCACTTTGTCGAAGAACAGATCGAGGATCTGCTCAGTGGTGTAATTCAGCGCGCGCAGGATGATACTGGCCGGCAGCTTACGACGACGGTCAATACGGACGAACAGGTTGTCTTTCGGGTCAAACTCGAAATCCAGCCATGAACCACGGTAAGGAATGATACGTGCGTTGTACAGCACTTTACCCGATGAGTGGGTTTTACCCTTATCGCTGTCGAAGAAGACACCAGGACTACGATGCAGCTGAGAAACGATAACGCGCTCAGTACCGTTGATAACAAAGGTACCGTTATCGGTCATGAGTGGAATTTCACCCATGTACACTTCTTGTTCTTTGATGTCTTTAACTGTGCCTTCCGGCGCTTCGCGCTCGTAGATCACCAGGCGCAGTTTTACGCGCAGAGGTGCAGAGTACGTGACGCCACGGATCTGACACTCTTTCACATCAAATACAGGTTCGCCTAAACGGTAGCTGACGTACTGCAGCTCAGAGTTACCGCTATAGCTTTGGATTGGGAATACGGAACGGAATGCAGCTTCCAGACCATACTGACCTTCCGGATCTTGCTCGATAAACTTCTGGAACGAGTCAAGCTGGATAGAAAGGAGATATGGAATGTCCAGAACTTGTGGACGTTTTCCAAAATCCTTACGGATGCGTTTTTTCTCGGTATAGGAGTAAACCATTGGGTTCCTCAGCTCGCTGAAAAGTAGAACCTTTCTGTCCATCCAGTGGGGACAGTTCATGCAACGCTGTTTTGTATCGTGCAAAAGGCAGAGCACCTTTTGTAATACCTCTTTCTATCACGCTTAAATCATTTCATTGCTTTTGACTGGACAGAGGGTCCATGCAGGAAAGCAGTATATTAAGTCGTCGATAGAGAAAGATATTAAGCAAATCAATGGCTAAACAGTGTGAAATACCATTGATGCTTTAGAGCGCAAAAAGGCTGGTGACCAAAAAGTCACCAGCCATCAGCCTGGAACTACTTAAACCCAGGCTGCAACCTGAAAGGTTGGCTTATTTAACTTCAACTTCTGCGCCAGCTTCTTCCAGTGCTTTCTTCAGAGCTTCAGCGTCGTCTTTGCTGATGCCTTCTTTCAGGGCAGCAGGTGCAGACTCAACCAGGTCTTTGGCTTCTTTCAGGCCCAGACCAGTTGCGCCACGTACAGCTTTGATTACAGCAACTTTGTTAGCACCGATAGCTTTCAGTACAACGTCGAACTCAGTTTTTTCTTCAGCAGCTTCTACTGGGCCAGCAGCAACAGCTACAGCTGCAGCAGCAGACACACCGAACTTCTCTTCCATAGCGGCGATCAGTTCAACTACTTCCATTACAGACAGAGCTGCAACAGCTTCAATGATTTGGTCTTTAGTGATTGACATTTGTTGTTCCTAAAATTCAGAAAAAGTTTATACGTTAGCAAGTAAACGTGAAAAGAAAGGCTGATTAAGCAGCTTCTTTCTGATCGCGTACAGCAGCCAGAGTGCGAACCAGTTTGCCGGCAGCGGCTTCTTTCATGGTTGCCATCAGGCGTGCAATTGCTTCATCGTAAGTTGGCAGAGTTGCCAGGCGGTCGATCTGAGCCGCACTGATCAGCTCGCCTTCAAAGGCTGCAGCTTTAACCTCAAATTTTGCATTCGCTTTCGCGAACTCTTTGAACAGACGAGCAGCAGCGCCCGGGTGTTCCATAGAGTATGCAATCAAGGTTGGACCGGTTAACGTGTCTTTCAGGCACTCGAACTGAGTACCTTCAACGACGCGGCGCAGCAGGGTGTTACGAACAACACGCATGTATACGCCAGCCGCACGACCTGCTTTACGCAGTTCGGTCATTTTATCTACGGTAACGCCACGAGAATCCGCAACTACCGCAGACAGCGCGCCTTTGGCTACTTCGCTGACTTCAGCAACAATCGCTTGTTTGTCTTGAAGATTTAAGGCCATTAGCTTGTGCTCCTGGATTTGGGCCGGGGATGAATTTCCCCGGAACTCACTTCACTCAATTACCCGAAGGTAGATGAGCGCTCAAACACGGTGAGCAGAATCCAGTTAAGAAAAATTCTTGTCGGTTCTGTCACCGTCTACGCAGGGTATTAAGTGATATCTTTCGCTATCACTCCTGCGGTCTTGGACGGAGGCCTGGATAAGGCCAGGCTCCAACCTAAAAATCTGTCGGTTCTGTATATTTACAGAACAACGGGCGTAAGATTCTAGATGAAAATTTCGCCCGCGTAAAGCAGATTAGTTAGCAGCAGCGTTCAGGCCAGCCTGATCAACTGCCACGCCAGCACCCATGGTGGTGGACAGGCTAACTTTCTTGATGAAAACGCCTTTCGCCTGTGAAGGTTTTGCTTTTTTCAGCGCAACCAGCAGGGATTCCAGGTTTTCTTTCAGTTTATCTGCATCGAAATCAACCTTACCGATAGTGGTATGGATGATGCCGTTTTTGTCGTTACGGTAACGAACCTGACCGGCTTTAGCGTTTTTCACTGCTTCAGCAACGTTAGGAGTTACGGTACCAACTTTCGGGTTTGGCATCAGACCGCGTGGGCCCAGAACCTGACCCAGCTGGCCAACAACGCGCATTGCATCTGGAGATGCGATAACAACGTCGAAGTTCATTTCGCCTTTTTTGATCTGGTCAGCCAGATCTTCCATACCTACCAGCTCAGCGCCGGCTGCTTTAGCAGCTTCAGCGTTTGCGCCCTGGGCAAATACGGCAACGCGAACGGAACGGCCAGTACCGTGTGGCAGTACAGTTGCACCGCGAACGTTCTGGTCAGATTTACGAGCATCAATGCCCAGGTTTACAGCTACGTCAACGCTTTCTACGAACTTGGCAGTAGCCAGTTCTTTCAGCAGAGCAACAGCTTCGTTGATGTCATACTGTTTAGTTGAATCAACTTTGTCACGGATCACGCGCATGCGCTTGGTCAGCTTAGCCATTTCTTAGTCCTCTACTACCAGGCCCATGGAACGAGCAGTACCTTCGATTGAGCGAGTCATCGCTTCAATGTCAGCACCAGTCATGTCCGCAGCTTTGGTTTCTGCGATTTCACGTACCTGAGCACGAGATACTTTACCTACTTTGTCTTTGTTCGGCTTGCCGGAACCAGACTTGATACCAGCCGCTTTCTTCAGCAGTACTGCTGCAGGAGGGGTTTTGGTAACGAAGGTGAAAGAACGGTCAGTATAAACGGTGATCACTACTGGGATCGGCAGACCTTTTTCCAGGGATTCTGTTTTGGCGTTGAACGCTTTACAGAATTCCATGATGTTAACGCCTTGCTGACCCAGAGCCGGACCTACCGGAGGACTCGGGTTTGCCATACCAGCTGAAACTTGCAGCTTAACGTAGGCTTGTACTTTCTTAGCCATGATAATTCCTCTATTGGGTGATAACGCTCCGTAATGGAGCTCCCCGTGATTAATATTTTACGCGCGGATTTATCGACGCATAAAAACAAAAGGCGCGAAATTGTAGTGTAATTTCGCGCCTTTCGCAACCACCTGATAACGGTGATCGTATAAATTTTATGCTGCCTTTGAGAAAGCGGCTCAGGGTGAATCAATCAGCCCTTCTCAACCTGCCCGAAGTCCAGTTCAACCGGAGTTGCACGGCCGAAGATAGAAACAGAAACTTTCAGGCGGCTTTTCTCGTAATCGACTTCTTCTACCACGCCGTTAAAGTCAGCAAATGGACCGTCGTTAACACGTACCATCTCGCCAGGCTCAAACAACGTTTTCGGACGCGGCTTATCACCAACCTGCTGCAGGCGGTTCATAATCGCATCGACTTCTTTGTCGCTAATCGGCGCAGGACGATCGGACGTACCGCCGATGAAGCCCATTACGCGCGGCACACTGCGCACCAGGTGCCAGCTGGCGTCATTCATCACCATCTGAACCAGTACGTAGCCCGGGAAGAACTTGCGCTCGCTTTTACGACGCTGGCCACCACGGATTTCAACCACTTCTTCGGTTGGAACCATGACATCGCCAAACAGCTCTTCCATGTTGTGTAACTTGATATGCTCACGCAGCGACTGTGCTACGCGGCCTTCAAAACCGGAAAACGCCTGAACGACGTACCAGCGCTTCTTTGGAGCTTCAGACATCTCAGAACCTCAGGCCAGTGATAAACGATACCAGACGGACCAGAATACCATCCAGTCCCCACAAAATCAGTGACATCACGGCAGTCACCGCGGCAACGATTAAGGTGGTGTGCAACGTTTCCTGACGAGTAGGCCAGATCACTTTACGAACTTCAGTACGCGCTTCACGAGCGAAAGCCAACGTTGCTTTACCCTTAGCGGTCAGCAGGGCAATGCCAGCTGCTGCTGCAATCAGTACAACGACGGCCAATGCACGCAGCGGTAATGTTACTTCACGATAGTAGTAGTTACCCACGATGGCGACAACCAGCAGTAACGCCACGCCGAACCACTTTATCGCTTCCAGGCCGCGCCCGCTGCCTTGAGCTTCGGTATTAGCACTCATAACCAACCTGCCACAATAAATCAGAAACACTTTTGCCCCGGATTACGAGGCAACCGAACCGAATAATACTGTCATACCCGCAGGTATAGGCGTAACTCGGCATATCATGTATGACGCCGTGCTACAGAGCCTGCCTCAGCAATGATTATGAGACATAATCACAGATGAGTCAGGTTCTATGTTACAGCGTGCAAAAAGGGCATCAAATGATGCCCTCTTCATGTGCGTTGCGTCAAATGTTATCAGCGATTAAGCGATAACTTTAGCAACAACACCAGCACCAACGGTACGGCCGCCTTCGCGAATTGCGAAACGCAGACCGTCGTCCATTGCGATTGGTTTGATCAGTTCAACAACCAGTTTAATGTTGTCGCCTGGCATTACCATCTCAACGCCTTCTGGCAGTTCGATGGTACCGGTCACGTCAGTTGTACGGAAGTAGAACTGTGGACGGTAGCCTTTGAAGAATGGGCTGTGACGGCCGCCTTCTTCTTTAGACAGAATATAAACTTCTGACTCGAACTTGGTGTGTGGCTTGATTGAGCCTGGCTTAGCCAGAACCTGGCCACGCTCAACGTCTTCACGCTTAATACCACGCAGCAGGATACCACAGTTCTCACCCGCACGGCCTTCGTCCAGCAGCTTACGGAACATTTCAACGCCGGTACAGGTTGATTTCACGGTGTCTTTCAGACCCACGATCTCAACTTCTTCACCCACTTTAATGATACCGCGCTCTACACGACCGGTAACAACAGTACCACGGCCGGAGATGGAGAATACGTCTTCGATAGGCAGCAGGAACGGCAGGTCGATTGCACGTACTGGCTCTGGGATGTAAGAATCCAGGTAACCAGCCAGTTCGATGATCTTAGCTTCCCACTCAGCTTCACCCTGCAGTGCTTTCAGTGCAGAACCGTGAACGATTGGGGTGTCGTCGCCTGGGAAGTCGTACTGTGACAGCAGGTCACGTACTTCCATCTCAACCAGCTCCAGCAGCTCTTCATCATCAACCATGTCACATTTGTTCATGAACACGATGATGTAAGGAACGCCAACCTGACGACCCAGCAGGATGTGCTCACGAGTCTGTGGCATTGGGCCATCAGTTGCAGCAACAACCAGGATTGCGCCATCCATCTGAGCAGCACCGGTGATCATGTTTTTCACATAGTCGGCGTGGCCCGGGCAGTCAACGTGCGCGTAGTGGCGAGTTGGGGTGTCATATTCAACGTGAGAAGTGTTGATGGTGATACCACGTGCTTTTTCTTCTGGTGCGTTATCGATCTGGTCGAATGCACGAGCAGAACCGCCGTAGGTTTTAGCCAGAACGGTGGTGATAGCAGCAGTCAGGGTAGTTTTACCGTGGTCAACGTGGCCGATAGTACCAACGTTGACGTGTGGTTTGGAACGTTCAAATTTTTCTTTAGACATCGCTTGTCCCTCTAAGACACGGATTAATCGGTGATATCACCACATCAACCAGGCATTGCCTGAATCGTTGAATTTTAATACACAGAGAAGAAGCAGGGAGGGAGATTTTGAAAGTGGTGCTGATACCCAGAGTCGAACTGGGGACCTCACCCTTACCAAGGGTGCGCTCTACCAACTGAGCCATATCAGCACGGCTTGGAGCGGGCAGCGGGAATCGAACCCGCATCATCAGCTTGGAAGGCTGAGGTAATAGCCATTATACGATGCCCGCATCCTGGAACTCGGCTACCTGTTCTGTCTGTAGCTTGTGAACAACAGGAAAAAGCTTTCCTGTTACTCGAGCCAACAAGCATTTGCCTGCTAACTTTGACTGCGCTTGAGCTCAGTCGAAAATCTTGATGAACATACTCGTGGAGAGTAGTCATCGTTGCAGAGAAACGTTCTCTTGTCTTTCTGCTTTCGACTCAAACTGAGAATCGAAATGGTGGTGGGGGAAGGATTCGAACCTTCGAAGTCGATGACGGCAGATTTACAGTCTGCTCCCTTTGGCCGCTCGGGAACCCCACCTGGGGTACTTGATGGTGCCGGCTACCGGAATCGAACTGGTGACCTACTGATTACAAGTCAGTTGCTCTACCAACTGAGCTAAGCCGGCATCAAGTGGTGCGCATTCTAGGAAGACCCGGCGCATGATGCAACAAAAATATTGCGATAAATGTTCTTATGCTCACTATTTGTGCAAAACCTCGCAAATTAGCCTCTAAACTCAACAATTCCGTTCAAATAAACAACACGGAGTCTTGTTTTCGACTGCATTCATACTACTCAATACCAGAATATTTCAGTGATTCTTTTTTAAAGTTATCGACTTTTTTCTAAAGAAATGCACCAGCTTGCCGCATCCGCACATTTTGCGTGCAACAGCAGTCATGCAAGCTCCAAGGTTTCTTCCGAAATTCACTATTCGCAAGCTGGAACATATCTTGCTTCTCTTTCATTGACCGATCGGGCTCTATACCCCAGAGGAGGACACGCATGAAAATAATGATGCTTACTGCCGCCACCCTGCCGGTTTATCGCAGTCAGTTAGCTGAGTTGTTAATGGATGCCGTTACCCACAATGCGCTGACTGACTATCAGCCCATCCAAAATCGTGAAGAGGCGGCCAGCTACTTCCATAGCCTGCGTGACGGGTTAGCAAAGGGAGAAAGGCTGTTATGGGTCGCCTGCGACCAGAACGGTGTCTTGGCAAGCATACAATTGGAAATATGCGCACGACCGGATGGCCGTAATCGCGCGGAAGTCCAACAGTTGCTGGTTCATAGCCGGGCCAGGCGCAAAGGTGCAGGAAGGCGGCTCCTCACGGTGCTTGAGCAAGAAGTAATACATCGTCAGCGTGGTCTGCTTTATCTCGATACGTTGGCTGGTACCCCCGCAGAGGCATTTTATCGCGCCCAGGGATACAGTCGTCTGGGTGAGCTCCCGGATTATGTCTGCTTAGCCGAAGGCTATTACTGCCCCGCTGTAATTTATTACAAACGTCTGTTTCGGGTTAATCAGGTTGTGCGTCCGATTGCCAGCTAAAGTTATCATTAATGCGGGTGAGCTTGCGTTTGCACCCGCTGTGCATCTTTTTTCCTTCTTATTGCTGCCCCTCTGATGTTAACCTCCTGCCCATTGTGTTCTGATTTAACCCTCAGTACTAAGGCCTGTCTCCGAGCATTCCTCGTTGAAATAATATGGCTAACACACTGAAGGATAAACGATTGCTGGCAGAAGCATGTATATGAGCAAAAAAGATTCATTGTTAACTACTCCCTATTTGCAATTTAACCGTACACAGTGGGCTGCGCTGCGCGACTCCGTACCAATGACCCTGTCAGAGGACGAAATTGCCCAGTTGAAAGGGATTAACGAAGATCTCTCGATTGAAGAAGTTGCCGAGATCTACCTGCCGCTCTCTCGATTGCTGAATTTCTATATCAGTTCTAATTTGGGTCGTCAGGCAGTCCTTGAGAAGTTTCTGGGTACTAAAGGACAGAAGATCCCCTATATTATTAGTATTGCAGGTAGCGTTGCGGTAGGTAAAAGCACAACTGCTCGTGTGTTACAGGCACTTCTCAGCCGCTGGCCTGAGCACCGTAAAGTGGAATTGATTACCACTGATGGATTTTTGCATCCCAATGCAGTGCTTAAAGAACGTGACCTGATGAAGAAAAAGGGTTTTCCTCTTTCTTACGATATGCACAGGCTGGTGAATTTTGTTTCAGAATTAAAATCGGGTGCCGCGCAGGTGACCGCTCCGGTGTATTCCCATCTTATTTATGATGTAATCCCGGACGGCGATAAGATTGTGCAGCAGCCCGACATTCTCATTCTGGAAGGGCTGAATGTACTGCAAAGCGGGATGGATTATCCGCACGATCCTCATCATGTTTTCGTGTCTGACTTTGTTGATTTCTCTATTTATGTCGATGCACCTGAAGATTTACTGGAACACTGGTATATCAATCGTTTCCTGAAATTCCGCCAGGGTGCGTTTAGCGATCCGGACTCCTATTTCCATCACTATTCACAACTTCCTGAGGAAGAAGCTGTGGGCATCGCCACACAATTATGGAAAGAAATTAACCACTTAAACTTAAAAGAAAATATATTACCTACGCGTGAACGTGCCAGCCTGATTATGACCAAAAGCTTTGGTCATGCGGTAGATTTGGTAAGATTAAGAAAGTAAAAAAGGGGCGCTTAATGCCCCTTTTACCCATTAAATATTCAATGATTTGCTAAAGAACGATGCCTGGATGTAGTGGCTTTTAATTTTGTGGTCTCAGTGAAATCTCACCACCAACCCAGGATTTTCTGACGCCGTCCTGTTCAAGAATGAGCCCACCCTGCTGATCGATACCTCGCGCAATACCGAATATTTCCCGATCGCCAATCAGTAATTTAACCGGTCGATCGATAAAGTTGTCCAGTCTGGACCAGCGCCCCACAAATGGCGTCAAACCATCCTGCTCAAACTGAGCAAGTGCAGAACGCAACTTATTGACAATTCTGGCAGATAAAGCGTTACGATTGACGTTTACTCCCGCCTCCTGAAGGTTTATCCATCCCTGATTTATCGCTTCTGCCGCCGGTGCGCGCATGCCAAGATTTATCCCGGCACCGATCACTATTTGCGCAGCATCGCCTGTTTTTCCTGTAAGTTCGACTAAGATACCAGCCAGTTTACGATCTTCGAGATAAATATCATTTGGCCATTTGACACGAACATCAGCAGCACCGAGTTCCTGCAGGGCTTCGGCCAGTACGATACCAATGACCAGACTAAGGCCTATTGCAGCAGCAGGACCCTGTTCAAGACGCCAGTACATAGACAGGTATAGATTGACGCCGAAAGGTGAAATCCACTGCCTTCCTCGCCGCCCCCTTCCTGCCTGTTGATACTCAGCAACGCAGGCGTCTCCCGACTGTAGGCTGTCCATACGATCCAGCAAATATTGGTTGGTTGAGTCAATAACCGGAATTACGGCAAGGCGTCCGTTATCCAACTGGGCATTGATGTCATCCTCGTTGAGTAACTGCATCGAAGAAGACAGGCTGTAACCTTTGCCCGTGACCGTGAAAACATCAATACCCCATTCTTTCAGCGTCTGAATATGCTTATTGATGGCTGCACGGCTCATGCCCAGTCGTTCACCAAGCTGCTCACCGGAATGAAACTCACCGTTGGCCAGAATAGAAACCAGCTTTAAAGGTACGGTATTATCTTTCATGCGAGTGCCTCCACTGCATTTATCTCGCCATTGCTGGCAATAAACCGGACTTCAGGCTCAAGCCAGACGTTGAATTTAGCCGCAACCCGCTGACGGACAATACGGGCCAGTTCGACGATATCTTTCCCTGTCGCATTCCCACCGTTTATCAGCACCAGAGCTTGTTTTTCATGCACTGCGGCGCCACCATGACGGAATCCTTTGAGTTCGCATTGATCGATCAACCAGCCGGCAGCCAGTTTAACCTCACCGCTATCCTGCGGATAAAGCGGTATAGTTGGGTAGTGTTTCTGTAGCTCAGCTGCAGCCTTTGAGCTAACCAATGGGTTTTTAAAGAAGCTACCGGCATTTCCTGTCACTTTAGGGTCCGGTAATTTACTGCGGCGCATATGGCATACCGAGTCAAAAACCTGACGTGGAGTGACCGTCTGTGGGTCCAGTTCTCGCAGGTCACCATAGCTCAGCACCGGCTTCCAGGCCTTTGGCAGTACTAATCCAATGGCAACAATGGCAAAGCCATCGCGGTATTGGTGCTTAAAAATGCTGTCCCTGTAGCCAAACTGACACTGTTCTGCCGTTAGCCGTAAGGTATGGCCATCTGCCAGGTCCATGACGTCAACATATGCACAAAGCTGTTCCAGTTCGATACCATACGCACCGATATTCTGGATCGGTGCAGAGCCCGCACAACCCGGAATTAATGCCAGATTTTCTAATCCCGGCACCCCTTTATCAAGCGTTAACTCAACCAGCTGATGCCAGTTTTCACCCGCACCAACATGTAGTAACCAGGCATCATTTTGCTCCTGGATCTCTATACCTTTAAGCCGATTAATAATCACCTGACCAGAGAAGTCCTCTATAAACAGAACATTACTACCTTCTCCAAGTAGCAAAGTAGGTTCGTTTTGCCGCTGGCTCAACTGCCACGCCAGGCACAATTGCTCTGCATTCTCAGCAATAGTAACAACAGCTGCAGCTGCCTTAAGCGAAAATGTATTCCAGGGTTTCAGGGGATGTTTCTGGCGGGACATATGGCGGCCTTTACGAATTTGACTAGCTGTAGTGTAACCGATCGACAAGTGTGAGGTTTAGGATTTTCTGGGGGCTATCAGGTATTCAAACCTATGACAGCTTCCTGTTTAATAACCTATTTTTTACTTAAATCACGGATTGATTTGATGAAAGCTTATGCAGAAAGGTTGGGATTAGTATTATAGCGATGTCTACAGTACCACCTGGTACTGACTGAGCGATATTTAAGGTGAGAAGTGCGGAAATAACGGAGAATTTTCGTGCGCACTAAGG
>NZ_JBWKUK010000029.1:0-30232 GCF_059420805.1 Erwinia sp. GW821-FHT03D09
GTGTTGCGGGTCGCCCGCAGCGGCTGGTATGCCTGGCGGACGCGGCGTATCGTCATCAGCGCCCGCCAGCAGTTCCGGCTGCGCTGCGACAGCGCAGTTCATGACGCTTTCGGGCGGGCGAAGCAACGTTATGGTGCCCCGCGTCTGGCTGATGAACTGCGGGCTTATGCACTTCAATATCAAAACGGTTACCGCCAGCCTGCGCCGCCAGGGGCTGCGGGCGAAGGCGTCACGCCGGTTCAGCCCGGCCAGTTACCGTGGGCATGGTCTGCCAGTGTCGGAAAATCTGCTGAAGCAGGATTTTTACGCCAGTGGCCCGAATCAGAAGTGGTCGGGAGACATTACGTACTTGCAAACCGATGAGGGCTGGCTATATCTGGCTGTCGTCATCGGCCTGTGGTCGCGTGCAGTTATCAGCTGGTCGATGTCGTCGCGGATGACGGCACAGCTTGCCTGTGATGCGCTACAGATGGCGTTGTGGCGGCGTAAACGCCCGGAGCATGTCATTGTGCATACTGGCAGAGGCGGGCAGTACTGTTCAGCGGACTATCAGGCGTTACTGAAACACCATAATCTGCGCGGCAGCATGAGCGCGAAAGGAATTGTTACGATAATGCCTGTGCAGAAAGCTTCTTCCATTCAATGAAGGTGGAATGCATCCACGGCGAACGCTTTGCCAGCCGGGAAATAATGCGGACAACGGTGTTTAATTATATCGAGTGCGATTACAATCGCTGGCGTCGCCACAGTGCCTGTGGCGGTCTCAGTCCGGAACAGTTTGAAAACCAGAACCTCGCTTAGCGCTGTGTCCACATTACGTGGGTAAGATCAAACACCTCACTGTCGTCAAAATAGGATTGTCGTCTGCGATCCTGCCAGCCAGATGGCCGGTTAACCCTGATACTCAGTTGCGCACGCGATACACCGATACTCCGGCAGACGTCACTTATTCGTCGTCCCCGGGCAACAAGGGCGCATGCGCAATCCATTTTTTTGCCCGACCGAACTCCACGGCCTCTTTGAGTATTTCAGCTTCCATCGTCTTTTTGCCCAGAAGGCGCTGAAGCTCGCGGATTTGCTTATTGGCAGCAGCAAGTTCAGATGCGGGAACGATCTCTTCGCCTGATGCCACGGCAGTCAGAGAGCCGTCTTCATACTGCCTGCGCCATTTGAAGATCTGGTTAGCATTGATATCATGCAGACGAGCGACATGAGACACGGTCATGCCGGGCTCCATAGTCTGCTGAATAATGGCAATTTTTTCCTGCGGTGTACGACGGCGACGTCGCTCAGGTCCTGATAACACTTCAACCATCTTATTATTCTGACTGGTGTTAAACATAGGTCTAAGACTACCTCTTATTTTAAGAGAGGCGTAGTGTCTGGTGATCTATGGGGCTAGTCTGGTAGTCATAAGAAACATGATTTCTATAGGTGAACTTGTCAGTTCTTAAAAATAATTCAATCCATGAATAGTAAAGTAAAAACTAACAGAACTATGAATATCATAAAAGACAATTGTGATAGTAGATTTTAAATCGCCTTCTATGTATTATTAACCTTTATTAACTTTATGTAAGGGAGTTACATGGCAAATATAATATATGCGACGATTAAGGGTGATAAACAAGGTTTGATTTCTACTGGATGTTCAACTCTCGACTCCATAGGAAACAAATACCAAAGAGGACATGAGGATCAGATACTAATTCTTGAACTACTCAACCTGATGACACGTGAAGGTAATGTTCAACTTCACCCTCTTCAAATCAGAAAGCCCATAGATAAAGCATCGCCACTCTTAGCTTTAGCAATGAATCAAAATGAACGGTTAGAGTGTGAGTTTGTGTTTTATAGAATGAACCCTTCTGGTGGCCTGGAGATTTTCTTCAAAATAAAGCTAACGAGTGCTACGCTAAGTGAAATTAGAATGTTTAGCCCTAACTCATTGACACATAACGAAGTTCAATCTGATGAAAGTATTTCCTTCAAATACGAATCTATTACTTGGGAACATGTAATGGCAGGCACAAGTGCCTATAGCCTCTGGGAAGATAGGGTGTATTAATTATGGGAACTACTGCAATAGCTCATTTAAAATATGATTTAGATAATCATGCTGTAGATCTAAAACGTATTGCTACATTAGCTTCTTCATATTTTATTAAAAGTTATCAGATACGAAGAGAATATCTAAGAGAGGTCGATGATTTTATTAACGATGTCAATAGACGTTTTCGTAATACATTTGATGTTAACGAGCGAATGAGGCTGATCACAGAGGTTCGTGCTGAAAGTGAGCTTGCTCATCGAGAATATCAGATTCTAAGACAAGGAAATTATACTAAGTATATCGTTACTGAGATATTTGAAGACCAAGGCTTAATTAAGTATGCAAAAATAGGTGGGGGTATTGTTACTGGTGGATTTCAAACATTTGGTGGGTGGAGCCTTCTACAAGCAGGAAGAAAACTTCACTTAAGAAGATTCAAATCCATTGGAATTACATTAGCAGCTCATGGCGTGAATAATATGTATGAATCAATAAGCCCTTTACTATATGAACATCAAGAGGTTGGTCCAATCAGATATCTTTACCGTCTGGCAGCAGAACAATTAAGGTATGACAAATACCGTGGTGATTTTTCCTATAGTGTTGCAGATTTTTCAGTTACTGCATATTCAGCTTATAAAGGACTTATTTTAAAGGAAAATCCTTTACGTTTAGCCAGTAGAGGATTATTTGAAAAGCCTGGAACCGGTAGATTATTTCTTTACGTGAAGCAAGATCACATTACCAAATGGGCAAATAAGAATACCGCAATGAAAATATTTCAAGCTGGCTCATCTATTAATAAATTTAAAGCTACATTTTATGATGGCGATTATAAGTATAACGAGGGTGAATGAACTATGAGGACTAGAAGAGTTTTGATTAAATAGGAAGATCTTCTTTTTTGATAAACTAAGGGGGAGTAATCATAAAAGTAAACATCTTCAATCTTAGTTGAAGTAATTTTAATGTGGTTGTCATTTTTATTTTTCTCACTCTACTATTTCTTATTACTATACAGATTACAATAATCATACTTATGATGAACATAGTAAATGGCCCTCTGGTTAATCCATGAAGATATATAAGAATGCCTGTATTGATAATGCCTAAAATAGTGAAAGTAAAAAAGGTATTGCTTACAGCATCAGCAATAACAAGGATATAATTCTCAAATGTTTCATCACTGGCAACTTTAGCACCCTTTCCATAAACTTCATGTATTGCTTTAGCATAAGCACTTTTCATTTTCAATAGTTCTCGATATGAAAAGCAATTATTCAGTATTAGTTTTCTCACTTTCATTTTCACTTCCATGTTAATATCAACAAATAGGCTGAATTATAATATCTCATAATATATTACCACATAATCTTAGGCTGTGTCCCTTAATTGCATAACCTACTGTAAAACAGTCGGATGCAGCCCAGTTTTACCATCGCCAGATAATTTCTCGCCGTTTTGTCGTAGCGTGTGGCGATACGACGGTATTCTTTCAGGCGACCAAAGCAACGCTCAACAACGTTACGATTACGGTAGGCATCACGATCGAGCCGTGAACGACCATCCGACGCCATTTTCTCATTTGATTTGCGAGGGATGACAGTTTTTATACCCCTGTTTTTCAGCTCGTTACGTAAAGCATGTCCGGAGTAGGCTTTATCAGCCAGTACAGCATGACCACGACGCTTCATGCTGCCGTTCTGGTGCTGGACACCAATGCCGTCCAGCAGACGTTGTGCGAACTGGCTTTCATGGGTTTGTCCGGGACTCAGAACGATGTTTAACGGCAGACCGTTTCCCTCTGTCGCCAGATGGATTTTAGTGCCAAAACCACCGCGAGAGCGACCCAGCCCATTATCTGCGGTGATATCGGAATATTTTTTTGCGCTCCGGCGGCACATCTGAGCGCACGGATATTACTGCCATCCAGTGCTGTCGCTGACCAGTCAACGAGGCCGTGAGCGTCAAGAGATGAAAGTAACTTATTGAAAATAATGTTGATCGTTCCTGACTTTGACCAGCGATTAAAACGGTTGTAAACGGTCTTCCATGGACCATATCGCTCAGGCAAATCGTGCCATGGAGCGCCGGAACACAGCACCCAGAACATACCGTTGATGATCATACGATGTTCAGCCCATGGGCGTCCGGCCCGCGGTATTGCTGGTTCAGCAGGTAATAAGGGCTGGATGAGGACCCATGCTTCATCGGGAAGGTCGTAGCGAGCCATAGTTCAATGTGTTGTGGAAACAGGCAGTTACTATAGCTCAGGAGATTAAGGGACACAGCCTAGTTCCGCTATTAAGCGAGTTCCAGCCTGTCGCCAAGCCGTTGCCTGTTGTCACTTTTGCCGATCGGCGACAGCTGCCAAAAATCCGTCTGTACGTCGATTTTTTACTGCAGCAGTTTCGAGAATCGCTTTGCCTGGCGAGATAGCCGGATAAGTCACCACCAGCCCAGGCAATATGTTGATGTGAAACAGTTCCTGAATCAGCATCCTGTAGCCCTGAATTCACCGACGTTATTTATGCCTGGCGAAGAAGTAGGTTTTATTCGCCTCTGTGCGGACTTAGATTCAACAATTACACGCCATAATAATGAGTATCTTTGTTGTCATTACCGGAATGACCTGGCGTGTGATATCTCACATTGTTGATTTGTTCGTGAGTGATTGAATGGAATATACAGGATGCGAAATACCGATCATCTGGGCGGAATTACCGCCTTTGTCACCACCGCCCAGCAGGGAAGTTTTACCGCAGCGGCGGAGAAACTCGGGTTGACAAAATCAGCCGTGGGCAAAAGTGTCGCCCGCCTTGAAGCCAGACCGGGGCTGAAGCTATTCCTGCGGTCCACGCGGCGTTTGAGCCTGACGCCGGATGGTGAGCGTTTCCGGGCAAGTTGCCAGAATGCGATAGATATTCTTGAACAGGCAGAAGCCGAGTTAACCTCTCATATTGCCCAGCCTTCAGGCCGGCTTCGGGTCGATCTCCCCGCTGCATTTGGCAGACAGCGTATTTTGCCTGTTCTGCTACAGATCGCCCGTCGTTATGGAACCGCTGGCCGACGCTATTCAACGCCACCGACCCGCTGCGGTGCTGGCTTCGCCTACGGTGCAGAATCCGCTGGGTGCCAGTATGCCGGTTGCGAAAAAGCAGGCGCTGGTTGCCCTGACTGAACGCGCGCGCATCCCGCTTATTGAGGATGATGTCTATGGCGATCTGGTTGGCGAGGGGTAGCGCCCTCCGGCCTGCAAGGCATTCGACCAGAGTGGCAACGTCATTTACTGCAGTTCCCTGTCGAAAACCCTGGCACCGGGTTGGCGAATCGGCTGGATTGCCGCCGGGCGCTACTACACCCGAATTTTGCAGGCCCGCATGGCCGGGGACTGGGCTGGCGCGCTGCTGCTGGAAGCCGCAACGAGCGAGATACTGGTTAGCATATGGCTAATGGTGCGGTTTCGGTCTGTCCCAGGCACGGGTGCATGCAATCAATAAATATTTTCATCGCCGGACTGACCGTTCTGTCGGCGTGATGGGCACAAAGCGCCGTGATCGTCAGCGGCGCTCTACAACGGGTTTTCTGCCTCACCTCCCGAGCGTGGACTTGAATATCCCTGACATGTCATCATGTGCATTGGTTAAATTTCTGTATATAAGCCGCAGGCTTTAGCAGATACAAATGGCACACAGATGCAGGCGATAAATGATGGCATACATGGATTATTTATTAACGTTTATTGAAGGAAATCCGGCGCTGGCCGTGGGTTTTAATCTTATTCTGCTGATCGTTTCCGGCATGTTTACCCACATTTTGTGTAAATTCCTGCTGATCAAAGTGGTGCGCAGGGTCTTCTTTGCCAGCCATAAGCAGGATGTGCCGCTGGAAAAAGACCGCCGCATTGCCGAGAAGCTGTCGAACTTTATGCCGGTGATTATCGTCTATTACGTTCTGCAGTTTATGCCGAATATGCCGCCATCACTGGTGACGGCCATTAATACGTTCTGCGGGATTTTGTTTTTTATTTTCCTGTCGATCTTCTTCAATGAAATGCTGGATATCGTTAACAGTTCATATGTCCGCAAGAGCAAGCGCAAAAATCACTCGATTAAGGGCTATATCCAGATAGGAAAAATATTAATTCACGTCATTGCCGCAATTATGATCCTCGCGGTGATGTCGAATAAATCCCCTGCCATTATTATTTCCAGCCTCGGTGCCGTGGCAGCGGTGCTGATGTTGGTGTTTCAGCATACTCTGCTGTCGCTGGTTGCCAACGTTCAGCTTTCGTCCAACGACGTTCTGCAGCTGGGCGACTGGATTGAGATGCCCGACAGGAATCTCAGTGGTGAGGTGACCGATATTGCGCTGCACACGATTACCATCCGCAACTGGGATAACACCATCTCACGTATCCCGACGAAAAACTTCCTCACCGAAACCTATACCAACTGGCAGGCGATGTTTTCGTCCGGGGCGCGGCGGATCATGCGCAGCACCAGTATCGATCAGCATTCGATTAACTTTCTTTCTCAGGAGATGTTGGCCCCCATGCTGTCCATTCGCGGGGTCAATGAGCCGCTGGCGAAACTGCTTGATGGCCGTGACCCAGGGGGAGTGGCCGACAGCTGGTTTATTGATAACGGGCTGACCAATTTGACGCTGTTCCGTCATTATCTGATGGCTTATCTTGCCGAGCGGCCGGACATTATTAAAGATATGTACATTGTGGCGAGAACGTTGAAGCCGTCGCCGTCCGGTATGCCGCTGGAGATTTATTGCTTCACCTCATCGATTTTTTGGATGGATTACGAGAATACGCAATCCGAGATATTTGAGTACATCACCGCCGTGGCCGGAAAATTCTCTCTGCGTTTATATCAATACCCGGCGGGGCACGACTTCTGGCGTTTATCGCAGGAAAGCGGTGGCCGGGATAGGACCTTATAAGTGGCCGCCTGTCAGCCAGGCTCAGCGCAGTACCGTTCGCTAGACGCAGGGATTGGCAATACAGCAGGCCAGATGTAAACAGGAAAGTTTAATGTCATTCCTGGAAAATGACGATTATCAAAGATGATAGTCAAGGGGAAATGTTGAGATGTTGAAATATTTATCACTGCTGGCCGTAATAATGCTCACACCCCACACACCGTGGTGACAGACTGCACGTAGGGACGAATACGCCATCTCCCTGACTACGGTGACAAAAGAATCTTCCTCTACCACTCTCGTAAACAATTCCATTCCTGAGAAACCCACAAGTCGATCATTTCAAATCTGCAACGATGAGTTGCAAACCATTCTATTTTGGAAAATATCGCACGCAGATATGCTTCTCTCATCGCGACAACGACCGTCGTCGCTTTAATTTCCGCGAATGGCGTATCGGGGCTGGCCGTAACGGTCACCCCGCCGGCACCGAACATGTAGCAACGCCCCCGCGGAAACTGAACTCCCTGCTATTTATCCCTTTACAACCAGCAGCTTATTTCGCCGGATGATACTCAATATTAATCGGCTCATCCGGCAGCTTAGTAAACTTCTGGATAATCTGGTGGTAATCCGCCGTCGGATTCACATCCTTAAACTGCTGCGGATAGAAATCCTTCGCCAGCATTTCGATGCCGATAATATTGTACGGATGATTGTAGAAATGATGGTAAACCGCGGCCACCTTGCCCGCTTTCACCGCCGGAATATCCTTCACCCCATTACGATTGCGCAGACGATCGAAGCTCTCTTTGATCTCCTCAACGCTGGTGTTGTAGCCCAGCGGAATCACCGTACTCGCCTTGCCACCGCGCTTTGAACCGCTCATCACGTAGTAATCAGGATTCATCGAAATCACTTTTTCCACCGCAACGTTTCCGCTGGTGCCCGGCAGCAGCTCGGAACCGATATTGCGTGCACCCGTTGCCTCAACCAGTCCACCCCAGCCGTTACGACCGTGGGTAAAGCAGCAGGCATCGCCACCGCCGCCAATACCGGCAATCGGTTCAATAAACACCAGCGGCTTCGGTGAAATATCCTTCACCTTATTTTGAATCGCGGTCAGCTTCTGCTGATAAAAATCGGTATAGGCTTTGGCGTTGTCTTCCTGATTCAGCACCTTGCCCAGCAGCGTGACGCTGGAGGCGGTGTTCTGTACCGGATGCAGTTCAACGTCCAGGAACAGCACCGGAATATTCAGCGCCGCAAGCTGTTTCAGCACGCCGGTCTGCTGGAGCGACGGCTTCGCGCGCAGCTGGGCAATCATCAAATCCGGATGCTTAGCGATCACCGTTTCCAGATTTACCTCGCCCTGATCTGAGAAACCCATATCCAGGATTTTTTCCGCCTGCGGCCAGCGGTTTTTCAGCATGTTCCAGCTGCCGGTGTCCTGCTTCTTCATCAGGTTATTCCAGGAAACCACGCGCTTAAACGGATTGTCGCGGTCGAGCAGAGCCAGGCTGAGTATCTCGCGGCCATCCTGCAAAATAATACGCTGCGGCTCCTGCTTGATCACGACCTGCTGGCCGTCCATATCGGTCACGGTCAGCGGATAGGTGGTAGCGAAAGCCAGGGTGGGAAGGGTAGTGATAAGGAGAGCTGAAAGCTTCAAAGCCGGAACAGTTTTCATATTCGGAAAGACTCGGAATAATAAGGTGGTGATAATTATTCTCATTTTTATCTAATCCGCACCTAAACTTTGTAACTTTTTTATAAAAAATTCACATTTTCACCTTTGCCTTTGCCTTCGCCTTCGCCTTCACATGACTTTTATCTGCTTCTGCTTCTGCTTCTGCTTCTGCTTCTGCTTCTACGCCCGTGACTCAAATTCCCTCCGTTTCTTTTAGGCGACTGACCTGCCGCCGGGAAGGCGCTTGCCATTCGCAAGCGAGTAAAAACCACGGCAAACCACATCGACTACCGTTAGTTTTACTTGTTATTGCATTGAAATATAAGCGTAAATATCAATAAACTTACTTGTGAGTAATCAACGACGTTTCCTTTAGCGTACGCGCCGGGGAAATCGTCGGTATTTACGGCCTGATGGGGGCGGGGCGCACGGAGCTGTTTGAATGGCTGCTCGGCACCCAGCCCTCGTATCTCGGCAAACTGTGGCTGGACAGCAAACCGGTACCGCAGCGGCTGTCCACCGCCGACCGCATCCATATGGGCATGAGCCTGGTGCCGGAGGATCGCAAGCGTACCGGCATCTTCCCCATCTCCTCTGTGGCCAGCAACCTGACTATTGCCAGCCTGTGGCCGCGTCTGGAGCACCGGTTTGCCATTTCTCATCAACAGGAGATGGCGGTGGTCAACAGCACAGTAAGCAATTTGTCGATCAAAATCTCCTCGCCGGAGGTGGCGATCAACGCGCTGAGCGGTGGTAACCAGCAGAAGGTGGTGATTGGCCGGTCAATGCGGATCTCCAGCAGCCGCAGCGCGTCCCAGCGATCCAGCTCCGCCAGTCGGTCGGCGGGGAAGGGCGAAACGGTGGCGACCTGCTGCTTAAAAGCGTCAATACCGGCGGCCTCCAGCTCGGCAAACTGGCCTTTGGTAATGGAATAGCCGCACTGCCAGAAGCTGCCGCGATCGATCATAATAAAGTTCTGCTTCGGCCCCTTATGGCCCATCCCCCACTGGGGATCGTCTTCACGTTTATCCAGGCGGAACCACACCACATCGCGCGGCGCGCCGAATGATTGCCCGCTCAGCTGCGCTTTCTCTCTCACCTTCGAGTGGCGGCCGTCGCAGCCGACCACCAGCCGGGCACGAATCTCTCGCGGCTGGCCGTTGGCAATCGCGCGCACGCCGCATACCCGGCCATCGGCAGTGATCAAATCATCGAAGGCACAGGATTGCAAAAGGGTGAAACCGGGGAGTACGCTGGCGCGTTCGGCCAGAAAATTCAGGAAGTCCCACTGCGGCATAAAGGCGATAAATTTGCACTTCACCGGCAGGCGGGTGAAGTTGGCCAGCGTCACTTCTTCACCGCCAACCTCGGCCTGGAGTTTTTCGGCGCGCTGGTGGGGCAATTTCAGCAGGTCCTCGAGCAGCCCGAGGTGATGCATGATCTGCAGCGTTGAGGGATGAATGGTGTCGCCGCGAAAATCGCGTAAAAAGTCGGCGTGCTTTTCCAGAACCACAACCTGTACGCCGGCCCGGGCCAGCAGATAACCGAGCATCAATCCGGCAGGACCACCGCCGACGATGTAACAGTCGGCGGTGAGCGTTTCCGCTGTCCGATCCATACAATCCACCTCTGCAATGCGATAAGTGAATTATATGATAATGCTTATCATTATCTATATCGAGTTCTGATTCACATTCAGCAGCGTATTATTTAATCTCTACCGCGTAGTTTTCCACCGGGGTGATTTTCTTGATCAGCTTATTATCAAACAGGAACTGCTCGTAGGCCTGGTAGCGGGCGCTGTCCAGATGCGCCGGATCGCGGGCGAACAGCGGCAGTGATTTCTGCCACGCCTGGCGGTTCAGCTCGGTGTTCAGCTCCGGGTGGCTGCTGGCAAAGGCTTTCCACGTTTCCTGCGGATGCGCCTGAAGATAGTCGTTACCCTTCTTCAGCGCGGCGAGGAATTTGGCAATTTTCGGTTTCTTCACGTCATCGCGATTGGCAACGATCACCAGCTCGTCATAGGCCGGAACGCCATAATCTTCTACATTAAACACCTTGGGATCTTTGCCCTGAATTTGCAGCTCCAGCGCTTCGATATTGCGATAGCCGCCGATCACCGCATCCACCTGGCCTGCCAGTAGCGCACCGGTCAGCTGGAAGTTGACGTTAACCGGGGTGATATCGGCAGAGGAAACGCCCTCGTGCTTGAGCATGGTGCCCAGCGTGGCCTCTTCAATGCCGGTGACCGAGAAACCGACCTTTTTGCCCTTCAGATCGGCAGGCGATTTAATGTTTTTATCCAGCGTCATCAGCGTGTTCAGCGGCGTATTCACCAGGGTGCCGACGCGTACCAGCGGTAAGCCCTGATCGGCGAAGAAGTGCAGCTGGGGCTGATAGGTGATAGCCAGATCGGCTTTCTTTGCGGCCACCAGGCGCGGCGGCAGGGAAGGATCGGACGGCGGCACGATCTTCACGTCCAGCCCTTCGGCTTTAAACGCGCCAATCTGCTCGGCAACGATAATCGGCGCGTGGTCCGGATTAACGTACCAGTCCAGCATCAGCGTGACGTTTTCCGCGGCGACGGCGTGGCCCGCGATGGCTGTTCCCAGCAGCAGGGCGCAGAGGTTCTTTTTCATTGCTGTTATTCCTTGTTATGTCGTATGCAGGTGGTTATTCCGCCGTCCAGTTAATCAGGCGGCGCAGCAGGCTATCGACGGCAACCCAGAGCAGCACCGTCATCAAAATCAAAATAAACAGCGCGGCAAACAGCTGGTCGGTCTGCATCCGCGCATTGGCGTTGAGCATCAGGTAGCCCAGCCCTTCGGCCGATCCGACCCATTCGCCGATAATCGCCCCGATGGGGGCCACGGCCGCCGCCATGCGCAGCCCGGTGCCGAAGGCGGGCAGTGCCGCCATCAGCCGCACGTGGCGCAGCAGCGCCCAGGGGGAAGCCCCCATAGTGCGGGCCAGATCGAGGTAGTCGTTATTCACCCGGCGCAGGCCGTCGAAAAAGGCCGAGGTCACCGGGAAGAAGATCACCAGCACCGCCATCGCCACCTTGGCGCTCATGCCAAAGCCGAACCACAGCACCAGCAGCGGGGCGAGGGCGAACACCGGGATCGCCTGGCTGGTCAGCACCAGCGGCATCAGCCAGCGCTGCAGGCGCGGCGAATACACCATGCTCAGCGCCAGCAGTGCGCCGAGCAGCACCCCGAGCAGCAGCCCGCTGACCACTTCGGATGCCGTCACCAGCGAGTGGTAGGCCAGGAATCCGCGACCCTCCCACAACGCCTGCGCCACGGCGGCGGGCGTCGGCAGCAGAAACGCCGGAATATCGCTCAGCGTTGCCAGCCACCACAGCAGCACCAGGCCGAGAAACACCGTCAGCCCGCGCCCCCATTTTGCCAGGCGGCTGTCCTGTTGATGGCTCATTCTGCGGCCCTCACCAGCTGTTGCAGCAGTTCGGCCTGGCTTTTCAGCAGGTCGGCATCATCCGGCGCGCGCGGCGGCAGCCCGGCGATATGATGGCTGTCATCCAGCCCGGCAGGATGCGGCGACAGCACCAGCAGGCGGTGGCTGAGGCGGCAGGCCTCCATCGGATCGTGGGTGATCAGCAGCACGGTATGGTTGGCCAGCAGTTCGGCGGCGAGAGTCTGGATGGTGGCGCGGGTAATGGCATCCAGCGCCGAAAACGGCTCATCCATCAGGACAATCGGCTGGCGTTCGTACAGCGTACGGGCAATCGCTGCACGCTGGCGCATACCGCCCGAAAGTGCGGCGGGGCGCTCGTTGCCATGCCCGCTTAGCCCGACGCGTTCCAGCAGATGCTCCGCCCAGGCGCGGTCGGCTTTTTCCCCGCGCAGGCGAGGCCCGAGGGTGATGTTTTCGCGTACCGTCAGCCACGGATAGAGCAGATCCTGCTGGCCCATATAGGCAATTCGCCCCGGCACCGGCAGGCCGTCGCTGGCGCTTACTGTGCCAGACGTTGCAGTCGCCAACCCGGCGATGATTTTCAGCAGGCTGGTTTTGCCCGCGCCGCTGGCCCCGAGCATGGCGACGAAGGTGCCGCCCTCAATGCGGAAGTTCAGCCGCTCAAAGATAGTCCGGCTGCCGAAACGCAGGGTCAGATCGCGGATTTCGATGCCGGGGCGGGAAATAACGCTGTTCACCACACGTTAACCGGGTTTTCGACGGCGTTGAGTCCCATCTGCCAGAAGGCACCTTCCAGACGGGTGGCGGTAGTGAAGATGTCACTCAGCCGATCGAAGCGGGCATCGGCACCGCGCTGCTGGCCCACGCGGTCGAGCAGCTCAATCGCCGCTTTCACGCCGTTCAGATAGCCCTGGTCGCTGTAGTTCTGCATCCACGAAGCGTAAGGATTGCCCTCCATCACTGTGGCCGGATCGGCCAGCAGACGCAGCCCCGCTTCAGCATAGCCCGCCACGCACGGCAGCAGGGCAGCCAGTAGCTCAAGGGCATCCCCGGTATGGCCGATATCCAGCACGTAGCGGGTGTAGTTGATCGTTTCGCTGGCTTCCGGTTCGCGGGCCATCAGCTCTTCGCTCAACCCCCATCCTGCGCAGTAGCCGACGTGAAGCGGTAGTTCGGCAACGATGTGATTCAACGATCCGACGGCAGCACGGATTTCCGGCAGAGTGTGGAATTTGGTGACCAGCAGGGCGTAGGCGCGGGCGAAGTGGACGAGGAACAGATAGTCCTGGGTCAGATAGCGGCGGAAGGCAACTTCTGGCAGCGTACCGGCACCGAGCTGTTGCAGGAACGGGTGAGCGACGTAGTGTTCCCAGTGCGGTCCCGCATTCTGACGGAGGCGACCAAACAGACCGAATTCGAACATTGAAGCAGGCATAAGATCTCCAAAATCGTGGTGGAGATCCGGGGTGCGGCGGCGGTGTGAAGAGGCAAAAGCAGATCTGTGTTTGCCAACCCGTCCCTTCGCTGGCATGACCCAGATCAGGTTCAAAGGGTTCGGCATTACTGCCATCTCAGCCCGTTACAGGACACCCCTCGGAGTCGGTTGTTATACGATATTTATTTTTTTATTACAATCATAATGCGGGCCAGCGGCTCACCTCGCACAGCGTCCGGGCGAGCATTGTGGCGGCCTGAGAAAGCTGATGCTGCTTACGCTGCAGCAAACCCACGCGCCGTTCAATCTGTGGGGCCGTCAACGGCACGCAAACCGCACCCAGTTCACGCATCTGCTGGATACAGAGCGCCGGGACCGCACTGGCACCCAGCCCGCCAGCTACCATCTTACCCACCGTAACCCGCTGATGGCTTTCAAAAGCCACGTCCAGCCGCCGTCCCGCCTTCACCAGCGACTGCTCCAGCAGCAGACGAACTGCGGACGGGCGCTGAAGTGTAATAAAATCGAGCTGTAGCAGTTCACGCCAGCTCAATTGTTTTTTCTGCGCCAGCGGGCTGTCTGCCGGAACGACGGCGACAAAACGGTCGATGCCTGGCAGGGTGAAATACAGCGAATCGGCCTGTTCGGGTTCGAAGGCAACACCCATCTCCACGCGTCCTTCCTGCACCATTTCGAGTACTTTCTCGTTGATCACGTCGTGAACTGCGACGTTGACCCTGGGATAGCGCTGGCTGGCGCTGGCAGACGAACGGCTGGTGCATGTGGAAACGGAGCACGGGTGTATCATCAGGCTGACGCTGTGCGATAGCGCGCGCCAGCCGCTCAGAACGCTGGCCAGCTACCGGTATGATGAATGGGGCTACCTGCTGAGCGTCCGGGCCGGGGAAGGCCGCAGCTTTGATTACCGCTGGTCAGCGGAAGGGTGGATGCTGCGCTGGAGTGACCTGTCGCACCTGGGTGGAGCATGACTATGACTGTCTTGGGCGCGCCATTGATGGCCGGGCAGCGGAAGGGCTATGGCCGGGGCATTTTGTCTGGGATGACGACACGCGTACAGGCCACTTTCATAACGGGTTTGGTGGCGTCACCAGCTACGTTCGCGACGAACGCAACAATATTATCTGTATCCGGCAGGACGATGGCGGTGAAACGCACTTTGAGTGGGTGGATAACCAGCTTATGGCGCAGACCGATGCGCTGGGTAACCGCACCAGATTTACCCTCGATACATGGGGACTGCCAGTCAGCGTCGCCCTGCCGGACGGCACAATGCACCATTACCAGCGTTCAGCTGGGGTTCGAAGGTATTTTCGCGGTCCCGTGGCGTGCTCAGTTCAATCTCGCCATCATCGCAAAGTAGTGTTTTTGACGAGTAGCCATTGCGGGTATTAGAGCCTTTTTTGGGGGCAGTCCAGTAAGAGATAAAAAGCGTCTGGATATATAGGGTCAAATCCACTGCAACTTTTTTTCGTCCATAAAGTAACCGACTTTCTCACATTCCATCGAAACCCACGAAAAAGTCATCAGTTCCTTCATTGAAAAGCATATGTCCTACAGACTGAACGCATTATCAGCAATCGATTACATCACATACATGTAGGGCCGCCATCCATGGCAGCAGGATCTTCGTCATAGATCCTTTTGATATCAGTCGGGTAAATGGTGTGCTATCCCAGATCCCCTCCGGCTACGGGTAACACGGTTCCTGTAATATAGCTGGCATCATCGCTGGCAAGGAAGAGAATCGCAGCCGCCTGTTCATCCACCGTGCCATAACGGTGCATCAAACTTGTCTCGCAGGTTTGATCAACCACGCCCTGATACCAGGCTTTTTCCTCTGCCGTAGGGGGTTCCTGAGTCAGATTGCGTGGCGTCAATCTGGGCGGTGCTTCAGTACCACCTGGTGCAGTGGCATTGATCCTGATACCTGAGCTGGAGTATTCGAATGCCAGCGATTGGGTCAGGGCATTGACGCCGCCCTTGGCCGCAGAATAGGGTACGCGGTGAATGCCCCGGGTTGCCACCGACGAAACATTGACGATCACCCCTTTTTGTACTTTGAGCATATACGGCAACACCGCACGGCATCCCCATAAAGTTGGGTATAAAGAACGGCGTATTTCGGCATCGATTTGATGAGGAGAGTATTCGGCGAAGGGGCGGGCCCAGATGGTGCCACCCACGTTGTTAATCAGAATATCTACCTGGCCGTAGTGTTGATATGCCTCTTCGAAAGCCTGGTATGTGCTATCCCAGTCTTCCAGGTCAGCACGAAGAGGCAATACATCGTGACCTGTTTCTCGCAGAGTTTGTGCCAGAACATCAACCCATTCCGAGCGGTCAATCAGAACCAGTCTGGCTCCTTCAGCTGCCGCGCGCTCGGCAACAGCCTTGCCAATACCCTGCGCTGCGCCGGTAATCACCATGACGCGATCATGAAATCGTTGATGTCCCATATCACACACTCTCCTTTACGACCTGCGGGGTAAATTTCTCATAGTAGAAATTTACCGGAGTGATAGATTTTGATTTTAAAAATGCCATGACGGCATCAACCATTGGTGGAGGACCGCACAGGTAAACATCAACATCACCTTGATTAAGGTGAATCGGTTTTATGTGGTCAGTCACATAGCCTTTATGGGGGGCAGCAGATTCAGGATCGACGATACATACGGTATAGCTGAACTGTGGGAGCAGCCGGGCCGCCTCTTCAAGCTGGTCGATTTTGACACTATCAATGTCGCGAGAAACGCCGTAAATAAGATGTATGGGGTGATTGAACTGCATGCCTTTTAGATGTTGCAGCATCGACAGGAACGGTGCGAGGCCGGTTCCGCCGGCCAGCATCAGAACAGGGCGCGTGACCTCGCGCAGGTAAAAGCTGCCCTGTGGGCCGGTAAGTTGCAAAATATCGCCCGGTTTTACCTGTTTAGTCAGATAGTTGCTCATGCGACCATTGGGCAAGTTACGGATCAGGAATGATAAGGTTTTTTCGCCGGGTAAGGAGCTAAAAGAGTAAGCACGCGTGTCTTCGCTGTCCGGTAGCTGAATATTGATATACTGGCCGCTCAGGAATGCAATACCGGGATGACTGGTAAGTGATAAAGTCAATTCGATAGCGCTGTCAGATAAAGCCTCTGAACTGACAACCTCAGCCGTATAGGTTCCGCTGCCTGTTTTACACATCTGTGAAGAAAGAGGAACCGAGATCACACAGTTGGAGCTCGGTATCATTTGACAGGTCAGTACTTGCCTACTTTCAGCTTCTTGAGTGGAAAGAGCATCTTCAAGGTACTCGTTGCCGAGATCGTATTGGCCCGATTCACAGCGACATTTGCAGGTACCGCAAACACCATCGGAGCAATCCATGGGTAAATTGATCTTCTGTCGATAGGCGGCATCAAGGACTGTTTCATTTTCATTACATTCGATAAAACGAGTGACGCCATCTTCAAAGTTGAGTGCGACGATATTAGTCATTATTCACCTCTATAAATGATAAATATCAATAACATGATTGATATAATCATTGTTAAGTTGAATTTTCTTACGTGTGATCTGGAAGTCTTCTCCCTGCTTGATCAACGTACACTCATTGTGGCCAAAAAAGTGATCGGTATGTTTATAACGATGACTAAAGGTGCACCAGTTATAGCGAACTTCGATCCGGGGACCATCCTGTGTCAGCACTTCAATATTACTGAGTAAGTGTGTGGTACGCGGTTCGGGCGTACTGGCCGCTGAACGCTCAGTCTTGATTCGATAGACACGATCCTCCAGACCATCACGGGTAGCGTAATAGATGAGCGAAATTTCTCGCTGTGGATTAGTTGTCAGGTAATCGTCGTCCCCCCATGCGGGCATCCAGTATTCACTTTTCGGGTGATAGCACTCGATCCAGGCATCCCAGTCGCGATCGTCCAGCAAGCGCGCCTCACGAAACAGAAATTGTTCGATTTGACGTTGAATAGAAGACATTATTTAACCTCCTTGTTGCCCTGACCGATGGCTTTGAGTAATGTTTTTTGCCAATGATGATGGTGAGTAATATAGAGTGCCTCATCCTCTGAGACCGTACCGGTCAACAGTGGTGAGATGCCCATCTGCTCGGCATTCTGGTCAGCGCCTTCCAGCCAGCGAGTTGCACCACGGCTCATATCACTCCATGGCAGGTTTTTCGCATTATAACCAGCCTGACAGGCGCGGAATTCTTCCAAGTCATCGGGGGTCCCCATACCACTTACGTTGAAGAAATCTTCATATTGCCGAATTCGCAGTGCCCGATCTTCGTCACTTTCCCCTTTGGGGCCGAAGCAGAAGATAGTGACTTCGCTTTTGTCTACGGCAATAGGCCGAACGATACGTAACTGGGTTGAAAACTGATCCATCAGGTATAAATTTGGATACAGGCAAAGGTTACGGGTTTCATTAACCATCAAGTCTGCTTGTGTTTTTCCAAATTGCCCGGTAAGTCTGTCACGGTGTTTGAAAATCGGCCTGACCTCCGGGTTCAGCACACGGGTCCACAGCAGCATGTGCCCATTCTCAAAACCGTAAACTCCCCCGATGCTTTTCGACCAGCCGTTGGCATCAACAGTATGTGTGGCGTTTGCCTCATAATTACGGCGTGACATGGTGGAAGCATAGTTCCAGTGCACGACGCTGACATGATAACCATCGGCACCATTTTCCATTTGTAATTTCCAGTTTCCCTCATAGGTATAACTGGAGGAGCCGGGCAAGACTTCAAGCCCGTTCTCAGAAGAATCCACAATAAGATCAATTATCTTACGAGTATCACCTAGCCATTTATCTAACTCGCAAACATCATCTTTAAGGCTACCGAAAAGGAAACCTCTATAGTTGGCAAAACGGGGTAATTTTTTAAGATCGTGTGAACCTTCCTTTTTGAAACAAGGGGGATAGCCTCCAGTTTTTTCATCCTTCGCTTTCAGTAATTTGCCACTATTACTGAAGGTCCATCCGTGGAAAGGGCAGGTAAATGAGCTTTTATTACCGGTTTTACGTGTGGCAAGCATAGCGCCACGGTGAGAGCAGCTGTTGATAACGGCATTGAGTTCACCGGTTTTGTCACGGGTAAGCATCACCGGCTGGCGACCAATTGTTAAGGTATAATAATCACCGGGATTAGCGATTTGGCTTTCATGAGCGAGGAATACCCAGTTTCCCTCAAATATATGCTCCATTTCCAGTTCAAAAAGCTCGGCATCAGTGAAAATGCTACGATGACATTTATAAATGCCTCTTTCCTTATCGACCACCAATGCATCATTTAACTTTTCTTCAAGCGTGCGGGCACGCCGTGAGATAATTTCGCTCATAACTATTCCTCTTTTATATTTTTTCAAAGTTAATGTTGATTTATACTTTAAAAATTTAGCAATTAAAAAATAAAGGAATGATAAATCCCCAGGAACTTGTAAAAAACCCCAGTAACTGGGGGAGTAAGCATAGTCAATATATTCTTTAGCTTGACGGTGGTAGTTATTTTTATGTCAATAACCTTACTCTAATGCGCGCGCTCGTTTTCCCCTTGTTTCCTCTGAGTTACTTTTTGTTGGAGAAAGTTTGAAGTCGAATTTTATTTCTGTATGAGATTCAGAAATATCGCGTTCTCGAGCAATCTCGGCGTTATTTATTTTTACTGGGTTGGAAATTAACTCTTCGCGTGTGGCGAATGCAAAGTCGTCCCATAAATACTTATCGCCATTAAGATTAATCTGCGTAGTTAAGTGTTTGTAGCCTGGGCAGGAAACAAAAAAGTGAATGTGTGCAGGGCGATTACCGTGACGACCTACGTGATTTAATAATGCCTGAGTTGGTCCATCAGGTGGGCAGCCATAACCCGAAGGCAGAATGCTTTTTGCGGCATAACAGCCATCTTTATCGGTTTTAATACGGCGGCGAAGATTATATTCCGACTGAGAACGGTCGAAAAAAGAATAGTTACCCAGAGTGTTGGCATGCCAGATATCAACAATAGCACCTGCAACAGGATTATTAAGTGTATCGGTCACCTGACCATACAGCCACATGGGTTCACCATCGTCTGTGCCATCATCCATACGGGCGAAACCTTCGCTGATGGGTGCGTTGGCTACGTATAAAGGACCTTCAATGGTACGCGGTGTTCCGCCATGCAGTTTGGCTGCTTTCTCTTTTTCATCAGCTCGCATATCAAGAAAGCGTTCCAGACCTAAACCGGCTGCCAGTAATGCGACCTCTTTGTGTTCACCTAATACATTGATGTAATTAATGGCCTGCCAAAATTCTTCATCAGTAACATCGAAATGATCAATGGTACGGAAAATATCACCGAGTAAACGGTGTAGGATCTGCTTGAAGCGTGGGGCGCCTTCTTTGTTGTTCATCCCACAGCTTATATTAAGAAGCTTTTCCAGTTCAGCTGGATTAATTATATTCTTTGACATAGTTAAGTCCTTTTGTAGGGTGGTTTGATGCTAATTATCGTTTTCGTGAATAGAGGAAGGATGTCGACACAAAGGCTGTATACACATGCTCATATAAGGATATAACGGCAGTCCTGTTAATATTTCATGAAGTTCAGCGTTATCCCTGACGTCAAAAATACTAACATTTTCATATTTCCCGGCAATGCGCCAAATGTGACGCCATTTGCCTTCTTTTTGCAATTTTTGAGAATATCTTTTTTCTCTCTCCTTTATTTCGTTTGCCTGATCTTTAGGTAAAGAGTCAGGGATGTTTACGATCATTTCGACTTTAAATAACATTTTTAGCCTCATTAGTAATCAATATATGATGGATATTTCCTGCCATACTGATGTTAATTTCTTATAAGGAAGTGTTTCAAGGTTGAAAATTATTTTCTTGCGTAATGGTGAAGTTTATCCTGGTCAATTTCAATACCCAGCCCGGCTCCCTGAGGTAGTAAGACATGATTGTTCCGATAATTAAGTGGCTGAACGACAATGTCGTCTTTTAGCAGTAACGGACCAAACATTTCAGTACCGCTGGTCATCTCAAGCGTTGACCAGGCATGTAATGCACTTACTGTACCCAGAGTACCTTCCAACATCGTACCGCCGTACAGTGAAATTCCAGCCGCCTGTGCGACGCGAGCAAGTTTGATAGCCTGAGCTGGTCCGCCTGCCTTAGCAATTTTAAGTGAGATGGCACCTGTGAACCCGCCATTAGCGAGTGCAAAACCGGAATGGCTGTCCGAAACGGCTTCATCAGCCAGAATAGTGGCCTCTACACGCTGGCTCAGGGAAATAAGATTTCTGTGATCGTAGAGCGGGATTGGTTGTTCAATCAGGCTGATCCCCCCTTGGTATAACTGAGGAATAGCACGCAGTGCGGTATTCATGTCCCAGGCCTGATTAACATCCACCTGTACCATTATGTTATCGCCGAGAGCGGATTTAATTGCCAGTGCGTGCGCAATATCTTCTTTAGGCGTTTTGGCTCCAATTTTCAACTTGAAGGTATTATGGCGGCCTTCGGCAACCAGCCGATGCCCTTCGTTAAAATCTTTTTCAGTGCTGCCACTTGCCAGCGTCCACAGCACCGGAAGTTCTGTGGCTAATGCCCCACCGAGTAATGTGCTGACAGGTACATTCAGCATCTTACCCTGAGCATCAAGGAATGCCGTTTCCAGCGCAGATTTAGCAAAAGTATTACCTTTCACCGCGTAGTTCATCATTTTTGTCAGGGCTTCCACACCGGATATTTCCTGATGAAGAACGGTAGGGGCCAGATAATTATCTATAGCCGATTTTATTGCTTCCGGACTTTCCGGACCATAGCTCAGTCCTCCAATCGTGGTTGCTTCTCCCCAGCCCGTAATACCATTGGAGAAAGTCATTTTCACAATGGTTAATGTCTGGCAACCCATTGTGACCATTGAAAGTTTATGTGGTCTGATGGTCGGAATATCTACTAACCAGCATGCAATGGTGTCAATCGTTAAAGACATTGGGATGCTCCTCAAGTCAGAAAATCAATAACCTGGCGACTGAATAAAACAGGGCAGGCAATGTTTGATAAATGTGATGCTGGAAGCTCGCAAAACCGCGCATTACGCGCATGTTGCGTTATCCATTGCGCATCGGCGGGTGTCGTCACCTCGTCGAATTCACCAGCAATAACCAGCATAGGACGTTCCATAGTCGCGACCTCTTCTCGCAAATCAGCATGGGCCAGCGCGTTACAGCAGGCGGCGTAGCCAGGCGGATCGAGCTCTTTCATGCCATCAATTAGCGCGTCAACAATACCGGGGTGCGCAGCAATATAATCCTCAGTAAACCAGCGGAAGGCTGCTCCCCGGGCTACCGGGTCCATCCCTTTGGTCTGCACCAAATCGGCTCTGCCTAACCACATCTCAGCGTTGCCTATTTTTGCTGCGGTATTAGCGACCACAAACTGCCCGAAACGGTTGGGATGGTGACTGTTAAGCCACATTCCTGTCATACCACCCATGGAAATACCGCAAAAGCTGGCTTTCCCGATGCTGAGATGATCCATCAGATCAATGACATCTTTACCCAGCGTTGCCAGTGAAAGCGGATGACTGGTTATCGGTGAGTTGCCATGCCCACGTGTGTTATAACGCAGTACCCGGAAATGTCTGATCAAGCTGGTAAACTGGGCATCCCACATGGTCCAGGTCGTACCTAATGAGTTTGATAAGACCAACACAGGGGCATTGGCTGGTCCGTCAAGGCGATATTCCAAATTCATCCTTATCTCCCCTCAAACTTTTTCAAGAATTAATGCGATACCCTGGCCGACGCCAATGCACATAGTACAAAGTGCATATCTCCCCTGAATTTTGTGTAGCTGATATGCTGCGTTCATAACCAACCGTCCGCCTGAAGCGCCAAGAGGATGGCCAAGGGCAATCGCACCGCCATTGGGATTGACCCATTCAGCATCATCCGGCAACCCCAATGCCCGTGTAACGCTCAAAGCCTGGGCGGCAAAGGCTTCATTGAGTTCGATGACATCCATCTGCTGCAGAGTCAAGCCGGTCTTTGCCAGCACAAGTTGAATAGCGCCCACCGGACCAAATCCCATGATACTGGGCTCTATGCCGCTGCAGGCACTTGAAACGATACGTGCTACAGGTTGCAAATCGTGACGACTCAATGCCCTGGTGCTGGCGATTAACATTGCGCAGGCACCGTCATTTAGACCAGAGGCATTACCGGCGGTGATCGTCCCTTCTTCACTGACCACCGGTTTCAGACGGCTAAGCAATTCCAACGAGGTCATACGCGGATGTTCGTCACGCTGGAAAACCACCGGCGTTTCATTTTTTCTGGCTGGTAGCGTGACGGTAGTGATTTGATTATCGTAAAAACCATTAAGTTGGGCTGCGGCAGTACGTTGTTGACTGCGTAGTGCGAAAGCATCTTGATCTTCACGACTAATGGCGTATTTTCGCGCAAGATTTTCAGCGGTTTGCGGCATAGACTCTACGCCGTACAATGCTTTCATTGCAGGATTGATAAAGCGCCAACCCATCGTCGTATCTTCAATTTTCATTGCCCGGCTAAAAGCCGTTTCTGCCTTGCCCATGACATAGGGTGCTCGCGACATGCTTTCGACACCACCAGCAATAATCAGGTCACATTCACCGCTTTTCACCGCCCGGGCAGCTGTTGCCACAGCATCAAGACTTGAGCCACACAGGCGGTTGAGTGTACAGCCAGGTACGCCAGAGGGCATCCCAGCAAGCAGCGCGGCCATACGAGCAACGTTGCGATTATCTTCGCCTGCCTGATTGGCACATCCCAATAACACATCATCCACTGCATCCAGATCCAGTTGAGGGTTATGACTTATCAGCGCCCGTAGCGGAATAGCAGCAAGATCATCGGCCCGGACAGCAGCCAAACTACCATTAAGCCGGCCAAATGGAGTGCGGGTGCTGTAGCAAAGGTAGGCTTCAGACATGGGAAACTCCCTGTTTATCAAGAGCAAATTGCAACTTAACGGGTGTCACTTCCTGTAGATATTCTGCTGTGATATCACCAAACAGTTCTCTCACCACAATACCGGAGGGAGTAATATCCATAATGGCCATATCGGTATAAATACGGTCAATACAGGCTATGCCGGTTAACGGATAAGTACAGTGTTCTACAATTTTGCACTGGCCTTTTTTGGTCAGATGATCGGTCATGACAAGCACTTTTTTGGCACCAATCGCCAGGTCCATTGCCCCGCCTACAGCCGGAATAGCGTCAGGTGCACCCGTGCTCCAGTTTGCTAAATCGCCCTTTGCCGATACCTGATAAGCGCCTAATACACAAACATCCAGGTGCCCGCCACGCATCATGGCAAAGGAGTCACCGTGGTGAAAATAACAACCGCCAGGGAGCAGGGTAACGGGTTGTTTACCCGCATTAATCAAATTGGGATCAATATCTTTTTCTTCGGGAGCTGGGCCCATGCCTAAAATACCATTTTCGCTGTGTAACAGAATTTCTTTATCAGCGGGTAGATAGTTGGCAATTAATGTTGGAAGGCCAATCCCTAAATTAACGTAAGCGCCTTCGGTAATATCCAACGCAATACGCTGCGCCAGTTGGTGATGAGTCAATGCCATGACATAAAACTCCTTATGCTGAAAGGCGAACGGGGTGTGATTCGACAGTGACTACACGTTTAACAAAAATACCCGGCGTGATGACAGCTTCAGGATCTAAGCTGCCTAACTCAGCGATCATGTCAACCTGTGCCAGGGTGCATCGGCTGGCGGCGGCCATGATAGGGCCAAAGTTTCTGCTGGTTTTATTGAAAATAAGGTTGCCCCAACGGTCAGCGACGGAGGCTTTAATCAATGAAAAATCCGCTTTCAGCGCCGTTTCAAGTACGTAATATTTGCCATCGAATTCCCGGGTTTCCTTTCCCTTAACAAGCTGGGTACCGAATCCTGTTGGGGTGTAAACCGCTGCTATACCCGCCCCTCCTGCCTGAATTCGTGCGACCAAATTTCCTTGTGGAACCAGCTCCAGCACTATTTTTTTTTGGCGATATAGCTCGTCAAATACCCAAGAGTCTGTCTGGCGTGGAAATGAGCAAATAATCTTGCTGACACATCCTGCTTTTAACAACGCCGCAAGCCCGTAATCCCCATTGCCGGCGTTATTACTGATTACAGTCAGGTTCTTAGGGCGACGTCGAATTAATGCCTCTAAAAGCTCAGCAGGCTGACCCGCAGGACCAAAGCCACCGATCATTAATGTTGCGCCATCGTGAATATCCTGCACAGCGTCATCTGTTGAATTGAGCACTTTATTGATCATGAATCTTTTGTCCTATCAATCGGTATGTGCATTTAACTTAGAGAAAGGGTAAGTACACAGCAAGTGCGAATATCACTACTTTGTGCGATTATCGGAGCAATGGCTAATGGCATGTTAAAATTGTGAGGTATGTTGAATAAAAAGAGACGTTCTTTAAGAGCACAGTGGTTTTTAAATTAAATTATTTTGAAAAATAGGGAGTAAATAATGAATGAAGTAACAAAGCATAGTGATATCGAGTTGTTAAGAGTGCGGGAAATTAGTGAGTTGGCAAATGACAAATATAAGGGAGATCCTAATTTTATGGCCTCGCTGGCACGAGGACTGGTGGTGTTGCAGGCTTTTAGCCCACAATTTCATGCTATGTCTGTGGCTCAATTGAGTCTGAAAACAGGGTTACACCGTGCTGTCGTGCGCCGCTGCCTGTATACATTAAGTGCGTTGGGATTTGTCTATTCTCCTGATAACAGACATTATCATTTACTGCCTCGTGTACTGACTATAGGGCATGCTTATTTAAACTCTTCGGAGCTTGCCAGACAGGCTCAGAATGCGCTGGATTATCTAAGCAAACAAATTGATGAGTCGTGCTCTGTAGCCACGCTTGACGGTGATAATATTTTGTATATTGCTCGCGCTTCGATGAAGCGCATTATGACTATCGATCTGGGGCGTGGCAGCAGGCTACCAGCTTATGCAACCTCAATGGGCATGGTTTTATTAAGTGAGCTAAGCCAGGATGAATTGAATGCATATTTTTCAAGGGTAAAGCTTGAGGCATTCACTGAATTTACCCTTACCGATGAGCAACAATTAAGGGATATGTTAATTAAAGTTAAGGCCCAGGGATATGCAATAAACGATCAGCAACTCGAAGTGGGGCTGCGGTCGATGGCTGTGCCGATGTATTCGCGTAAATCTGGTGTTGTTGCAGCAATGAATGTCGGAATTAACGCTTCGCACATGACGGTTACTGAGTTACATGAAAAACTCTTACCTAAACTGCAGCGGGCTGCTATGGAACTTGCATTGCTGCTCTGACCGAGTCTGCCTGTCTGGTGGAGTTTAACACTTTGACGGGCACATTGAACCTGATGGCGTATGACTTGCTGCTGGATCGTCTGGTAGAAAAGGTGCTGGCGGATGATCAGGATCCCGCTATTGCTCAGGCCTGCCTGCGGCAGGTTCTTTTCAATCTCGCATTAGAAATATCCTAAAATAGTGTAATAAAACCCGACCAGGGCGGTAGTTAATTCAGTACGGAGCAGTCCGGCGGGGAAACGATGCCGGGCTGTTTCACCGCAGCAGGCCAATCAGTTTTTAATCTCACGCAGGTATTTATAAACGGTGGTGCGGCCAAGTGAGAGCACGCTGGCGATATAATCTGCCGAATTTTTTGCCCGAAATGCCCCTTCTTTATGCAGATCCAGCACCAGATCTTTCTTCTGGCTGCGGGTCAGTGCGCCGAGTGAGGTGTTCTCCCGGCGTATCCATTCGTGCAGGAAGGTGTTGATTTTCTCCTGCCAGTCATCGCGAAACAGCTGTTCCGGCTGGGGCTGTAGGCGGGTAACGGATAAAAACAGTTCAAGAGCATTGCGCGCGTCTTCAAAGGGTGCGGTGCTGAAGTTAATGCACAGCAGATAGCCAGGGTCGGGCGCCTCTCCCGCCGCGATGGTGACGGAACGCATTTTCTTCCCGTCCCAGTTCAGCTTTTCATAAGGGCCGGTCACCGAAGCCAGCGACTCGACCTGCAGCTCCTCCAGCCCGGCGTCATCGCCAATATTTCGCCGCGACAGATTATTGGCGATATAAGCGACCTTGCCTGCCGCCACGTCATGAATAACCACTTCAACGCTGGGAAAGAACAGCGCAGCGATGCCATCCGCTACGGATTTCAGTAGCGGGAATGCGGCGTTGTGCGCGGATGATACGTTTGTCAAATACCTGTCCTCATAGACGGCGCCGGTTCTGGTCAGGCGTGAACGCTCAGGCACGATGCCCGGCGGGGGAAATCATTGTCGAACGTACGATTAAAGCCCCCATCGCGGGCAGGTGCGCTTTACCCCGCACCCCTGAGCTCCAGGGGCTGTCCATCATAGCCGATTTTTGCCGCTGGCTGAGTGGCTTCTGTTCGTCTGCTATAAATAAATCAGAACTCCGTTGTAAACAAAAAGTGCATAATGTACTTTTGAGTTCACTTTTATTCCCGATTATCTGCCGGAGCTGGTGGCGCAGGCGTGCGGCAAGCCCAACGACTCCCGTCACGTGTTTTTCCGCTCCCCTGGGCTGGGTCTGGAAGATATCGCTATCGCACTGTTGACTTACCTCAGAGAATAGGAAAATGAAATGAAAATCAGACCGTTTGGTGTTGAGCAGTGGATGAACGAGTGGGAAAACCACTGCGAATACAATCTGGCAGAAACCTGCGTTGAATCACTGACTATGCAGCAACTGCTGGCGATGTCGGGCAGAACCACAGAAATACTGGAAGAGATGCTGCAAATCAAAATGACCTATGGCCATATCACCGGGTCAGAACGGTTGCGCCGGGCCATTTCGATGCAGTACCGCAGCCAGTCAGCAGAGAATATCCTGATCGCGCACGGCGCCATTGGTGCCAACGCGCTGATTTACCAGACGCTGGTGGAGCCGGGTGATACGGTGATCTCCGTGCTGCCGACCTACCAGCAGCACTACTCAATTCCGGCCAGCCTGGGGGCGGAGGTGAAGATCCTGCCGCTGCGCGAAGAAAACGGCTTCCTGCCCGATGTAGCCGAGCTGAAGTCCCTGATTGATGGTAAAATCCGGCTGATTGCCATCAATAACCCCAATAATCCTACCGGCGCGCTGATGGATGAATCCCTGCTGCGCGAAATCGTCGTGGTGGCGCGGGAGGCTGGTGCCTGGCTGCTGTGTGATGAGGTGTATCGTGGCACTAATCAGGTGGGAGATGGCTATACCGCCGCAGTGGCCGACCTGTATGAAAAAGGCATCAGCACGGCCAGCATGTCGAAAACCTATTCGCTGGCGGGCCTGCGCCTCGGCTGGATTGCCGGGCCGGAATCGCTGCTGAAAGCGGTAGAAATCCACCGCGACTACAATACCGTCAGCGTTGGCGTGCTGGACGACTTCTTCGCCACTATTGCGCTTGAACATCGCGATAAGATCCTCAGCCGCAATCAGAAAATACTGCGGGACAATCTGCAGCTGCTGGAGGAATGGGTCCACGCTGAGCCGCTTATCAGCTACGTTAAGCCTCAGGCAGGGACCACGGCGTTATTGAAGTATGCGTTGCCAATAAGCTCGCGGGCATTCTGCATCGGGCTGCTGGAGCGCTATGGCGTGATGTTCACCCCCGGTGAGGCGATGGATATGGAAGGCTATGTACGTATCGGTTTTGCCAATAATAATCAGGTGATGAGCCAGGGACTGCAGCTGGTCAGCCGCTATCTTAAAGAGCTGGCTGCCGAACTTAAAGGCACAGAACCCGGCTAAGTGGCATTTCGCAGAGTGCCGATCATGAATTCTGCACAATAAATTACCGCCTGAGCACAGTTAAGCGAAAAGTGATTATCAGTCTGAGGGCGTTGTGGTATGAATTCAGGGGTAAAATAAAAAAGGGTGAGTTTTATGATGTCGCAGAAGTTGGCCAACAGAGTTAAAGATCTTCAGTCATCAGCAATTCGCGAGCTACTCAAGCACAGCAAAATGGAAGGCGTTATCTCACTGGGTGGGGGCATTCCTAACCCTGAATTGTTTGATCAGGAGGGGCTGAAAATCGCGATGGATCGTGTGCTGACTTACGACAGTCACAATGCGTTTCAGTACGGCCTGAGTGAAGGTGAATTGGCCCTGCGTGAGGGCATCTGCCAGATTCTGGCCGAGCGCGGCATTCGCAGTACCTCTGATGATGTGGTGATCACTTCCGGTTCTCAGCAGTCGTTAGATATTCTGGCGCGGGCGATTATCAACCCCGGCGACGTGGTGGTGGTGGAACGGCCAACCTATCTGGCGGCGCTGCAGGTGTTCCAGCTGGCGGAAGCGCAGCTGAAGTCGGTGGGTACCGATGGTGAAGGCATGATCGTTGACGAACTGGAAGAGCTGGTCAGGCAGACGTCGATCAAAGCAGTTTATATTGTCCCTACCTTTGGCAATCCAGGCGGCGTCACGCTCTCTGACATGCGCCGCAAGCAACTGGTAGAGCTGGCCAGCCGCTACGACTTCCTGATTATAGAAGACGATCCCTACAGCGAAATTAACTTCTCCAGCGAAAAATTCCGTACCTTGAAGTCTCACGCGCAGGAGATCGGCGCGGACGATCGGGTGATCTACACCTCAACGTTTTCAAAAATTCTGGCTCCGGGTGCACGTGTGGGCTGGATTGTGGTTCCGGCATGGGTGAAGCAGCAGGTGGTGATTCTGAAGCAGGCTACCGATCTACATACCAGCTCATTGTCCCAGGCCTTGACCCGCCACTATCTGGAAAGTGGGCGTCTGCAGCCGCAGATTGCGCTGATCAGACAGGCGTATAAGCAGAAGTGTGACGCACTGGTGGAGGCGCTGCAGACGGAGCTGGGCGATCGCATTCATTTCCACCGTCCCCAGGGCGGCATGTTCCTGTGGGCAACCTTCAATGAGGCGTTTAACACTACCGAATGGCTGAAGACGACGCTGAGTAACGGCGTAGTGTACGTGCCGGGCGAGTTCTTCTACTGTGATCGCCCTGACACTGCCACGCTGCGCCTGTCTTACGCGACGGTGTCTGAAAGCAATCTGGCGGAAGCGGCAAGAAGACTGAAAGCCTCACTGCCTTGCTAACCCCCCATAAAAAGGCCCTTTATCCGTAAAGGGCTTTTCTCTTTCACCTTAACCGACGGTGTTTAGCGCTGTGGTTTACCGCGCACCGGGGCATCGCCCGCGACGTAATAGTCAGCGGTACTGCGCGGCAGCGGCGCGCGGCCACGAATACGGTCGGCAATCTTTTCGCCGATCATAATAGTAGTGGCATTCAGGTTACCCGTAATGATCAGCGGCATGATCGAGGTATCCACCACGCGCAGCCCGCTCAGACCGTGGACGCGGCCTTCGCCGTCAACAACCGCCATCTCATCGTTGCCCATTTTACAGGTGCCGCACGGGTGATACGTCGTTTCGCCGTGATTGCGCACAAACTCATCCAGCTCTTCGTCCGTCTGGTACGTGTCACCGGGGCTGATCTTTTTGCCACGGAAGGCATCCAGCGCAGGCTGATTGATAATCTCACGGGTGATACGGATTGCCGCGCGGAATTCAATCCAGTCCTCTTCATCTGCCATGTAGTTAAACAGAATGCTCGGATGCTGGCGTGG
>NZ_JBWKUK010000030.1:0-27947 GCF_059420805.1 Erwinia sp. GW821-FHT03D09
GCGGCGTCAGTCCGGAGGCCTTCGAACAGGCCTCGTCGTGAGGACAGAATTTGTCTACTGTCGTGGGGGCAGTCCATGCGCTCGGGTCGGTGTGCGGGGCGAGGACTTAGAGTGGCAATGGTCAGTATGGCGAGACTACCAAGATGACACTGGCTTGGTACAACCCAGGAGAGCCGTTCGTGACAGTCATGTTAGATACGACCCGTAGGTTCCTGCCGCCAATTATGGTGTGGGAGAGTCGTGAGACAATTCCCGGTCCCAAATTTACGCGATCCCCACCTACGAAGGACACCACAGGATTGCTACCGCAATCGACGAGTCCTTCGACCACCGCGGACGAGGAGGCCTTGGGCGCAACCACACCGTGATCTATCACATTAGGAAGATCGACATCGCAAATGGTATTCGGCGGTAGCATTTTTTGACAGAATGTGTTGCCACTGTTTGCGGTCATATGTGCATCGAGCACAACACCATGTATAGTTGCAACGGAGGTCGAGCCCCCGACGCCATCATCCTGAGCAAAGACAATGCATTCCCCACCGGGCCCCGACCCGAGGTGAGGGCCCCATGTGGACTTGGAAAAACACGTGGAATCGTCGGTCAACTCCCAGGAATCGTACGATTTAAGCTCACACTTCGAAAGGAGCTTCGGTGAATGTTCCCCTTCGTCGACACCGGTCCACCTGCAGCCCATAAACTCCACGCCCGCGTCCGGATTACCATATATACAATGCAACCCGCGTGTAACGATGTTCAACTTCTTCGACGGATCCGGACGCCCCACGGCTGGGGTATCCACGAATTGGGTGCCATCCGACACGAAAAACACACCCGCGCTGCATTTTCCACCGAAATCCGACCACCCGCATGAACTGATGCGAGGATTTGCGATATGGGGATGGAGTACTGCGTATGAGCTACCGGCGATTATCAATGTGAACAGACCCAACACCCTAATCAGGGCTCCTGCTGCGTTCATGCGTGTACCTTGTGTGAATTATTTAATCAACAAGCAATTATCCCACTTTCATCAGGTGGTGTTTTGCCCATGTCATCCACCGGATTTCATATTCCCGCACACGGTTATCGGTCTCTGTCTTCGGCAGTTTCTTCAAACGTGCTTGCTCATAAAGCCGCGCAATATGTGCCCGATGGTTCTCTATTGCTCTCGGGGCTATCCGGGGCCCTTCGGAGGCATACTATATCCCCAGCCAGTCAAAGCCATTTTCCATTCTCCCAACTTGCGTTTTATCCGGATGGGTTTCAAAACCGCCCAAATGGAAAATTCATACAGCGATTTAATCGTTTTACGTAAATGCCAACGCGTTTTGGTAAAGAAAATAAAGTCATCCATATACCGGGCATAAAACAGTTCCTCGCGCGTCGCAAAATAATGGTCAAATGCCGCTAAACCTGCATTGGCGACAGCCGGTATTCCCCTGCCAGCACGCGGTTTAACCATTGAAACTGCTGCTGCGGCTACTTGAAGCGTAAATCCCACACATCAGCATTCGGTGGCGCATGTTGCCGTCGCTGGCACAACCAGCGATACGCCCTATCCCAGTCCTGCACGGCACTATCTTCATTCTGAGTGTTTGCCACTGCTGGTTTGATGTCGCTTACTCATATTCCAGGTTAAAGGTGGCAACAGCACTGAACGCGCCCCGGCCAATCGTCTTGTTGGCTATCGCCAGGGGCTCGCCTTGCACATAAGCCCTCAGCGCAATGATGTTGCCCCCGTCCTGCAACAGGGATTTGTCACTCCGGGTATTGAGCGGCAGGGGTTTGGCCGACAGCGTTTCAAACCCGATGGCAATCCCCCGGGCCGCACTGCCGCCATCGATGGCCAACAGGCCCGGTAAGGCGTGATTTTCCGTGCCGGTAAAGGTCACGCTCACCGTCTTGCCCAGCGTCATGTTGCATTCCTCCAAGTGTATCTCGAATGCTTGCCCCAAAGTGCGCGAGTTCAGGTACAGATACTTGTCGATGATGGTGCCAAAATCCAGCGTGATTTCTTCATCACCCGGCGCTATCACACAGGGTTCCGTGACCAGAGCGCCATGCAGGTACAGGTTATTGTCACCGGCGGCCAGGGCCGATAGCGGTGCAGCCATCAGCATCTGCACCAACAGCAGGGCGGCCACCCGAGAACGCGCCCCCCCTGCGTGCTGGCACCAGCCCGATTTCCCTTTCATGTCACGCTCCTTATTCATAGTCGGCACGCAGCGTGGCCCAGGCCTCAAAGGCTCCTTCGGTCAGCGTGGCACCCGTTTGTTTGATCGGTACCGCCTCCAGGCGCGGCGGGTCGGCCAGGTTTATCCTCACCGTGCTGTTTGGGGTGAAGGGTTTATCGTTCTGGTACACCCGAATGCCGAGGCTGCCTTTGTTCGTCAGCAAGGCTTCACGGTCGAACCCTGCCGCACTGCCCTTCAGGCTTAGCGTCAATGCCCAGCTACCTCCGGCGGAGCTGTCACAGGTGATTTGGTAGTTCAATCCCTGCCGGTAATTCTCGCCATCTACTTTATTGATGCCCATCCGGTCGCCGAAATCGACCTCCACCTGGTTACCGTCGTTAATGGTGCAGGGTGGCGGCTCTATCAGGGTGCCGTGAAACGCCATATTTTCTTCACCGTCCTTTGCCTGCACCGGGGCAAAAACCCCTATCAGGCCGCAGCTCAGCAACAGGACTTTTAGTGTTCTGCACATGCTCCTCTCCCGTTACTGGTAATCCACGGTCATCGTGGCCCCTGCGCTAAACTCTCCTCCCGTCAGGGTCGTGCCAACTTGTTTCACCGGGATCGCCCACAGTTCTGGCTTGTTTGGATAGCTGAAACGTAGCCACTTGTTGACGGCAAGCTTGCTGCCGCCCTGGCGCAGTTCGATACCAAGCCCGGTTTTGTTGGTCTGCAACACCGTCGCGTCGAACGCGGCGCCATTGCCTTTTACCTGCAGTTTCAGCGCATTCGAGGTGATCCCGGTGCACGACAGCGTGTAATTGACCGGCATCTTGTAATTGTCGCCATCCACCCGGGTGGTCATCACATTGCCGAACTCCACTTCAATCGGCCGGTCATCGTTTATCACGCAAGCCGGTGGTGCCACCACGGTGACCTTGACGGTGACCGTGGTCGAAGGGGCTGCAAAAACCAGCATCGGCAAGGCCGTCAGCACACCTACCAGCGCTCGCTGCAGCTTTACGATCCCATTCATTGCAGCCACCTCAGTCATAACTCAGATGAAAATCCACCACGGCCCGATAGCTGCCCGCAATCAGAGCGGCGGGAGTGCGTTCCGGGGTTATCGTGTAGCTCAGCGTATTCTGCCCCGGCGTCAGCAACAGCGACTTCCCCCTGCTGCCCAGGCGAACGTCTTCCCCCTCCGCATTTTCAAGCCGCAGCCCCAGCCCGGATACGCCCTGCGCCTTCACCAACTGTGGGTTATCGGCGTCACGCGTCGCACGGAAACTCACCGTTACCGCCGGCTGATTGTCCGCCCAGGTCAGGCTACCGGTACGCACATCGCGGCTACCGGCCGGGGTGCGCAGACAATCCTCCAAACGCAGCTCGAATCGGACCGGTTCGCCGCGTGCGCCAACCGTTCTCAAGCGCCCCGCCCCCGTCTCACCGAGTGCGATATCCTGGTGGGCGCTGGTCATCTCCAGCCGACAGGCGCTCTCGGTTAACGCCCCATGAACGTACAAGGTCCCGTTGGCGCCTTCGACATCCCGGTTGTCCACCGCCGCCTGCGCCGGTGGCAACAACCACATCACTGCCCCCAGCGTTATCGGAGCCATCAGCACCAACCCGATCAACGCGCCGTAATACTTCAGCTCAATCGCCCCGCACAGTCCGTGTCTGCCCGTCTCGTGTGTCATGCCCATATTCTTGTCTCCCTTCTCTTGACTGGTGCCTGCACCGCCAGACCGTGTTCTGCTACGCTTTCTTCGCCGGCATCACCGTACATATGTTGCCGGAACAACTGAAGCTCAGCTGCGGCCGGCCACCGTAGTCGTTAACGTAGGTCAGCACCGGGCTGTTACCTGCCTCCGCCGCACTCACCGTTAACGGCAAATTGCCCTTTGGCGGCACCATCATCGGTTCGAAGTTTTTGATCCCCACACCGCCTTTTTTAGTGGCGGCATCAACCAGGGTGACGTAATACGCCGTCGGATTGTTAACCACATACTTATCGCCTTGCTTGCTCAGGGTCAGTTGCTCCTGCGGCGGCGGCGCATTTTTGTCCATCGCAATGGCGGCCGGGCGGTAGAACAGCTTGATACGCGTCTGCAACGCAATTTGCAGCGTGTTCGGCTTGGTGCTCTTCGGTGGGATCTCTCGCAGGTTGAAGTAATAGACCGTCTCTCGATCCTGCGGCAGCGTCTTCGCCTCCGGCAGTGCCTGGATTTTCACCTGGCTCGGTTTACTCGGCTCGATGCGTTGAACCGGAGGCAATACCGTGAGGGGGCTCTGGATTTTGTTACCCTTATCGTCTTCAATCCAGCCCTGCGCCAGGTAAGGCAGCTGTTTGTTTTGGTTGCTGACACTCAGGCTCACCGATTTTTGGTTACCATCGAAAATAATCCGAGTCCGGTCCAACGCTATCGCCGCCTGAGCCTGATGTGCCAGCAATGCCGTGAACAGCGCACCAGTCACTACTGCTGGCGACAGGGCCTTTTTCCGCATGGACGCGACCGGGCCGCCTTTGTGATGTTGTTTCATGTTCAATTCACTCTTTCGCATGTTTTCATTCCCGGCCGTAGCGGCCTTCCTGGAATTTGGGTTAAACCTGTACACCGTTTTATCCCTCGGCGCGGCGGTTACGAAGCCTGCTCCGGCTCGGCTGCGACTACTGGCTGTGACGCGCCCTGCGTCCTCGCTTCAGGTTCGGTGTGTCCCGCCAGCGGATGACACGGCAACAGTAGCGTATTCATCAGGATGTCAGCAGGCAGAGGCGTTGGCATGCGCACCTCACACTGCGCGCCACCGTTCCAGTGCACCGTCATGGCAGCGCCGGCGCTGATGCCGCTCAGATAGACACTGCCGCCGTCATTGACAATGCCCGTCTCCTGCTTACGGGCGTTCATCACCGTAGCGCCAAATGGCGGTTGACTGCCGTCGGCCAGTTTGATCACCGCCATTGCCTTCTCGCCGGCAATCACGTCGAACTGGCGGTAACCGATAGCACCTTCGGTGAGCGTGGCCTGTACCACCGATTTCGTGGCTTCGGCGTTATCACCGAGCTTGTTCACATCGATACTCGCCTTGTTACGGTAATAGCTGTTCACGTCCCCGATGACCGCCTTGCCCCAGGCATTGGTGTTGGTGGTTCTGCCATAGCCTCGCACCGGCACATCAGCCACCCCCTGCGTGTCAATCAGCATGCGGGTGCCGCCCGGCATGCTAGTCCGATGCAGCGCCCCGCCATTAGCCGTCATCGTCACGCCGCCCTGCATCGACATCCCAAAGGCGCTGTAACGGTTTTCCTCATAACTGGCATTAGCGCTCATGCGTGCCTTATCACCTTCATGGTTGTAATACCCGTTCACATTCACCCCACTGCGCGAACTGCCGGCCCGCAACTGGTAGTTGTTGTGCTCATCAATCCGGTCGTAATACCCCACCTGATGCGTAGTGTTGTCGCGGTTCACCGTGGTGTTGTAGCTCACCGTTGAGTTATTCCCCCACGGCATCGACAGTGAAAGGTAGGCCCCATCGTCTTTCGTCCCGTTGTATTCATTACGGTACGCCGACAGCGACAGGCTCAGGTTGCGTAACCGGCCCACGTCGAAATAACGCGACAGCGTCAGGTTGTAACGGTCGTTGGCTGGCCGGTCCCAATACGTCTCGTGGCCGTAATTGAGATAGGTGCTCAGCCCCCAGTCGCGGAAATGCTTGTTGAAGGTAATGGTGTACATCTCCTTGCCATTCCCCGTTCGGGTGCCGTAATAACGCGCATCCAGGTACTCACTCATGCTCATAAAGTCCTGCTCCGAGAAGCGATAGCCGGCAAAGGTCACCTGGCTGTCGTACTCATCGAAGTTCTTTGAGTAACTCAGGCGGTAGGAACCGCCGCTGAGCGTACCGCCTTCTTGTGGCAACCGCGCCCGCGACTGGGTAGCGTCAAACGACAGTGCCCCCAGCACCATCAGATCACGGCCGACACCCAATGACAGCGCGTTATAATCCCCGCCTGCCAGCGCTCCGCCGTACAACGACCAGCCGTTGCTGACCCCCCAGGAGAATTCGCCAGTGCCGAACAGCGGGCCGCGCGAATGATGCTGCCAGTCTGATGGTTTACCTGTCGCCAGCTTGAAGCGCACTGAGCCTGGCCGCGTCAGATAAGGAATGTTCGCGGTATTCACCACGAACTCCTGCACGCCACCATCCTGCTCTTCCACCCGTACGTTCAGCTCGCCGCTGACCGCATCGTTAATGTCCTGAATACGGAACGGCCCTGCGGCAACCGTGGTCTCGGACAGCACACGCCCCTGCTGGCTGATGGTGACTTTGGCGTTGGTTTTCGCCACCCCCACCACTTCCGGCGCATAACCGCGCAGATTCGGGGGGAGCATGCTGTCGTCCGATACCAGGCTCGCCCCGGTGAAGCGAAAGCCGTCGAACATGCCTGAATCCAGGTAGTTTTCGCCCAGCATCAGCTTCGAGCGCAGCGCCGGTATTGCCCGATACGCGTAATACCGGCTCCAGTCCAGCTGTTTATTGGTCGGTTGTCGGCTCCCCGTCTGATGGTCAAAATTCGCCTGCCAATCGGTACGCAGACGCCATGCGCCCAGATTGGCGCCCGCCGTACCGTTGCCGCTGAGACTATAGCCGCGCGATCCGTCCCGCTGCCGATACTGGCTACGCGCATTGACGTTGTAATCGAAGAGCAACCCTGGAATGCCCTCATCCCAGCGAGACGGCGGATCCCAGTTCTCGTCGCTGTACTCCAGGTAAGCCTGAGGAATACTCACGTAAAGAGAGGACGTGGGTAGATCGCCACGCACTTCCATCCCCTGTATGCTGGTCTCGTTCAGGCATTCTCCCTCGCGCCACCATGTCAGGTCTTTCAGCACGCCAGGTTTAAATCCCAGTTGTTGTACCAATTCTGGGCTGAGGCAGGCGCGACTGCCGTTTGGATCATCCTCAGGCGCATAAAACGGGATCTGTTGTTCCTGCAAGTCATTCTTATTAACGTGCACCACCATGCCGTAGGTACCCGGCATAATGTAACCACTGCGTGAAAACTGGCTCAGATCAATATTTTTACGGTCGTTAACATCCAGCACATCTGTATTGAACTGAATATTATCGGCAGCATGAGTGATTATCACTGAGGTACCCAGCGCAAGGGAAATAAACAATCCTAACGAATGCAGAGGCGCAATTTTTCCAAGCGAAGAAAACTCCATGCCATTACCTTATTAGTATAAATAAATCCATTGCGCGAAATAAAAAGCAACGATCTTTCAGAAACAAGTTAAAAATAGTCCAGCTTAAATCGGATAGATGATAGATAATCCCCAGTTTTTAACGACTGACTATTGGCCACCAATCTCATGGAGTAATTCAATTGACTATCGCCGGGGAAAATATCCATTTGTGGCATAGCCTTGCCCGGCATTGCGACATTACCCTGGGTATCGATGATTTGTAGCGCTACGCCGGAGGCATCACCATTAACACTAAATAACCCGCCATTAGCTTCACCATCAAAAGTAACCTGAAATTTCTTCCAGCCTTCCTTTCCAGGGCGTTCAGTGATGCAGTTAACCAAATCAATGGTAAAAGGCTGGCTGCGTCCCTGCCCATCGCGAATAATATCTGACAAGGGTATAACCCCCATATCAATGGTTTGTTCCCTGCTGTCAACAGCAATAGCACAAGCGGTGTCGATAATGGATCCTTGCATATTTACCCGCCCCCATCCGACAATGTGCTCGTCGGCCAAAACAGAGACCACGGGAAAGGAAAACAGGCAAGAAACCACTATAACAACTGTATTATACAGCCTCATAAAACGTGCTCCATACTTTGTAATATTGTCAAAAATGCATGCGGGGATACCGCATGCATATACACACATACAGAGAAAACACTTACTTTATGTGGAGTGAAATTTTAGTTATAAGCCAGAGTAAAATCGGCCACCGCCTGGAATTCACCCTCAGTAATAGACGCGGAAGAAGCGGTATCGCCCTGCAGGTAAGCGGCGAAATTCAGCACGTTTTTACCGTCCTGCAATACTTGCTCTTTAGTTGGCTGGCCCAGTTTGATAACTTCACCATCAGCCTGAGCGATGGCTACGCTGGCACCTTTAGCCGTGCCGGTAATCCCCAGCAGGCCATCTTTAGCCGCAGATTCCATACCCGTAAAGGTTACCTGCACCTTATTTTTGGTGGCAGGTGAGCCGAACGTGCAGTTATCCAGAGCGATCGAGAAATAACGCGGGGTTGATTTCCCCCCACTGAGTAAAGCAACCTTAGAGATCTGGCCCAGCTTAACTGTCTGATCTTCAGAATCTGAATTAATAGAGCAAGGAGCATCAATAATAGAACCGGTAAAGGTGACTTTACCATGGCCTTGATCGGCTGCCTGCGCACCAGAAACAGTACCGAATGCCAAAATTGCAGCCATCATGATTTTATTTAATTTCATTTCAATTTTATCCTTTAAAGGGTCCATTTCCATTTGTGTGAAGTCGCCATTTATTCAGGTTCACACAACCGGCACACAGAGGAGAGATTTACGCTTCTCCGTGTGCCATGTCATAGCTACCGGCAACTGGAAATATGATATACACGCAAAAATAAAAAGCCAAAAAATCTAATTAATCGAATAAAATTAGATGAAAACACTTTTTTTTTTAGTTAAAGATCAAAAAAAAGCACATAAAACCAAAAAATGAAGATTCGTTAAAGGTTTAAACTCCTTTAATTTCAATCAAATCCCAGGTGGAAAATATTTTCTTCAAAAGGAGTTGACTACCAGTACATACTCCCTCATAAATTCTACCAATACTTCTTCAAGACTAATCTTAGTGCTGATTATTTTGATGTTTTCACACCAGAATCAAATAGGTATCCGTATGAAATACATAATAAATCTAACGCTGATTTTCGAACCAGAAAGTCGATTACTAACACTGAGGAATAATACTCAGCTAATAGTGGAACTATCTAACCCGGCTACACGATTATTAACTGAGCTGATAAAAAATAATAAAACTGAATTAACGCGTGAAATTCTGCTCAAGCATGTCTGGGAGGACTTTGGGTTTTCTTCGTCCGGCGCCACGTTAAGCAACCATATCAGCGAGTTGAGAAAAGCCTTTAAAGCGCTTGGAATGAGTAAAGACATTCTGATCACGGTGCCGCGCATAGGCTTTAAATTGGATGCGGAAATCCACCCTGAAACCAAGCTATCAAAAGAATCGGCCTCTTCTGCACACTTTAAACTTCAGCCGTCAAGTAACCCGGCAACGATGGACAACCTCGTAGCGGTTGGTCCGAGCGTAAGATCAAAAAAGCCATTACGCAGCATCAAAATTCCAGCATTGTCTCTCCTCGTTATTCTGTGCCTCACCGCAGTGGCGTCGGTATGGGTGACCCAAAGCAAGAATGAACAACCCACTTTCATCGGGATCTTGGATAAATGTCATATCTATACTCTGAATGAAGGTAAGTATGAACCTGCGCAATCTGAACGTGCACGAAAGATGCTAGCTGATGAAATGATCGACTGTACGCAGACCGATCTTGAAATCTATTATATGGAAGCGCGTCCCACCAACGAATTCCTTAAGGTTTATTTTATCTCGGTTTGCACCAAGAATAACGATATAAGCTATAAAAGCTGCAACAACTTCAAACAAGTAGTGTAGGTTCACATGAATAGAATTATTATCGGTTTGACCAGTTTTGTCTTTGTGATTGTCATCCTGAGTGGCATTTATCATTATTTCAGCCGATCGAATTGGAAGCCGTTTCGCTGTGATACTCATTTGAACTCGCACATAGCGACAAAGGAAGGCAAGAAACTGGAACTCAATATGGATATGAACATCGTCACCGCCCAGGAAGGCAGAAGTGAAGTACTCGCGATAGGTTCCCTCAAAGTAGAAGGGAAAAATTATATTTTTTCTAGGCGAATTATCATCACCATGGAAAAATCTGAGTTTAAAGGTTTTTCAAAAACTATGATTATCCGAGAAGAGCGCCGCCCTATAGATAATGTACCAAACGAAATCTGGCAACAATACGTGCTACCAGAAGCGCCAGGTGTCGCATTCTATATGGAAACAAAGCATTTGAAAAACAATGCGTATCTTATTAAAACTTTAACCACCCCCCTATTCGTTTGTGCGATAACATCGAATTAACTTATCCCAAAGGCTTAATCATCTATCACTCACTGATTAAGCCTCCATTAATACCCCCGAAAAAGTTAATTGAGAATCATGCCAGTCACACTGCCTAATAGACCTGATTAAAATTCAAACCTCAGAACAAAAGACTAATAATCAATCATCTTTCGGTCTTTATAACTATAAAAATCCATTAAAAAAATATTAAGTTGAATGCAGGACATCTTCTTGGTTAGCCTATTACTTAAGCTGCAGATCCGGCATTTATCCGGTGAGTAGTATCGTAACTTACACTGTAATACCTGAATCAGCCGATGCACGCGCAGATATAAATAAAATATCGTGACATCAAAAAACTGATGACTCAAACCAAGAAACGTAAACCAGGAAGAAGATAACATGAACAGCACGAATAACGCCATGGTCATGGAAACATTGACCATCCACATAATAGACGATGATAAATTTTTCATTGCAGGACTCGTTATTGCCCTATCCAACTATTTTAAAAATAAAAAGATCCGACTTTACACTGGCATTTCAAATGGAATAACTGCTGATATTACTTTTCAGGCCATTCGCTGTGGCGCATTTATCGCGCCAACCTCCACTTATGGTGACAGTAGCCCGAAGCTTTATTTCGCCATCGCGGATAAAAAAGATGCTCATCTACAGCACTTATACTGTGAAGTGGCAGAGACCAATATCTTATACCGGCAACAATCGGTGATTACCGTTTTACGACTCATTGAGAACACCCTGTTTCCCCAGCAACCGCCGTCCGAAGACACACAGCAAACCGCGAAAGTCTATCACCACGAACCACTCACACGGCGTGAGCAAGAAGTACTACATCATCTTATGCAGGGTAAAGCGCATGCCAGCATTGCAAGTTGCATGGGTATCAAGGAGAAGACCATAAGCTCGCACAAACGCGCGGCAATGAAAAAATTGAATTTCAGACGCACTAGCGAGTTATTCCATTGGATGCTGCGGAGAGGTTTTAACCAATCACGAGAGTATGAAAAAGTGTCGGGCAATGGCTCTGTTGCGTTAAGGACGACAAGTCATCAACACGACAGAGCCATTTCCTCCAAGATTAAGCACGCTCAGGGAGTAAGCCAGATACCCGCGAACACATTGCGCGATAATATCGACAGGGTAATGTAAATGATTAAAGGCTCTTCGGATCAGAGGTATGAGCAGGTAATATAGCAAAAACAGTACGTTACCGAACTGCGCCTTAATGCGACAGAACCCTTCATTGTTGGTGATCGCGATGCCAAAGAGGGGTGAGGATTTGTCGATGGGTTTACAGAATTTGATCGGGTGATGGTTGATGTGCTGGCTGCAACTGATGGCATGGTCAAACTGGAGGACCAGGATCTGGTCTTTATGCATGAGCTGGTATTTATTTCCGATGGAGTCCAGGGTGCAGCATCCCACTGAGATGAGCCCCTGTTTTTGCCCTTGATGGTGAGGTAGATGTTATTTGCCATGTCAGTCTTGTCCCTGGGTGGTTTCCCCCGAAAGGCCATTCCTTGCCGGGGTAAGTCCGGTACTGCTCAATTCGACTGGTGGAAAAGTGGACAAAAGTCTCGCAAGGATGGTCGCCGTTTGTTATGAATGATTTTTACTGGCGCAATGACTGTTTTTTTATGCTCCCGATTCTAGGTAAGTCTCTGGAACAATTCAATGGAAATACTGACTGCCCGCACCGCCGCTAATGAGCGACGTGAAGTTTGACAATCCGCCTGCATTTATGCGCAACGCGCATGGAGGCGACAACCGTAGTTTTAGATAACACTGTGAGTTAAGGTCGCCGGTAGCGCGGCATCGCCGCTCTGTTCTGATAGGTTTCACCTATCCCATCCCACGCCCTGTCAAGCTAAATCCATTTATCGCGATATAGGAGTTAAATTGCGCTGTCGGAGTGGTCACGGCAAGGCGTAGCCGCAGCCGGGGCGTATCTCCGCGTTATGCGGGCCGTTAGGGCCGCTTACGAGCGTGTAATCAAAAGCTCCCGCAACACTTCCTGCAGCTACTTGATTATTAGTTACAACACCCATTTTAAAGCTACTGCTGTTCCCGGCCTTTGGCCGGGGCGGCGGGGCTTTCAGTGGTGATGAGGAGGCTTGTGGGGCTGAGGTTGGCGAGTTCGATTTGTTGAGAAATTTACGTGGTTCAGGCTTGGGGGAACGGTTTCTTTCCTGCAGTCGTGACTGCAGGAGCTACTTTAGGTTTTGGTGAGTGAGATTGGGATGTTAAGGGGGATGTTGATTTTTGCCCGAGCGAAGTGAGGGAGGTACTCAACAGCAACGGCGTAAGCCGGTGCGCTGAGTACTCCCTTATTTAAGGGCTTATTTTGTTCAGAAACAACCTTCGAAATTAAGCGTTTCTCAGAGTGCTTTTTCGAAGCTAATAGAGACTACGAAGTTAATATCGAAATTAAGGACTTGCTCGTTGCCAAACGCGGTCAACAATGCCTCTGATCGAGGCCGGCAGCCACAAAAATCACGCCGGCATCAACCGAAACAACAAGGCCCAATGGCCAACCGGGCATCGGCGGTGAAAAACAGGCAGCACAAAACCTCCGCGGGGTAGGCAGGGGAAAGCAAGGTATGTTCGGAATGTTAGGCGGGAATGGCGCCCGCGCGCTCAAGCAACAGGCGGTAGAACGCCTCCGGATCGCTATTCAGCAGTCCGGGCTGTTCACGCTTGAGCGTATTCTCCAGTTGCATCGCCGTCAGCGGAGAATTGCCCATCGTCCACTTCACCCAGGCCTGATAAAAGCCGTTCGGCTTATGGCACCGGGCGGCCGCCAGTTTTTTGATATCGGCAGCGGTGTCATCCAGCAACGTATCGAGCCGTTGCGCGTCCTGCTGCCGCCTGGCCAATTCGTCGCCAATCACCTGTTCAGCGTTGCGTTTGAGGTTTTGCAGATCGGGGCTCACCACCCAGCGGCGGATCTTTTTCAGCCGGTTTTTCAGCGAGTGCTTGCGCTCGATGTCGATCCCCAGATGCGCGATGCGCACCAGATGGCGCTCGTATTTCTTGCGCAGGCTTTCCGTCAGCCCGTTCTTGATGGCCCACAGTCGGTACTGATCCAGCCACTGGCGAATTTCGTCCACCTGGATGCCGCGGCTGGTGAAGAAGTTCTCCGTCAGCCAGATGCGCAGCGGCTTGTTTTGACCGGTGTCGGTATCCTGCCCGCGCGACACGATGAGGTAGTCCAGCTGCTCGAGCACCGACAGCGCATGCAGCGCCACGTCATACGCCTTGCGGCCGCTTTCGTAGACGTGCAGTACCCCCATCGCTTTGGCCACGTCCTCAAAAGGCAGCATGATCTCGAACGGGTAGTCGCTGTCCGGGTTGTAGTCGCAATTGGCGCCCAACACTAAAGAAAGCACCGTCAGCGCCTCACGGCTCTCCGAGCGCGCGGCAATGCGCATCGGTTTGGGCCGGTAGTCAGGGTTATTGCGCTGGGTATAGGGGATATAGCCCTGCCGGCGCAACTCGATCAGATCATCATTACGCCGCCAGTCGTGACTGCTCATGCGTGCCACTACTTTGCTCGCCATGCCCTTCGGCACCCGGCAGCACAAATTTGGGGTGTAACGACGATGAATTTTTTGTTGCCCACGCCGAAGCGCATTAGCTTCGCCACGCCGGGAGCTACGGGACTCATTGATGTGGTGCTCAACATTCGCAAATTGGCTATTCAAATAGCCCTTCGCTTATGTTGCGCCGAAGGAGTTGACCTTTAAAAGGCATAAAACTATACTCCCTGTATAGAGCAACGCTTCTATACAGTTTTAAGTGAGCCCCGTTAATCTTTCGTATCCGCCAAGAAATGAGAAGATTATCGGGGTTTTTGCTTTTCAGTGTTCTGGTAATAACCTCCAGACCCACTTCCCTGCCACCTTGCGGCGTGGCTCACCAAGAATTCTGCTAAACGATCAGTAATCTAGCATTCACTGCTACAACGATCAAGAATGTGATGTTGTTGCATTTTAAATGTGTCTTGTCGACTCCATTTCAATCAATCGTTCAATCATTTCGGCCTGTGTAATACCTTCTCGTTCACACATGCTTTGAAGTTGATGCTTGAGTGAGTCTCTAACAAAAACACGTACTTCTTTGTGTGTGCTTTTCTTCCGTTCCAGAGAGATTTGTTGCCGTTCAGCGGCGCTCAACGGGCTCCCCTTACGATAGGAACGTTTCGTTCTCGATGAGGAAGTTACTACGCTTGCGACTTGTGACATCTCAGCCTCCCCAAGGATCTAAAAAGGATTATCTAGTAGAGAATACTACAAAAACCTTGGCTTAGCAGCTTCAAAGAGATCTTTTCTGTTGAGGGCAATGATATTGGCGGATGTTGCCCTACACAAAGAGATCTACATCACCGACTTTTTACCGTTTTAACGAGCCAACCAAGCGATCACCGCCAGCAGCAACAAGTGCCCTACATAGCCGTACAAGAAAAACTCCCGTGGCAACAAACGCCGTTGATTACCTCGGGCACCAGGTGCAGCCAGTGGCAATGACCCCATAATCAACAATGCCGGTAACATCAGACCGGCCAGCATCATCGAGACAGGTAGATCGGTGTTGAGCATCAACACACTAAGTGGCCAAGAGATGATGGATAGCCCCCTTACCGGCCAAACAGCAGTGACATACCCCGGCAGGGATACGCAAAGCCCATAACTGGCCAGCAGCACCAAAACGCCAGCAATACCGTAAGTACCATCTGTAGCGCCATATACAACCCACAGTGCCAAAAGCACAACACCGACCAACAACGGGTTAGGAGAGCATTTGCTCATTGGCCGTGAGGCCAGCACAAGCGCTTGCGTTACCACAGCAAACAGGAACAGGATGTTTGGATCAGTTAATGCCAGTCCGTCATTTCTCATCACTAGCCAGTAGCCCGGCTAGGCAACAATGGCCCACAGCCATAGCCGGGTCGCCTGGGTCTGCCGGACGGGACGGGCTGACAGGTTGTAACCCCACAGCAGCGCAAACAGCGGAAATGCTCCCCGCCCCAGTAGCAAGAGCGCCGGCTCGTGTAGCCCCAGAGCTCGGTTGGCGTGATCGACAACCATCAGCACTAATGCCAAAAATTTAAGTACGTCCTGTTGCAACGGAGTGAAACGCACCACCACCGACCGGTCTTCGACAAATTCCTGTACCACGCCTTTGGCCAACTGACCGAAGCGCTGGGCCTTGTCCGGTTCGCTCATCACCTCCGCCGGCACTGCCTGACGACCACTGAACTGATAGCGGGGTACACCGGCCTCTTTCATAACGGCAAGAGCATTGCCGTCCCCTTGCGCTTTTCGGTATCCATTAGCACCAGTTGGACGTTATTACGCACGGCGCCATCCAGTAGCGCCACGGTCTCCTTGAGCGTCAGTTTCTCCGCCTAGTCAACGACCAGCGTTCTGTTCGGCGCAAACAGCGCCTCGCTGCCGAGCGCAGCGCGCGTCACCACGCGACTATCATCGAGATGGACGCTTTGCTGCAGATACTGCTGTGACTGCCGATCAACGGTCAGCACGGAGGCATCGTGGCCCTGTTCACGCGCCAGCTCCACCACTTCCGCCACACGGGAACGGTTCACCGATGCGCCCCCAATGCCCGACAATACCGCCATCGCCGGCGCATGTTGCGCAAGCATCTGCACGGCATCGCTGTAGGCCGGCATGCTGCCGGTGCGCGGGTCTGGCCGTGGCGCACCTATCACCACCGCGCTCTCGTCAAGGTGCGTGCGGTTCAGCTGCGCCACGCTCAGTTCATCGAGCAGATGAATATCGGAGGTAAAGACGCCCTTCTCTTTGTCGAGCGGGATAAGCTGCTCGCGTTCAATGGCGCGGTCAATGCCATCACGCACCGCGTCCAGCATCCCCAGCTCTCCTGAGAGATAGCTGATGGCCTTGTTGGCCACCTGGTTGTGCGTGAAGTTGACCTGCCGGTCAGAGAGCGCAGAAATGGCCTGACCCACGACCTGGTCGACCAGCGCATCTCTCCCCGCTTCCAGCGGCGTTGGGGACGGCGTCACCATCGTGCGAGACTGTGCTTCAGCCAGATAGGCTTTGGCATCAAAGCCGGCGGATTTCATTTCCTGCAGCCACTCGGCCGCCAGCGCAGCCGGATCGCTGGCGACCTTGGCCTTGCGGGTATCAAGCGTCGCCATATCGCGGGATTTGAGAGACGCATCGTCGCCGGCGACGGCGTCGATGGTGTGACTGCGCTTGGGGAACGCGTCTATCACGTTCTCCATACCTTTAAACTCCCACATGCCGTGCGGCCCGACGTTCTCGGTTTGATACCCTATCGCTTCTGTATCCTGACGCAGCACATGGCGGCATATCTGGCCGAAAGCCACCTGATTGGCATACACACTCTCAATAAACCCGGTCTTGCCGACCGTATCGGAGGACAGGGTCTGCCACTTGCCGTCATGCTGCGTGACGTTGGCCACCACAGCATGGGTGTGCAGCTGTGGGCCAAGGTCGCGTGACGTATCGTGGTTGAACAGCGCCACCACCAGGTTGCCGGTCAGTTTGGTCTCGGAGACGCCCTCGGTCATGCTGCGAGTCGAGGCCAGTTTCTCCACCTCCCGTACCGCGACCTCTACCGCGTGGTTATGCGCGGCGATAAGACGCTTGTCGCCGCCCAGCACGTAGTAGTTGTCCTGATGTGTGTAGTAGTCGCCTGCTTTACCGGCGGGTCCGACCTGGCCAATGCTCATCATCTGCAGTCTCTCCCAACCATCCGATCCTGACCGACAAAAAACATATCCCATTGACATATCCCACCCCAATCACCACAATGGATATACAGCCGGTATATCCAAACGTGGAGGTGTGCCATGGAAACAACCGTATTTCTCAGCAACCGTAGCCAGGCCGTTCGTCTGCCCAAATCGGTAGCACTGCCTGAAGACGTCAAACGCGTGGAGATCATCGCCGTTGGTCGCACACGCATTATTACGCCGGCCGGCGAGAGCTGGGACAGCTGGTTCGACGGTGATGATGTCAGCGACGATTTCATGACGTCACGCAACCAACCCGCAATGCAAGAGCGGGATGCGTTCTGATGTTGAAGTTCCTGCTGGACACCAACACGTGCATCTTCACCATCAAGAACAAACCAGCGCACGTCAGGGAACGCTTCAGCCTGAATACGTCTCGCCTGTGTATCAGTTCAGTCACACTGATGGAGCTTATTTACGGTGCAGAAAAGAGCCAGGCACCGGAGCGCAACCTGGCTGTGCTCGAAGGGTTCATCGCGCGTCTTGACATCCTGAACTACGATGCCGCCGCCGCAGCGCACAGTGGCCAAATTCGGGCGGAATTGAGCCGACAAGGGCTCCCTATTGGCCCATTCGATTTGATGATCGCCGGCCATGCCCGCAGCCAGGGGCTGATCGTGGTCACCAACAACACACGGGAGTTTGCACGTGTTGACGGGTTGCGCATCGAAGACTGGTGCTGACTTTTTCACCTGCATAGATTGACCAATACTCATCATCAGAATTTATCTCCCGGTTCGCTGTCCCCATGATGAACTTCGGCCAGCTCGCGCCGATGCCTGTCGATATTGATGTTGGTCTCTTCCCGGTGCTGCATGGCTTGCTGCCCCATGGCCTGCTTCTGTGCCTGCCAGGCTTCATACTGTGCGATATCCACCACTTCGCCGTCGCCACTGATACCGGGGGGCAGCGCCCCCCGTTCTGCATCATCATCACCGGGCGCCGGTTTCTGTTTCAGTTCGGCCACCTGCCCCCCTGCCGCAGTGGCGGCGGACACGACAGGCACGTCACTGGCGGTCAGTTCATCCTCGGCCAGCTGCGCGGCGTCGCCCTTTTTCATCTTGAGCACCGAGGCCGCCTGCACCACCTTCCCGGCATCAAGTAGCGCATCGCTCATCAGCTCCTTGCTGATCCGCCCGAAGAAATTGCCCTTGGTTGGTTGCCACCAGTCGCGCAGATTGAAATCCAGCGCGTGCTCGAGCGGCGTCAGGGCATCGCCTACCTTGCCATTACCGGCAGGCCACTGGTGCACGGCATCGAGCGACAGACCGACGCAGTACGCCAGCAGCGTCACGACCTCGGCCTGCTCCCACGTCAGCAACCATGAGAAATCGGTATTCCACTCCGGCGGCAATTTGGCTTCCCACTGCGCGTGCAGCTCGGCCAGCTGGCGATCGGCACGGCTCCCTTCCGCCGACAGGCTGGTGATCAGCGCCGCTGACAGCCCTTTCTCCTTGGTTTTCGAGGTCGCCGTTTCGGTGGTCGCCGTGCCCTCGCCGTTGTCATCAACGCCATTCCCGGTCGTTGCTTCGCTCGCCCGCAGCACGATCCCGCGCTGGTAAACCACCTGCCCGTCACGCAGGGATGCCACTACCCCGACGCTGCTGCGCATCGCCTGCGGCCATGAACGGACGATTGCCTGCGCGGTTAACTACTCAATATCAGCCTGTACCGCGTCGCTCTCGACGTTCAGCGCGTGGGTATCGGTATCAGCATCCGCCGCCTCGAATACCGCTTCCAGCTCACCGAACCGCGCTTTCAGCCGGGCGATCTCGGCCTGTTCGTCACCGGTGAATTCCGGCTGCGGTTCGGCCAGCTCACGGTACAGCTCCGCATCCTCACCCCACGTTTTGATGGCCGGCATGCCCCCTTCCGCCCAGCTCCAGCCCTCGTCCTCGGCCACCTGCTGCGCCAGCGCGTGCAATTTTTCACGGGCAAGACGCTCCAGCATCGCCGGTTCGGTCAAAAAGCCCTCGTCGGTAAACAGGTCAAATTTGAAGGTGCCGCCCGCCGCTTCGTAGACCTCGCGCCCGACAAACGCCAGCTGGCTGTTGTCTTTGGCCGAGACTTCGCCTTTCAGCACCGCCTCACGCAGGTGCTGTGGCGCAGTCGCCCAGCCGTGCGCGTTTTCCCACACGTCACACTGACGTTGATGATCGTCGGTGGCCGACAGCGCCTGCAGCTGGTCGAGGCTGATCTGGTCTTCGGCGAGCGCATCGAGCAACACCGGCGCCATTGTTGCCAGACGCAGACCGCGTTGAACGTGGCGCGTGCTGAACCCCAGCAGATCGCCGATCTGTGCCAGAGTTTGCCCATCTGCCGACAGGTCGCGGAACGCCGAAACCTGATCGACCGGGTGCATCTGCTCGCGCTGGCTGTTCTCCATCATCGACACCACGCGCGCCATCGCCCTGCTGACGACCAGCACCTCGACCGGGTAATCGTCGGTCACGACGCCGTCCGGGGTGGTCTTGTCGGCGTCATTTTCCTGTGCCATCAACCAGCGCCAGCGTGCGGCGCTCACCGGCGGCGACGCCGTAGCGGCCATCCTCCATCTCGATCACGACCAGATTCATCAGCAGACCGGCTGAACGGATGGCGGCGGCCAGCCCCCGACGATCCACACCGAAATGGTGTCGAAATCTCCAAAGTCCGCGAACACCTCTTCCGCCCCGGCCGGTACGACCGGCGGTTCGACGGTGCCGGTCGAGCGACCGCACACCGACTTCACGTAGCAAAACAGGTCATACACCTGCGGAACGGTCAGAACACAGTTGGTCTGTGCAGATGCTGCTGTAGGCTTCGTTGTCGCGCCTTGGACGTTTTGTAGCTGCATATTGGTTTCCTCCGGGTGGTTGTTTGAGGCCGCTGTGAGTCTTCCCGCCGCAACTGATAACAGTACGGCGAAGAGCGGCACCAAGGGGCGGAGACAAAAAGTTTTGGACCGGAAGGAGAAAAGTTTTTGGCGGAGTTCATATACCCCTTGGTGTTCAAGCGAGACGCTGTGCTGTTATCAGTTGCGGCGGGAAGACTTACTGCGGCAGACGTACCACGGAAGGATGAACGGGCACCCACCCGACACGACGGCGCGACAGCGGCCGGCTGCCTACGCAGTACAGTAGCCGTCCCCACCGGGGCACGCCCATAGTAACAGGCCATGCCTCAAACTGAGGTTCTACAATGTATTGACAGAGCACCAAAGCGGCACTAAATTAATATCTAACAGGAGTCAAAAAGGAACCAATTAAGCACCATGATTATACTAATTGGAAGTCAAAAAGGCGGTTGCGGTAAATCAACGACAGCAGTCAATATTGCAGCAGAATTGTCACGACAAGGGCATGATGTGATGCTGGTCGACTCTGACCGTCAAGGAACCGCATCCAACTGGATTGCTGACCGTAATGCGATCGAAGGCATAGCACCTATCCACTGCATTCAGAAATTCGATAACATTCGCGATACGCTACTCGATCTCGATAAGCGCTATGAATACGTGGTTGTTGACACTGCCGGTCGTGACAGTCGAGAGCTGAGAACAGGCATGACATCAGCCGATGTGCTGCTGGTTCCTTTCCGCCCTTCACAACCCGATTTAGATACGCTGCCACGGTTGACAGAAATTATGACGGAAGCTAAGGATCTCAATCCAAAGTTGAAGGCGATCGCTATGCTGACGCTCGCGCCGTCCAATCCAGTCATCAACGAGATCCAGGAAGCCAAAGAGTACCTCAAAGACTTCCCTGAGTTGGGGTTGATGAGCACGGTGGTACGTGACCGTAAGGTTTATCGGGATTGTATGTCCGAAGGGCGTGGCGTGGTCGAAATGAATAATTCGAAAGCCAAAGCCGAAATTCAATGTCTGGTGAAGGAGTTGATGACATGGTAAAGCGCAGGGAACCCGTCGTTACTCCAGCGGCAGTGGAAAAACGCATCGAAGAATTTGCAGCTGCAGCTGATCATGTCGTTACGCCACTCAAGCAAACCGACAGTGAAGCACCACGTGATTACAAGGCCATCCGTGTGCCGTTCAATCAATACGAGTATGAGTTGCTGGAGAAGTTATGCAAAAAAACCAACCGCTCTAAACTCAATATGATCCGGCATGCATTGAAGTTTTATGATGATCACGGGGATTAAGGCATCAAAAAAAGACCAAAATCACACCACTTTAACATCATATAGCAACGCATCTGATTCGGAAGAGTTGGGGGCATTTCTCCTGCCCCGTATTTTCCTCCCCTCCTTAGAAACAAGCAACGGTGTCCACTGCCAGATTGCCCACCTGCCATTCAGGACTTCAACGCCCGCCGCAACATACGCCAGGAAGGGGTTGTGTCAGCGTGACTAAAGGCGTCAAACCGGTATATTAATGGTATCGTTTTTGTATCAATACGACCTAATAAAGGAACCGTTATGACACCTGATATAATCGGTAAACACATTACCATCAGAGACTATCCTGAACACCTGATTGAGGGGGTGTACAGCTGCAGGTATAACGACATTATTTATTGCCGTTTCAAAATTCCGCTGCGGCAGGGTGAATTTGCCTATATGGAGCAGGCGATTTCTGACACCAGTGAGCATTACATCGTCGTAGCCGATAAGGATAAGTTGCTGTCAGCCTGGCGTAACACGCCGAATTCCATTGTGCCTGAACTCAGCCGTGGTGATGAGGCCGCCTGGCGACGTGACCGCAAATTTCACGAAGTAGAACGATGCTTTGCCATTGGTGCGGGCAACCCGGTGCCGCTGGCCACTCCGACATGTCGATTTATTCTAGAGCGTGGCTTGCCAGTTCCTGTGCTTGATTTTGTCGATGGGATCACTCGGACAATTTGGCTGCTGGCGAATGGCGCCGATCGCTTGCCTGTTCATGCCTATAATCACCATGACACCCTGTTGCTGCAGCGTGGGATCGGGCATAGGGCTGCATCGCCAGTGTCAGTAAAAGCGTTATTTTTCCAGTATGCCGGCGCAGTCTTGCCACGTCATCTACGCTATAAAGCCGCCCCCAACCACATCAAACCGGATCTACAGCAGCACTAAAAAAGCACTACCTAAACACCAATTGAGCACCAAATTGACACACTGTGGTTAATACGCACTACATTACGGATGCCGACAGACAGGTAGTGTAAAAGAAGCACTTAAACAACACCAAAAAGGTACTAATAAGACACCTTTTTTGCACCATTAGCGACCAGCTGCAGCATCTCCGCCGCTACGCCTACATCCATCGAGAACGGCACGCCCCACCGGCCTGATGCCGTGTCGAGACTGAACACCTTCAGGTAGACCTGCGTCGATTTAAAATCCTTATGACCCATCACTGCCTGTAGCGCCACCCCATGAAGCAACAGATGCATCGCAAAGCTGTGCCGGAACGTGTGGGGGGTGATTCGCGCCAGGCTGAGCCGCACGCCCTGACGATCAGCCTCACGGAGCACCTTCTTCAACCAGTTGCGCGCGGTGTCGTCGGTCACCGGCCAGATCGGTTTGGTCTTGTGCTCGGTAAAGGTGTGGATGTGATCGCGCAGCCGCGCCGCAAAGGGCCCGTCCTCGAGTGCCACCGTGCGTTTGACCGGGAATGCCGTTCGGGCGGTCGGTCCCGGTGCATTGAGTTTCAGCGCCGGTGGCCGGCCAACCCTGGGGTTGAGCCGCTGCTTGAGGGTACGCAGCGTGACGAACGCCGGCGCCGCATCAAATTCCACGTCCACCGGTCGTACCGCCAGTGCCTCATTGATCCGCACGCCGGTGTTCCACAAAAACTCGAACAGCGTGCGCTTTTCCAGATCGTGGCAACAGGACAGCAACACGGCGATTTCCGGCGGCAGCAGGTAGTAGGGCAGATCGCCATGCAACGCCATCTGGTCACAGGCAATGAACATCTACCACTGGTGATCCCCGTCCTGTTCTATCATGGTCAGGTAACACCCTACCCGTATCCGATGAGCTGGCTGCAGGGATTCAGTGATCCGGCGCTGGCCGGCCAGCTGTACGGGGGCGATTTTCCACTGGTTGACGTCACGGTCATTCCGGACGATCAAATCATGCAGCATCGCCGCGTAGCCATTCTGGAGCTGTTGCAAAAACATGTTCACCAGCGCGACCTGGCCGATTTGCTGGAACAGCTGGTCACGTTGCTGCTGGCTGGTTACACTACTCAGGAGCAGCTGACATCACTGATGCATTACATGCTGCAGGTTGGTGAAACCCGTAACCCGGGCGAATTACTATCAACCCTGGCATCACGGGTGCCGGAACACGAGGACACGCTGATGACGATTGCAGAAAGGTTGAGAGAAGAAGGGCGCCAGAAAGGACGTCAGGAAGGTCGTATCGAAGGTCTGCAACTTGGCGAAGAAAAAGGCCGCCAGGAAGGCGAGCGCGATGCGGCGCTAAAAATCGCCCGCGCCATGCTGGCCAGCGGGCTCGATCGCGAGTCGGTAATGAAAATGACCGGGCTGACGGCTGACGACCTGGCGCACATTCGCCACTGATATAGCGCCACCAAGCTTTCCACTGCCGTACTTGTCAACCGAGACGAGTACGGCGGAAAAATCTCCGCTATTTCCGACCTTACAGAATATTATTTTAACTGCTCAGCCAGCCCCCGTATCGGCCATTCAGCGACGCTCTTTAAGCATCGCTACCGCGTCCGCCTCCGACATCGAGAACTGCACCCGATGTCGCGCCGCCACATCCAGCGCAAACACCTTCGTATAGACCTCCGTCGAACTTACCGACTTGTGTCCCATCAACGCCTGCAACACCTTGAGCGGAATGCCGGCATACAGCATGTGCATAGCATAACTGTGGCGGAAGGTGTGCGGGGTGACGGGCACCGAGAACGTCACCCCGTCGCGCGCTGCGGCATCCACCGCCTCCACCAGCCAGCTGCGTACCGTCCGATCGGTGATCGTCCACAGCCGCACCTTTTCCATCCGCCCGGAGCTCGCGTTGCGGCGCTCGAGCGGAATTTTCAGCGTGGCCACCATCATCTGCAGTTGCGCGACATATTGCGGATCGGACAGCGGCACCACGCGCGGCGGAGTGCTGGCCGCCGGCAACCGCCCGGCGCTGCGGGCCACCTTTTCCGTACGCTGCTTGAAGGTGGCCAGCTGTACGAACGGGTAGGGCGGAGCCAGCGAGAAGTTCTCACGCGTCAGTGCCAGCGCCTCGTTAATCCGGGCACCGCTGTTCCACAGCGTGGCCAGCAGCAGTTTGCGGTGCAGATCCGGCACATAGTGGAGCAGGGCGCTGATCTCCGGCGCCAGCAGGTATTTGGGCAGTTCGTCATGGACGAGGGCCATCTGTCGCAGTGCCAGCGCTGCGGGGTAGTCGATGACCACCGGCAAATGTGCAGGTTGCTGTGGATGAGAATATGGAATGATGCTGCTCATGGTGTTGGCTTTTCTCCGTCGTACTGTCCGGGGATCTCCGGTTGGTTCCATTCTCTGTCGCGAACAGCTTCTGCAGCACGCCGGTGTCTCTCGCCTCTCCAGACTTCACGAAATACGGAAACCGCAGACCATTCTTTACCGGCCAGACGTGTATCAGGAAGGCCGGTGGCTCGGCGAAGACGGACGGCCATAATGACAGCCTTAAGACCCAGCCGCGCGAATTGATACTGCCGTTCCCCGAAAAAGTACTCATGCATTGGAGGGGAAGGGATTTCAGCGGCATAAGCAATCGCACGGCGGGCCTCATCCTGGAGCACCGGTAGTTCGCGTATGCGGTACAAATGGCACAATTCCAGGACATGCCAGTCCCCGGAGACATCCGTCAGATTTAGTACGGGATAATCGGACTCAGGTTCCCTCTCAGACTGCCGGGCAGCATTATACTTACCGTCATCAGCCGCAACCTGGGCACACCCCTCAGCGTACCGTTCCAGTAACAGGACCAGCTCCGTGGCAATAAAGAGACGCTCACTGGCCTGCTTCGCCGCCGTCGCTTTTTCCTCACGCCGGCGGGTAAAGTAGTGGGCCAGGTACACACCGCCCAGTGCCGCGCCGGCAGACGCCCCCCCCGTGATGATCTGCGGCCACAGACCGGGGCTGTCTTTGACGATCTTCACGCCCTCGGTGGCAATAAACCAGTCACCCATGCTTGTTCCTTATTGAGTACAAAATCCCGCCCACCTCTTTCATAAACATCAACATCCAAGGTCTAAAAGAATCTGAAACCTTGTTTCCCCATCACTGAGATCGACAAAATCACCCCGCTGCGGGTCTGGCCGTTCGTCAATGGTTTCATTGTCGTGGATGCGAAGCGCCCATCCTTTTCCTGGAGGGGCATTCCATATGGCCAATACATCACCTGCAGAAGAAAGGATATTCCTCGATAGAAAATCGTTTCGAATTCTCGATGAATCGCGCAGCCATAAAACGGGGTGAGTAGTTACGAGATGGTCATACACACAATAAACCGTGTGACAATAATTAGCGTCAATATCACATGACTTGCACATAAATACCCCTTGAAAATTATCACATCCCGTAATCACTCCAACCATCACCCCAGTAACGATGATCGCCCTCGCAGTTTCCTGCCGTAAACATCACCTGTCTGATAATAAGCAGTCATATAGCCACCTTGTTAAATTACCGGACGCCCGTTTGCGGATGATCCGACTTTCTGGCGTATAGCAAATTTCCGGAAGTGTACCACGCACAGGGAATAAGCAAAGCGGCGTTTTCCGGTGCCACGCACCGGGTCACGGGGCAGGGGATAAACACAACATATAGAAGAAAACGCAGCTGAAGACGGGGCACATGTTGTGTCGACAAGCGCAACGGGGCAGGGTGACGATCCGCAGATCCGAGACTGCCAGAAAACGGATCTTGGCTGAAAAAGAAGAAAGAAAGTATAGGCAAGACATATCCATATGCCAATCATATGCATAGCCTTACCCTATACATCTGCCATGCATCGGCATATACTAAACATATGCTGATAGGCCATGAGGCCATAAACCAGGAGGATATCATGCGAACCGTATCGATTTTTAAAAACGGCAACAACCGCGCCATCCGTCTGCCCCGCGATCTGGATTTTGAGGGGGTGAGTGAGCTCGAGATCGTCCGGGAAGGGGACAATATCATCCTGCGTCCCGTCCGTCCGACCTGGGGCTCGTTCGCGCTGCTGGAAAAGGCCGATCAGGACTTTATGGCAGAGCGTACGGATGTGGTCAGCGACGAAGGACGATTTGACCTGTGAACAAGACCTATATGCTCGACACCAACATCTGTTCGTTCATCATGCGCGAGCAACCGGAAGCCGTGATCAAACGGCTGGAGCAGGCGGTGCTGCGCAACCACCGCATCGTGGTCTCCGCCATCACCTACGCGGAAATGCGTTTCGGCGCTGTCGGCAAGAAGGCCTCGCCGCGCCACACGCAGCTGGTTGACGCCTTCTGCGCTCGCCTTGATGCCGTCCTGTCCTGGGATCGGGCCGCGGTGGACGCCACTACCGAGATCAAGGCTGCCTTGGCTGCGGCCGGGACACCGATCGGCCCGAACGACACGGCGATAGCCGGCCACGCGATTGCCGCCAGCGCCATACTGGTGACGAATAATACGCGAGAATTTGAGCGGGTCGCGGGCCTAGTCCTGGAAGACTGGGTGAAGTAAGCAGAGGGGGCAGGGCGCGTATTCGGGCATAGAGGACAGCCCGCAGCAGTTCCAGCCCCTGCACATCATCGGCGCGATCTTCCAGTCGATCTTCATCTGGCCGGTGTTCGCCGCCTGTTGCGCAGCTGCTAGCGCCGGACATCTTTTTGAGTAGAATAACTGTTATTTTATACAGCACAATTGATACCTATGAGAAAAATGAGGTAACATAAATCAGCCTCGAAAACTCTCTTATCTAAAAAATACAGGTATTATGGAGATAGGATGCTGGATCATGAATATTCACTGCTTGGTGGCTTAATCGTGTTCGTATAGGACAAATATTAGCAACAGGGGCATCTGCTTTATCAAGCTTATTAATACTGAGCTTACTATCCTTTATCGATATTGCCAATAAAATGGATATCCCTGCAAATATTCCCCCGGCGATATTTTCACTGATCGGGGTGGGCAGTTTATTTACGTTGCTTTACTGGTTTTTCAACCGCCATGTTTGGCGATTAGAGTTATTATCTCGGATTTTAAATGTTCCATATTTACGCGGGGAATGGATATGCTAGGGAAAAACACTCAATGCAGACGGTACTGTAGCTTACATGTGGGATGGAGTAGTCACCATTACCCAATGTTGGGATAAACTGCGTATTCAGTTAAAGACCTCTTCATCAACATCTAACAGCATTTGTGCAGCTTTATTATTCGACGAAATAAACGGATACAGGATCCTTTATAACTATAAAAATGCTCCAAAAGTAGGTGAGGCCGCACTGCATCCTCATATTGGATTTACCGACTTAATGATCGACAAGCAGGTTAAAACGGGCGAGGAAAATTATTTTCCCGGACGCGGACGCAATACCTTTGGCACCTTTACCCTTGAAAAGAAAACACGCTAATGAGCATTGATAATAGCTTGGCCCGCCTGCGCCAACGGCGCCAGGGCAACGACAGAGTTCTGACTTTTGACAGCGCGGACAGGGACATTTTTTCTTTGTTGGTGGAAGAGTCAGGCCCGTACTTCTTTATCCAGGCGTAAAGACTGTGTGGACTGACCCCGCCCCGGTAGACGATCCTGCCCTATAGTTTGAGCACAGGAGGAGCGTATGGGCACACCACGATTT
>NZ_JBWKUK010000031.1:0-22327 GCF_059420805.1 Erwinia sp. GW821-FHT03D09
GTATCTTACGCATAGCGATCTCCTCAGGGGACATAGTCAGTATGTCGGAAGATCTCTAAAAGTGAATGGGCCGTTTTGGTGGGATACTTACAAACACGCTAGCCCATTCTTTTCTGGTAGTATTAAGTTTCAATATACATTCATTATTCAGTACCTTCAATCAACCAATACAGTCAATGAATGAACTGCAATTAAAAAATCCACATGAATAATACAACGTAGTTTGGGTACTGGATTCCAAAACAGAACCTATGCATTATAAATTTTTCTGTACTTAATGTAAGGGAACTACATGGCTAATATAATTTACGGAACCATCAAGGGTGACAAGCAAGGGTTGATCTCTGCGGGGTGCTCAACTTCTGATTCAATAGGAAATAAGTACCAAAAAGGGCATGAGGATCAGATCCTTATTCTTGAACTACTTAATCTTATGACTCGTGAAAGTAACGTTCAACTTCACCCTCTCCAAATCAGAAAGCCCATCGATAAAGCGACCCCACTCTTAGCTTTAGCAATGAACCAGAATGAACGCCTGACGTGCGAGTTCGTATTTTACAGAATGAACCCTTCTGGTGGGCTGGAGGTTTTCTTCAAAATAAAGCTAACTGATGCAACGTTAAGCGAAATTAGAATGTTTAGTCCTAACTCATTGACACACAATGAGGTTCAATCTGATGAGAGTATTTCTTTCAAATACGAATCCATCACTTGGGAACATGTTATGGCTGGAACAAGTGCGTATAGTATCTGGGATGATAGGGTGTATTAATCATGGGTACTACTGCAATAGCTCACTTGAAGTACGATTTAGATAGGCATGCTGTGGATCTAAGACGTATTGCCACACTAGCCTCCACCTATTTTATTGAAAACTACCAAGTAAGAAGAGAATACCTCAGAGAAGTTGATGATTTTATAAACGATATTAATAGACGATTCAAGAACACTTTTGATGTCAATGAACGCATGAAATTAATTTATGAAATGCGTGCTGAAAGTGAGCTAGCTACTCGCGAATATCAGATACTAAGGCAAGGAAGTTATACCAAGTACATCGTTACAGAAATATTTGAAGATCAAGGTGTAGTTAAATATGCCAAAATAGGTGGAGGAGTTGTCTCAGGATTACTTCAGACATATATGGGTTGGAAAATTACGAAACTTGGCCAAACGATGCATTTTAGGCACATGAAATCTATTGGGGTAGTATTAATTGCAAATGGAACAAATAATACATTTGAATCGATATCACCTATTCTATTTGAAAACCAGCGAGTTGGTTGGGTTAGACACTTATATAGACTAGGTGCTGAATATTTAGGTGGGGATAAGTATGATGGTGATTTTGCTTATGGAACAGTTGATTTTATAGCCACATTGTATTCCGCATATAGAATGCCTGTTTTAACCCAGAACAAAAATAGATTGGCGAGTCCTTTATTATTTGAAAAGCCTGGGACAGGAAGGCTTTTTAATTATGTAAACAGAGACTACGTACCTAAATGGATTAATGCAAGCAATGCCATGAGAATATATCAACTTGGTTCTACCGCTCATAAATTCTCACTATTATATGGGGATGAAGGCTACAAATATCAGGAGAATTGATTTATCTTTAGCTTGAAACCGAGCTTAATTAATTTAAGCTCAGTTACTATACTGTGGTTGTCCTTTTTAGCATTATTATATATCTCCCATAAAATAAAGGCAGCAAAAAATGGAACGACAAATAAAGTTTCTTTTGTATCAAAAAAAGTAGTTCCAATGACATAAAGAATGGATATAGTAACTAAAGTAAAAATTGTTTTAGCTGACTCTTTCGACACTACAACTATAGAATCGACGAATGACATTTTTCGGCTATCCTCTTCTCCTAATCTTTTTAGTTCTTTTTTATATTCTAAAAAGTCTTTCTTGAATTTTAACAATTCTTTATAAGAAAAACCATTCTTAGAGACTATACTACGTTGCCTCATTTATCCGCCTCATTGATTTATTCTATTTTAAGTTAGTATAACTGAAGAAAAAAATAAAATCATTAACAAAAACCAAATAGCTTTAAATTTTAGACTGTCAAACATATTTTTTACTCTCATGGATAGTTGTCTTAGATGACATTTTATGGCTTAGTGTAATCTTCATCTTTTTCACCGCACAGCAATATCATACGGACAGACCTTGTATAGTCGGTACTTAAAAGACAAGGATACCAGATCATACAACCCACACCGTCGTGCAAATATTGATACACTTCTATTTTTATCCATTGCATTTGAATTCTTCTTAATATAAAAAACACTCCGCTTTTTACTTGCGTAGGTAATCCCTTGTACTTGTTTCAACGGTCGCTTTCGGGATGAATGCCTGAATGAACACTGGTTCAACGATATTCTTCATGCCCGGAAAATCATTAATGACTGGCGGCAGGACTATAACGAGTCCAGACCTCATTCATCGCTGAATTACCAGACGCCGGCTGAATTTGCAGCAAGCTGGAGAAATGGAAAATTAGAAGGTCAACAAACCGACATTACTAACTGAAGGTTGTATCTAATATTGGGAGCAGGTCAATAAAAGCGTTCTACACACTTTAACGCTTCACATTTAGAACGAGTTCCAAGAGATCGACGAAATTCACGACGTTGACCATTTGGAAGAATGTTAACTTTTCTGTAGTACCAGATACCGTGACGAGAGAGCATGAGAAACATGATGAGCCTATAGCGATACACAAAAGTTGTACCACTTAAGCTTGTTAGGCATGGATTAAGTACTTTATATCATTAAGAATGAAGTACTTACTCAGAATTGGGTGGAGGCCCTGCCAGCTACATCCCGGCACACGCGTCACTTGTTACGGCTGCTTCCTTCCGGACCTGACCGAATTCACAAATTAGCATTGCGGGAGAACCAACAGGGCCCCCATTGACGGCCCCGGATAACCGAAGCGCAGGCGCATTATCAATGAACCCCAGGCCAATTGCAAGCCAGCCCCCGATGACCGTTTGTTTCTTGCACAATACGGGTGATATTCCCTCACTACTTGCCAAATCGCGCTGATTAATCTGCTTAAATATCAGCCCCTGTCCTTTATACTGTCTCCTTGCTGAACGGCTTCGCGGCTGGTTCCCGTTTACAGCTATGCCCAGGGAGTGAATTTGGACACAGAACACGATAACTTTCGCCAGCGCATCTTTCAGATCCTCGCGGCTATCCCCTACGGTTCCGTCACCACCTACGGAGAGATTGCCCATCTGGCGGGTTCACCCAAAGCGGCTCGCCAGGTTGGCGGCGTGCTGAAACGCCTGCCGGAGGGTAGCAAGCTGCCCTGGCATCGAGTGATTAACCGACTCGGTGAGATATCACTTACAGGGAACGATTTAAGCCGACAGCGGCTTGCGCTGGAGGCGGAAGGGATTGAGGTATCGCGAGAGGGTAAAGTCGATCTGAAGCGCTATCGTTGGAAGCCTTAGTAACGCCCCCGCAGGGGCGTTTTAACAAGCGCCAGAACCATCAGATTAGTATGAGGTGGGCGCTGGCACCGCCGAGGAAGGTGTAACCTGTGTAGGCGACGTTGAAGGCACCGAGGTGGCCGCCCCGTCCTGTGCCTGAAGTGGCATTGACGGTACCGGCACCAGCGTCAGATCCTGTCGCGTGCCGCCCGTAGTGACCACCTGCTTCACGGTATCGGTAATAAACAGCATTTTACCATTGACTGTAACGGCTGCACTTAACAGAATCCGTGCGCCGGGTTGGACATCCGCCGGATTAAACGGCAGCACGAACTGGAACGGGGCTTGCTTGCCTTCGGTACGCGTAACTCGCTGCGAGAGCACCTTCGACGGTGCATCGGCCAGGGACGCGTCTGACAGCGTGACCGTCAGCACTGCATCAGGCGGCAGTGCAATCCTCTGGCGAATCCACACCGTACCACTCACGTTTGGCTGCTGGATAACGACCTGTTGTCCCTGTACCTGCGAACCCAGAGTCGGTGTCGGCACATCTTTGCTCTTGTCCGCACAGCCAGAGATTGCCACCGCAAGGGCGGCACTGCTCAATACAAACCAGAGTTTCATGGATGTCTTCTCCTTTTTTGATCCCTTCGGCGCGATAATGCCGTTCTGGGGCAGAGCTTTACTGCCCGTAAGGCTTTAATTCTGGCACATGTTGCTGGATTTTTCCTGTTACCAGCTATTTTCATTCTTTCCGTACGAACTGCGCAGATCCCACAAACAGGCGTTGACGCTAACTGGTCGGATCTCGCAAACTGAGCACTGAAATTTTTAAGAGGAAGCCGCATATGAGCCAGGCGCTGCAAAATTTATTAAATCTGCTCGATCTGGAAAGCCTGGAAGAGGGCTTATTCCGCGGGCAAAGTGAAGATCTTGGCCTGCGCCAGGTATTCGGCGGCCAGGTTGTCGGCCAGGCGCTCTATGCAGCCAAACAGACCGTTCCCAGCGAACGTATTATCCACTCCTTTCACAGCTACTTTCTGCGCCCAGGCGACAGCCAGAAAGCCATTATTTACGATGTGGAAAACCTGAGGGACGGCAACAGCTTTAGCGCCCGGCGGGTAAAAGCGGTTCAAAACGGCAAACCGATTTTTTATATGACCGCCTCATTTCAGGGGCCGGAAAGCGGCTTTGAGCATCAGAAAACCATGCCGGTGGTCCCGGGACCTGATGATTTGCCTTCCGAACACGAAATCGCACATAAACTTGCCCCACATATCCCCGAGCCCTATCGCGACAAGTTCCTGTCGGAAAAGCCGTTTGAAATCCGTCCGGTGAAGTTCCACAACCCGCTGAGAGGACATGTGGACGAACCGTATCGTCACCTGTGGATACGCGCGAACGGCACCATGCCGGAAGATAAGCGGATTCATCAGTATTTGCTTGGCTACGTGTCCGATTTCAATTTCCTCCCGGTATCACTGCAGCCGCACGGTAAAGGCTTCCTTGAGCCGGGTATGCAGGTCGCTACCATCGACCACTCCATGTGGTTCCATCGTCCGTTTGACCTTAATGAGTGGCTGCTGTACAGCGTGGAGAGTACTTCGGCTTCCAGCGCGCGTGGCTTCGTTCGCGGCGAGTTTTACACCCAACAGGGGACACTGGTTGCTTCGACAGTGCAGGAAGGCGTGATACGCCAGCGCGAGTAAAGCAACCACAGACGATAATGATTACGGGGATCGGCCAAAACACGGACGTACTGCTGGACTTGCGGTTTGAGAGTTTGCGGTGTTACTGAGATGTATGCAAAAAAGCGGGCCATAATGGCCCGCACGTTTTTTTTATTTTTAGCGCACTACTTTCCTTCTTTCACTTACCCCATTACTGGTTGTAAGCATTCTCGCCGTGGCTGTTGACGTCCAGGCCTTCACGCTCGTGCTCTTCTGGAACACGCAGACCGACAATCATATCCGCCACTTTGAAACCAATGAATGCGACAACGGCGGTCCAGACGACAGTCAGCGCAACGCTTTCCAGCTGTACCCAAACCTGATGGCCCATGGTCACGCCTTCTGCATATCCTACGCCACCCAGTGAAGATGAAGCGAATACACCGGTCAGGATACAGCCAACGATACCGCAGACACCGTGAACACCGAACACATCACATGGGTCATCTACACGTAGCCATTTCTTCAGGGTGGTCACACCCCACAGGCCAGCCAGACCGCCCACCAGACCGATAATCAAAGCTCCACCAACGCCAACGTAACCACAGGCTGGCGTAATCGCTACCAGACCCGCAATTGCACCGGAGCTGACGCCCAGCAGCGAAGGCTTACCGCGCAGCGCCCACTCACCGAAGGTCCAGGTCAGCATGGCACCAGCCGTTGCTACGACAGTGTTCAGGAAGGCCAGACCGGCGATTTCGTTCGCGGAACCCGCAGAACCGGCGTTGAAGCCAAACCAGCCGAAGTACAGGATCGCCGTACCGGTGAACACCATTGGCAGGTTATGCGGTTTAAAGGCTTCTTTACCAAAACCTGCACGTTTGCCCAGCAGGTATGCCCCGACCAGACCCGCTACCGCGGCGTTGATGTGAACAACGGTACCGCCAGCGAAGTCCAGCGCGCCATCCTGAGCCAGGAAGCCGCCTGCCCAGACCATGTGTGCAATTGGCAAGTAAGCAAAGGTTAGCCAGATCAGTACGAAGATCAGCACGGCTGCGAAGCGGATACGCTCAGCAATAGCACCGACAATCAGACCCACGGTAATACAGGCAAAAGAAGCCTGGAACGCAACATGAATATACTGGTAGAAAGAACCCATCAGCGTCGTTGGCGCAATACCTTTCAGCATCGCCCAGTTAAAGCTGCCGAAGAACGCATTGCCTTCGCTGAAGGCCAGAGAATAACCGTAAACCATCCATACAACGCAGACCATGGCAAAAGTCATCGCCACCTGGGTCAGCATGGACAGCACGTTCTTACCGCGGATCAGGCCGCCGTAGAACAGCGCAATGCCCGGAATTGTCATAAACAGCACCAGCGCGGTGCAGATCATCATAAAAGCGTTGTCGGCTTTATCCGCTACCGCCGGTGCGGCAGCCATGGCAAGCGACGGTAACAGAGCAATGCTGGCAAGGCCAAACTTAGCGAGTTTCTTCATTTTATCCCATCCCATCACAATTCTTAGCCCCGAATTACAGTGCTGCTTCGTCAGTTTCGCCGGTACGAATACGGATCACCCGCTGCAGTTCTGCAACAAAGATTTTCCCGTCACCAATTTTGCCGGTGTAGGCGGCTTTGCTAATTACATCAACCACTTCATCGATCTGGTCATCTGCAATCGCAATATCAATTTTTACTTTTGGCAGGAAGTTAACGCTGTACTCAGCTCCGCGATAAAGTTCTGCATGCCCTTTTTGTCTGCCAAAACCTTTAACTTCCGTCACGGTCAGACCCTGAATGCCGATAGATGACAGCGCTTCACGCACGTCTTCCAGTTTGAACGGTTTGATTACCACGGTAACCAGCTTCATACGATCCCCTCCAGTATTGAATACGGTTGTTTCACGAACACGGATTTACTAAAGCAAAGGCTGTGCCAGAAATGAAAAACAGGCAGCTTTCAGGTGATTAGTCAGTACGGTTCTGAGGCGCAGCCTGGGATGGGATGTCGCGAACAGAAAGCCTGTAAGAGGAGTATAGAAAAAACGCACCTTAACGGTGCGTTGTGTGTTGGCTCAGTGCATTAAGTCAGGGCAATGGTTACTTTTTCGCCTGAATTTGGTGCAGACTCTGCTGAGTGAAGATCAGCTTTCTGCGGCAGCCAGCTCTTCGCCCGCCAGCTGTAGCTGGTACATTTGCCAGTAGCGCCCCTGCGCAGCCAGCAGCTGTTGATGATTGCCGCGCTCCACTGCCTGCCCGCGGTGCAGTACCAGGATTGTATCAGCCTCGGTGATGGTGGAAAGGCGATGAGCAATCACCACCAGCGTGGTCTGCTGGCGTATAGCCCGCAGCGCCTTCTGAATCGCCTGCTCGGTACCTGAATCGATATTGGCGGTAGCTTCATCCAGGATCAGGATCTTCGGCGTTGCCACCAGCACCCGCGCCATCGCCAGCAGCTGTTTTTGCCCAACCGACAAGTTATTCCCCTGCTCGCCCAGACGGGTGTATATGCCGTCGCTCATACTTCTCGCCAGGGAAGCCAGCTGCACGGTTTCCAGCGCCTGCCAGACCGCCTGTTCGCTGATATCCCGCCCCAGCGTAACGTTGGCAAAGAAGGTCTCCGCCAGTACCACCGGGTCCTGTTGCACCATCGCCACGCTCTGGCGCAGCGAGGCATGGCTGAGTGATTCCAGCGGGCGGCCGTCCAGCAGGATTTCACCTTTACTGAGCGGATAGTAGCCCATCAGCAAATTGGCCAGCGTGCTTTTACCGCTCCCCGTATGACCAACCAGCGCGACGAAATCACGCGGGGCCACCTCCAGATTAATATCGCTCAGTACCGGCTTACCGGTGCGATAGGCAAAAGTCAGGTCGCGAATAGCAATGCTGCCGCTGGACAGCCGCTGCGGGTCATCCCCATAGGGCTGGCGCGGCGCATCCATCAGCTCGAAGATGCGCTCACCGGCCACCACAGCCTGCTGCAGCATCGACTGCTGAGTCGTCAGCTCGATAAGCGGTTCGTTAAGGCGGCCAAGGTAATTAATAAAGGCATAAAGTACCCCGACTTCTATCGCCCCCACCGACGAAAAACCAAACAGCAGCATCAGGCCACACAGGATCATCGCGGAAAACAGGCTGAGCAATGGCCGCAGCAGGAAGCCATCAAGCCGCAGCGTCTGCATCCGCGCCAGATAGTGCGAACGGCTGGCGGCCCCCATACGCTCACCAAACCGCGCCTGCTGGCGGAACTGCTGGATAACGCTCATACCGTTGATTGCTTCATTAAAGCCGTTATTGATGTCTGCCAGATAGCTGCGCACCCGGCGAACAATCGGCGTGCTGTAGCGCTGATAAATCAGCATCACGATCAGCACTGCCGGGAAAATAGCTATCGCGATCAGTGCCATACGCCAGTCCAGGCTGAACATCGCCACCAGCATCGCTCCCACCAGCGCCGCGCTGCGCAGTACGGTTGCCACCACGGTGACATACAGATCGCGAACCACTTCAGTATCATTGGTGACGCGGGAAATAATTTGCCCGACCGGCTGAGTATCAAACGCGCTGAGCGGCTGGCGCAGCGCAGCATCCATCACGTCGGTACGCAGGCGCTGCACCACGCCAACGGCGGCCTGGTTAAACAGCAGTGACTGCCAGTAATGCAGCGCCGCAGCCAGTAGCTGTAGCAACAGGAAGCTGGTTATCAGACCGGCTGCCAGGCCCAGCGGCATACGATGTTTTGCCACCATATTGTCGATAAAGTAACTAATCAGCACCGGTCCCAACACTTCCGCCGCGGCTGCTACCCACAGCATCAACACCGCCAGAATCAACGATTTGCGCCATGGCGATCCATAGGAGAGCAGTCGTTTAAGCGTGGGCCACAGCCGCCGGTTTTCATTCGCCATGCGGCACCTCCCGCTCTGATTCATCTTCATCCAGCGCAGCTTCCAGCTGCTGATAGCGATACATATCTCGATACCATCCGCTGGCGGCGACCAGCTGTTCATGGCTGCCGCGCTGGACGATTTTGCCATGCTGTAATACCAGAATTTCACTGGCTTCGGTCAGCGCGGAGAGTCGGTGTGCAGTGATGATAATAGTACGCCCTTCACCCCAGCTGCGCAGGTTGTGCAGGATCTGATGCTCGGTACGACCATCGACGGCCGACAGCGCGTCATCCAGTACCAGAATTTCGGCATTGAGCAGCAGCGCGCGCGCGATAGAAATACGCTGTTTTTGTCCGCCGGACAGCATCACTCCACGTTCCCCAACTTCGGTATCGTATCCCCCCGGCAGTCGCAGGATATCTTCATGAACGGAAGCCAGCTGCGCCGCCTGCTCGATTTCATCCTGCGTGGCGCCCGGATTGCCAAGTGCAATGTTGTTGGCAATCGTGTCGGAGAACAGGAACGGCGTCTGGCTGACAACCGCCAGGCGGCTACGCCAGCTGTCCAGCTGCAGTTCGGTGAGCGGAGTACTGTGGTAGCGGATATCCCCGCGATCGATATCAAAATGGCGCTGGATCAGGCTGAGCATGGTACTTTTACCCGAGCCGGTCGGGCCGCACAGCCCCAACATCTGTCCCGGTGCCAGTCTGAAATGAATGTCCGATAATGAAGACTGAGCGGCGGCCGGATAGCGGAACTCGCCGATTGCGACCTCCAGCTCCCCGCGCCCTTCCCACAGAATTGTCTCGCCGTCGGTGACCGTTGGCGCTTCCGACAGTAGCGCTTTGATACGGCTCCACGCGGCACTGCCGCGCTCAACAATGTTGAACATCCATGCCAGCGCCAGCATTGGCCAAATCATCAGGCCGAGGTACATCACAAAACTGGTCAGCTGGCCCAGGCTTATTTCCCCATGCCAGACCATCCAGCTACCGCCGCCGATCGCCAGCAGATTCGACAGGCCAATCGCCACGTAAATCGTTGGATCAAAGCGCGCATCAACCCGGGCGACGCGCAGGTTTTTTTCCCCGGTATCCCGGGCGATGTCGGCAAACTGCGCCGACTGGCGATCTTCCAGGCCAAAAGCTTTGATCATCCGAATGCTGGTCAGACTCTCCTGAGTCTGATCGTTTAACGATGAGAAAGCCGCCTGCGCCAGCTTGAAGCGGTTATGCAACTGATCGCCGTAGCGTTTGATCACCAGCGCCATCACCGGCATCGGCAGCAGCGCCAGCAGCGTCAGCTCCCAGCTGATCTGCGTGCTCATCACAATCAGCACGGCACAGCCCATCACCAGTGAGTCCACCAGCGTCAAAACGCCTTCCCCGGCGGCAAAGACCACGCGGTCAACATCGTTAGTCGCACGGGCAATCAGGTCACCGGTGCGGTGGCGTAAATAGAATTCAGGATGCTGGCGACTGAGCTGGCGATAGAAATCTTCACGCAGCTCCACCGCCAGCTGGTAGGAGGCACCAAACAAAAGCACGCGCCAGACGTAACGCAGCAAGTAGACCACCACGGCGGTAAGCAACATGACACCCACCCACACCAGCAGCCGCTGATGGCTCATCTGCTGCTGGCTAACGCCGTCAACAATGGTGCCAACGATATGGGGCGGAAGTAACTGCAGCAGCGCAATGACGATGAGCAACAGAACGGCGCCCACGTAGCGCCGCCATTCGCGTAGGAAATACCAACTTAGCTGGCTGAAAAGTCGCACAAAGCATCCTGATTATCGACCGAAAAAAGACAGTTGCCGTTCAGGGGGCAACCGGCAAAGCGGTGGTGTATTTTATCTCTTCCATGGCAAAACTCGAAGTAACATCGATCAGGCCTGGAATACCGTTGACCAGCCGTTTGTAGAAGCCATCGTAGCTTTTCATATCGGCGACCTGCACCTTCAGCAGGTAATCATATTCTCCCGCCATACGGTAAAAACCCATCACTTCAGGCATCGCCTGAACTAGCGTCACAAACTGCTGAAACCAGCTGCTGCTGTGCTGCTGAGTTTTTATCAGCACAAACGCCGTCAGTCCCAGACCCAGTTTTTCACCGTCAAGTAGCGCAACCCGGCCGCGAATATAGCCCTCATCCTCAAGCCTTTTCAAGCGCTTCCAGCAGGGCGTGGTAGTCAGGCTGACCGCATCGGCCAGTGCCTGAAGCGAGAGCATGCAGTCCTGCTGCAGCAGGTTAAGCAGCATGCGGTCTTTTTTATCAAGCTGGTTTGGTAGCAAAATTTTCTCTCATCAGGTGTGCAGACAGCATAATTATAGCAACCTTTTCCCCGATGGTTTAGTTAATCTGACATCTCTCCAGACCACTTCAGGGATGATGACGATGAACAAAAATATTTACCGTAACCTGATCATTGCCGGGCTTTTTACCGCCGTTGCCCTGACATGGGGGACAACATGGATGGCGATGAAAATCGCCGTGGCCACGGTTCCTCCGGTTTTCGCAACCGGTTTGCGTTTTTTGTGTGCCGCACCACTACTCCTGCTACTGGCGCACTATCGTCGCGCCCCGCTGCTGTTTCCCGTCGGTCAACGTGGTTTCCAGCTCTGCGTTATGCTGTTCTACTTTGCCATTCCCTTTACGCTGATGATCTACGGTGAGCGTTACACATCTTCCAGCCTGGCGGCGATTATCTTTGCCACCATGCCTGCGGCGGTGCTGGCAGCATCGCTGCTGTTTCTGCGGGAAAAAACATCGCTTCAGCAGCTCCTGGGGCTGGCAATCAGTCTTGGCGCACTGAGCACCATTCTGTGGCATGAAACCCAGGCTAATGGCGTAAGCCAGCTGAAGGGCATTCTGGCGCTGGTGGCGGCGGTGCTGATCCACGCACTGATGTACGTACAGTGTAAAAAACGCTGCGCCGGGATTTCCGTTCTGAGCTACAACGCCCTTCCCTGCCTGGGTGCGGGGGTGCTGTTAACGCTGACCGGCCTTAGCGAATCACCGGATTTTCACGCGTTTGCTCCCGAGGCGCTGATGGCTATTGCTTATCTGGGATTCGTCGCGGGTGTCGGGGGGATACTGTGCTACTTCGCCCTGCAACAGGTCGCGCGGCCTTTCCAGGCCTCGCTGGTATTTCTGGTCTTCCCGCTGATCGCTATCGCACTGGAAAATCTGCTTAACGGCAGCAGCATCAGTCGCGAATCCTTACTGCTGCTGCTGCCGTTCCTGTTGGGGATTTTACTCACGCTGTATCGCGGCGCGGCACAAAAACGCAAAGTGGTTGTGCCCGTAGAAATACAGCGCTGAATACAAATAAAAAAGCCGGACATCTTGTCCGGCACACTGGAAAACGGGTCTCAGTATTCGGGGGAATAGTCGAGATGTGGTGTGTTAAGCCAGTGGTTGAGGTAATGCGACACTCCCTGCGTCGCGCAATTTCCAATAACCGGTAAATGCGGTAGCTGTGCTTTCAGCTGCGCCATCGCATTTTGCATGACAAAGCCATATCCAACCTGATTCAGCATTTCCAGATCGTTCATCGCATCGCCAAAAGCCATGCAGGTCGCCATCTCAATCTGCAGATGTCCGGTGAGCCGGGTTAGCGCCGATCCCTTATTACAGCCCAGCGGTAACACCTCCAGGCAGTGGCTGGCAGAAAAGCAGAGATGAGCGCTGTCTCCAAGCGCCTCACGCAGCTGAATCAGCAACTGGCACAAATCCTCATGCTCGCCGAGAAAACAAATTTTAGTGACCTGATGCTCCGCCAGCGTGCGCGGATCGGCAATATGGTAGCTAAAGCCGCTGAGCTGATGCGCGTCTAAAATTTCAGGTTCATCAAACTGGGTAAACCAGCCGTCATCGTTGAAAACGTGCAGACTCGCTTTAGTCTGCCAGTGGCTGTGGATCACCTGACGGGCAACTGACGGTGGCAGATCGGAGCCAAACAGCAGACCGCCCGCCGCATCGTGAACGCGGGTCCCGTTGCCGCTGATTAACCAGGCGGGCAGATTGTGCTGCTGCATCAGCGGTTGCATTTCCAGGAAGTGGCGACCGGTAGCAAAGGCCAGTTGAACCGGGTGCGCCTGCAGCGATCTCAGGCTCAACAGAGTTTGCTCCCCAAACTGATGATTCGGTAACAGCAACGTTCCATCCATATCAAATGCAGCAAGGCGAACCATAATCACTCCGGCAAAGGTGGTTAATCTGTCGGCAAGTATCTCCTGGTATTTGCGGAACAAATAGTGAATACTTTTAGAAAACTGTTCCGGGTTTAGGCTGATGCGTGAAATTAACCGGTTAAATCAATACCAGCGGCTTTGGCAGCGCAGCGAAGGCCAACCTCTGTCATCCAGCGTGAACGAAATAGCCACCTGCTGCTTTTGTAGCGAACGCCACGTCCGTACACTGCTGAATCAGTGGCAGGAAGCCAGCTGGCTGCGATGGGAAGCCAGCCCAGGACGCGGCAAGCGTGGAACCCTGACCTTTTTACGCACACCTGAAGCGCTGCGTAGCGAAATGATGCTGCAACAGCTGGACAGAGGGCAACCGCAGCATGCCCTGCAGCTGGTGCCGCTCGCTACCGAGCAGCTCAGCCAGCTTCTTCAGCCGTTTCTTGGCGGCCAGTGGCAGAATAATCAGCCGACGCTGCGTATCCCCTACTACCGCAAGCTGGACCCTCTGCGCCCGCTGGTGTTGGCCGGGCGTGCGGAGCAGCACCTGGCCCAGCAGGTATTCTCGGGGCTAAGCCGCCTGGCCGGTGATGACGCTATCCCCGACCTGGCCCACCACTGGCAGATTAGCGACAATGGTCTGAGCTGGTTTTTCTTCCTGCGGCCTCAGCTACGCTGGCACCACGGCGAAGCGGTAACCGCACAACAGCTGCAGCAGACGCTGCAAAATATTCTTGCCAGCCCGACCGGAGAGCGGATGCTCGCCAGCGTGAAGCGCGTATCTCAAGCCCATGCGCTCTGCCTGCGCATCGATCTGCATCAGGCGGACTACTGGCTTGCTCACCGGCTGGCCAGCGTATGCTGCCTTTTACCCCATCCCGACAATCCTGATATCGGTACAGGCCCGTGGCGGCTGATCGCCAACTCGACAATGCTGGTCAGGCTGGAAAGCCACGGGTGGTATCACGGCGTCCATCCTCTCATGCAGGCGGTTGAATACTGGATCGCGCCGCAGCTTTTTGACCGCGAACTCGGCACCAGCTGCCGCCATCCGGTGCAGATAGCGATAGGGGCACAGCAGGACCTCGCGCAGCTACAACCCGTGAGCCAGCGTATCAGCCTGGGGTTCTGTTACCTGGCTATTGGACAGCGCGCCGGACTCAACGCCGCACAGGCACAACACATTATGGCGCTGGTACACCAGTCGGGGCTGGTCGAGCAGTTGCCGCTGGAAGAAGGATTGATTTCCCCCAGCAATGAGATGCTTCCGGGTTGGCATATTCCGCAATGGAATCCCGATCGGCAAACGGTACTCCCCGCGACGTTAAGCCTGCATTACCATCTGCCGGTAGAACTGCACGCAATGGCCATCCGGCTTCAGCAGCTGCTGGCAGCGCAAGGCTGCCGCCTCAGCCTGCACTTTCACCCGGCGAAAAACTGGCAGGATTATCCTTCGCTGGCGGAGGCCGATCTGGTGATGGGCGATCGCCTGATCGGTGAAGCGCCGGTATTTACCCTTGAAAGCTGGCTGCGGCTCGATCCGCTGTGGCCGGCAATTATCGGCAAGCCGCAGTGGCAGAAGCTATTGCAGTCACTGAACGAACTTCAGCAGCATGCTGACGCGACCGGACGGCACGATGCGATGCATGCCGTGTTTAAAAAACTGATGCACCAGGCTGCCATTACGCCGCTGTTTAACTATCGCTATCAGGTCAGTGCACCGCCGGACGTCGAGGGGATACGCCTTAATGCGTGGGGCTGGTTTGATTTTTCCCGCGCGTGGCTCCCACCGCCGGTAGCCATTGAATGAGTGAAACTACCTTTCTATCGATTCAGGCAGTACCATAGCGGGCAGAACATTATCAGGAAGAGTAAGTATGAAACGTGCAGTCGTAGTATTCAGCGGTGGTCAGGATTCCACAACCTGCCTGATCCAGGCCCTTGAGCAATATGACGAAGTTCACTGCGTGACCTTTGATTACGGCCAGCGGCATCGGGCAGAAATTGACGTTGCTCAGCGGCTGTCACTGTCGCTGGGTGCTCGTGCGCACAAGGTGCTGGATGTCACCCTGCTTAACGAACTGGCGGTCAGCAGCCTGACCCGCGATAACATCCCGGTACCCACCTGGGACCCCGCCAGTAGCGGTCTGCCGAGTACCTTTGTACCGGGGCGCAATATTCTCTTCCTGACGCTGGCGGCTATTTATGCCTATCAGGTGGAAGCCGAAGCGGTGATTACCGGCGTGTGCGAAACCGATTTCTCAGGCTATCCTGACTGCCGCGATGAGTTTGTAAAAGCCCTCAACCATGCCGTATCGCTGGGCATGGCGCGCGATATCCGCTTTGAAACACCTCTGATGTGGCTGAACAAGGCGGAAACCTGGGCGCTGGCCGACTACTGGCAGCAGCTTAAACTGGTCCGCGAACAAACCCTGACCTGCTACAACGGTATTCAGGGTGATGGCTGCGGCGATTGTGCAGCCTGCCATTTGCGGGCTAACGGTCTGCAGGAATACCAACATAATGCCACCGCTGTGATGCAGGCGATGAAAACGAAAACCGGCCTGGTTTAACAAGCGGTGACAACCGGGCTCACCGCCCGGTGAACCCTGCCAACAGGCCGAAGAAACGAATAATGATGATGTTAAACCGTTTACCGTTTAATTGAATAAGTAAAAACATCGTACTTTATTCACTCAGCTCCAGCATCGCCTCCAGTCTCTGACGCAGTTCCCCTTCCATCGGCTGCGCTTTCTGAGTGCGCAGGTCAATGCAGACGAAGGTTAACAGTGCATCGGCCACCGCCTCGCCGCCGGGCTGTAGCGTTACCGTTTGCGCAATCACTCCGCTTTTACCGTTCAGCTGCTGCACCTTGCTGCTGACCAGCAGGACATCGCCAAGCACTGCGGGCCGACGATAGTTAATATTGATATTCACCACGATAAACGCCAGATGATTTGTCGTCATCCAGAGAAAGGCTTCAGTTTCTTCAAGCCAGGCCCAACGAGCTTCCTCAAGAAACTCCAGATAGCGCGCGTTATTAACATGTTGATAAACATCAAGATGATAACCACGAACTTTGATGGTGGTCTGCATTGCTTTCGCTCTCCGAGTAAAAAAGGTCACACCAACTGGTATGACCTCTAAGAGATTAGCAGCCGGAACATCTGCTTTGCAGCCGACGTGCCCGACTCGCGAAACGGATCACAGTTTAATTCGTGTCAAATTACGTTCGACCAGTGCTTTGCCAATTCCCGGAACCTCGGTCAGCTGGTCTAACTGGCTGAAAGGACCATATTTATCTCGATAGCTGACGATCGATTCGGCTTTTTTAAGCCCGACGCCGTTCAGCGTAGCCGCCAGTTCCTGGGCGGTCGCACTGTTAATGCTCACCTGCCCTGTGGCATCGTCTCCCTTCTTACCTGCCGCATGCGTGGTCAGCGTTTTCACTTCCGTTCTGGTTTCAGCCTTCACATCCTTTGGTGCCCCTGTATTGCCTGTCGCCAGGGCTGGTGTGATAAGCGCCATACCGAATGCCAGTGAAAGCGCCTGAAGCATTGATTTAAACATGCTGTTTTCCTCCATGTGTTTGACAGCATCACCAAGCTACGTCAGTGCCTTTCAGGCGGCAAACGGCAGATTTCAGAAATGGAAAAGGCCGCATAAGCGGCCTTTCGTGTTGCAATCAGTTGCAGTGAGTTTGCGAGGCTTACTGTGCCTGAGCAGCCGCACCGTACTTGATTTTGGCTTCTTTACGCAGGTTAGTCATCAGCGCCTCAAAGGCAATCTGTGCGTTATTCTGCGTTACGCCCTGTACCAGCGCGGTTTTCTGTGCAGCCGGCATTTCGCCAGTCTGTACCTTATCCAGCGACAGCAGCACAACGTTGCCCTGCATATCTTCACCCACGCCGTAAGAGGCTTTGCCTGCTGCCGGCAGCGGCAGCGCAAAGGCAGACTGTGTCAGAGGGTCCTGCCCGGTACGCGTCAGCGTCTGGGTTTCACCAAATTTCAGGCCAGCCGCTTTCAGTGCCTCATCGCCTTTACCGGCTTTGAGATCTGCCAGCAGCTTATCGGCCTGCGACTTCGCTGCCGCCTGCGCTTTCTGCTGCTTCAGGGTATCGGTAATCTGCGCGGTCACCTCTGCCAGTGGCTTAAAAGCTTCAGGCTTGTGCTCGCTGATACGCAGAACAAAAGCACGATCGCCGTCAACGGTGATGATGTCTGAGTTCCGGCCCGGTGCGCCATTATCCCCTGCAAGGCCGCCGTTGAAGATCGCTTCCTGAACCGGTTTAAAGTTCAGTTCGGCAGGCAGATTATCGTGGCTGAACCAGCCCGTTTCCACCGCTTTAACGCCGGCCGCTTCTTCCGCTCCCGCCAGTGACTCAGTGTCGTTACTTGCCGCATCGCTGACTTTCTGCTGCAGCTTATAGTAAGCATCAACGGCTTTTTCCTGCTTCACTTTTGCCGCGATATCATCACGAACGTCGGCCAGGGCTTTAATCTGCTGCGGCTCAATATCATCCAGGCGAGCGATAATAAAGCCAACTGACGATTTGATGATCCCTGACAGCTGGCCTTTGTCTTTCAGGCCTGAGTTTTTCAACTCATCAGGGGTAGTATCCGGCTCCAGCCAGCCCATATCGCCACCCTGACGAGCAGAGATCGGGTCGGCCGATTTCTCTTTTGCCAGCGTGGCAAAATCACCGCCGTTTTTCAGCGCATCCAACACCGACTGCGCTTCGGCTTCGGTTTTGGTCTGAATAATGCTGTAGCGGTTACGCTGCGGCTGAGTGTAACCCTGCTGATGTTCATCATACCAGCCCTGGATTTCGCTCTCGCTTACGGGTTCCTGCATACTTGCCGCATCCAGCTTGATATAACTAACGCGGAACTGCTCAGGAGACATGAAGTTGCTTTTATTCTGCTGGTAGTAGTTATTAATTTCATCAGGCGTGATGGTCTGTTTTGCCGCCAGTTCGCCGACGTTAATCGTCACTTCACGCACCAGGCGCTGCTGGGAAATCAACGCGGCCAGCGCATCACTTTCGCTACCCAAAACAAAGTCGGTACCGGTAACGGACTTAATCAGCTGCTGAGTTCTCAGCTGCTTGCGCAGCGCTTCAGCATACTGATCGGCCGAGAAGCCCATATCGCCAATCAGACCCAGGTACCTGGCATTATCAAATTTGCCGTCGGTCTGAAACGCGGGCTGAGTGAAGATTGCCTGCTTGATTTGATCGTCGCTAATTGCAAGGCCAATATTTTTTGCATACTGGTCCAGCAGAATTTCATCGGTCAGCTGCGAAAGCGCCTGCTGACGCATCTGCTGCATGTAGCCTTCGTTACCTGCCAGTTCGGAGAATTGTTCGCCCAGCATCTGCTGCTGACGCGCACGCTCGTTGCTGAAAGCTCGCTCAAGCTGAGCACGGCTGATTTCCTGACCGTTCACCTTGGCAGCATAATCCCCGCTGCCGCCCGTCAGGTATCCGCCTACGCCAGTAAGAACAAAGGACAGGATGATCAAACCCAGTATAATTTTGAGCACGACATGATTCGAGGCCGCGCGTAAATTGTCCATCATGGTGTGACAACACTCCGCTGTAGTGTGAATGTAAAACCTTGCGCTATCGTCCCGCGTTCCCGAGGACGTGCAACGCCATGCATTGCTGCAACTCCAGTGACTCCAGGGAGTTACATCCTGTAGACAACCGCATTATGCGAATGTCACTGAATCATAAAAAAAGGCACATCAATCTGATGATGTGCCTGTATGTTACATGAGAACGCTCTGGCGATCCTCACTCCGCCAAAGAAATCTGTTTCGACGGCAGCATATTGCTTAGTTAACGGCGTCTTTCAGCGCTTTACCGGCACGGAAGCCCGGTACTTTGCCCGCAGGGATAGTAATTTCTTTACCTGTCTGCGGGTTACGACCCGTACGCTCTGAACGCTCGCGCACGGAGAAGGTGCCGAATCCTACCAACGCCACTTCGTCACCAGACTGCAGAGAATCAGTAACAGAGGCAATAAACGCATCCAGTACACGTCCGGCTGCAGCTTTGGAAATATCTGCATTTACAGCAATTTTGTCGATCAACTGTGACTTGTTCACCTAATCATCCCCTCTTTTATTTTTCACACCGTAACTGGCACCCTGCCAGCAACGTATGTGCTGTCGTTTATTATGACCGCGAACCTAACTTGTTGAGCCATTACCATCGGCAATCGTTGCCAGGACTGGCTTAACAGCATCCTAAATTAGCCGGACAAAAAAAGGCTGGCAAGTAACAATTCACCTGCCAGCCCTCGTTTTACGGCGATTTATCTTAAATCACTATTTTTCGGTGACAACCTGCACGCCGGAAGGGGCATTTTGCAGGGCCAGCTCAAGAACTTCTTCGATACGCTTCACCGGATAGATTTTAAGATCGGCAATCACGTTATCCGGAATTTCTTCCAAATCGCGCTTGTTTTCATCCGGAATAAGTACCGTTTTGATTCCGCCGCGGTGCGCTGCCAGCAGTTTCTCTTTCAGACCACCGATCGGCAGCACCTGGCCACGTAACGTGATCTCACCGGTCATGGCCACATCAGCACGCACCGGATTACCCGTCAGGCAGGAGACCAGCGCGGTACACATGGCGATACCTGCGCTTGGGCCATCCTTCGGCGTTGCTCCTTCAGGAACGTGAACGTGGATGTCACGCTTCTCGTAGAAGTCACCGTTGATACCCAGCTTATCAGCACGGGCACGCACGACGGTTAGCGCCGCCTGGATTGACTCCTGCATGACTTCACCCAGAGAACCAGTGTAGGTCAGCTTGCCTTTACCCGGTACACAGGCGGTTTCAATGGTCAGCAGATCGCCGCCCACTTCCGTCCACGCCAGACCGGTTACCTGGCCCACGCGGTTTTCGCTGTCGGCACGGCCATAGTCAAAGCGTTGAACACCGAGGAAATCTTTCAGATTGTCGCCGTTGATATCGATATGTTTCTTCGATTTATCCATCAGCAGCGTTTTAACGGCCTTACGGCACAGTTTTGAGAGTTCGCGCTCAAGGCTACGTACACCCGCTTCACGCGTGTAGTAACGGATGATGCCAACAATCGCGCTGTCATCGACTGAAATTTCATTTTTCTTCAGCGCGTTACGCTCGATTTGCTTCGGCAGCAGGTGCTGTTTGGCGATGTTCAGCTTTTCGTCTTCGGTATAACCGGAAAGACGGATCACTTCCATACGGTCAAGCAGCGGAGCCGGGATGTTCATCGAGTTAGACGTTGCCACAAACATCACATCGGAGAGATCGTAATCCACTTCCAGATAGTGATCGTTAAAGGCAATGTTCTGCTCGGGATCGAGCACTTCCAGCAGCGCTGAAGCCGGATCGCCACGCATGTCCGAAGACATCTTGTCGATCTCATCCAGCAGGAACAGCGGGTTTTTCACCCCGACTTTGGCCATTTTCTGGATCAGTTTGCCCGGCATAGAACCGATATAGGTACGACGGTGACCGCGAATTTCCGCTTCATCACGCACGCCACCCAGCGCCATACGCACGTACTTACGGCCGGTGGCTTTAGCGATTGACTGCCCCAGCGAGGTTTTACCCACGCCCGGAGGCCCCACCAGGCACAGGATCGGACCTTTAATTTTGCTGACGCGGCTCTGTACGGCTAAATACTCGAGGATGCGGTCTTTCACTCGCTCAAGGCCGAAATGGTCGGTATCCAGCGTTTCCTGCGCTTTTAGCAGATCTTTTTTCACCTTGCTGCGCGCATTCCACGGAACCTGAACCATCCAGTCGATGTAGCCACGCACCACGGTGGCTTCTGCCGACATCGGCGACATCATCTTCAGCTTCTGCAGTTCGGCTTCAGTTTTGTCTTTTGCCTCTTTCGGCATTTTGGCCGCATCGATTTTACGCTTCAGCGCTTCATTTTCGTCAGGCGCATCGTCCATCTCGCCCAGCTCTTTCTGAATGGCCTTCATCTGCTCATTCAGATAGTACTCACGCTGGCTTTTTTCCATCTGCTTTTTAACGCGGTTACGGATGCGTTTCTCAACCTGCAGCAGGTCGATTTCCGACTCCATCATCGCCATCAGATATTCCAGACGCTCATTAACGTCGGACATTTCCAGCACGGACTGTTTGTCAGCCAGCTTCAGCGGCATGTGCGCCGCAACAGTATCAGCCAGGCGCGCAGCATCATCAATGCTGTTGAGCGAAGTCAGCACTTCAGGCGGGATCTTTTTATTCAGCTTGATGTAACCTTCAAACTGATTGATCGCCGTACGCACCAGCACTTCCTGCTCGCGCTCTTCAATTTCCGGGGACTCAAGGTACTCTGCCTGCGCGGCAAAATGGTCACCGTTGTCGGATAAAGTCGTGATATGAGCACGCTGTAAACCCTCTACCAGCACTTTCACCGTGCCGTCCGGGAGTTTCAGCATCTGTAAAATGGAGGCGACGGTCCCGACAGAGAAGAGATCGTTAATGCCCGGCTCATCCGTTGAAGCTTCTTTCTGAGCGACCAGCATGATCTTTTTGTCATGATCCATGGCGGCTTCAAGGCAGCGAATCGATTTTTCACGACCAACAAACAACGGAATGACCATGTGCGGATAAACCACTACGTCACGCAACGGTAACACAGGGATTTCAATGCGTTCAGAACGCTCAGGATTCATAGAGCTCTCTCTTAGTTTAGTTTCCGCCAGGTAAGGGGAACCGCATCATCCTTAACAGAAGCGGTTTACCCACAGGTATTTGAGTATATGGGGATGAATGGAATAGATTCAACGTTGGGGTTACCAGAAAAGTTAAAGGGGGAAGATTTTCCCCCTTTTCGGTTAACTGACGGAAAGATTTGGTTATTTATTCGCCAGAAGCCTGCTGCGCTTCCGGTTTACCGTAAATAAGTTTAGGCTCGCCGTTGTTTTCAATCACCGAGGCGTCTACCACCACCTTCTCCACGTCTTCCATTGAAGGCAGATCGTACATGGTATCCAGCAGCACGCCTTCAACGATGGAACGCAGACCGCGCGCGCCGGTTTTACGTGACAGTGCCTTTTTCGCAATCGCCGTCAGCGCTTCATCGCGAAACTCAAGATCCACCCCTTCGAG
>NZ_JBWKUK010000032.1:0-13942 GCF_059420805.1 Erwinia sp. GW821-FHT03D09
CCCGCGCCAGCTCTTCATCAAACGGTTTGCCGCTCAGCGCGGCACGTAGCCAGAGGCCATCAATCAGCGAGGCCAGTTCGTGCCCGGCAATTCGCGCCGCTTCTCGCGGCAGTTCCCTGCGAAATTCCACCACTAACATGCTGAATTGTTGTTAATTCTTTTGTTGATTTAAAACCAGAGGTAATTAATGAATAATCCACCTGCCAGTGAAAAGGACAAAATCAATTTCGGCATCGCTACCACGCTCGGTATCGGCGTGGTACAGCTGAACTACGGGCTGGAGGTGCTGTTTGATATCCCGGAAGGGCTGGGCGCGCAGACGGCGTTAATTGTGCTGTCAGTGGTGATTGCCACGATTTCCGTTACCTCCGGTGTGGATAAAGGCATCCGAATCTTATCGGAGCTGAACGTGGCGCTGGCGCTGTTCCTGATCCTGTTTGTGCTGTTCTTCGGTAATACCGAATTTCTGCTGAACGCGCTGGTGCTGAACGTGGGGGATTACATCAACCGCTTTACCGGTATGACGCTGAACACCTTCGCCTTCGATCGTCCGGTCGAGTGGATGAACAGCTGGACGCTGTTTTTCTGGGCGTGGTGGGTGGCCTGGTCACCGTTTGTTGGCCTGTTCCTGGCGCGTATTTCACGCGTCCGTACCATTCGCGAATTTGTGCTGGGTACGCTGATTATTCCGTTCACCTTTACTCTGCTCTGGCTGTCGGTGTTTGGCAACGCCGCGCTGTACGAGATTATTCACGGTGATGCGGGTTTCGGTCAGGAGGTAATGAATCATGCCGAACGTGGTTTCTACAGCCTGCTGGCACAGTATCCAGCCTTTAAATTCAGCGCCTAGGTTGCCACCATCACAGGCATGCTGTTCTACGTGACGTCAGCGGATTCGGGGTCACTGGTGCTGGGTAACTTCACCTGTAAGCTGAAAGACATCAACAGCGATGCGCCTAACTGGATTCGTATTTTCTGGTCGGTCACTATCGGGCTGTTAACGTTGGGTATGTTGATGACCAACGGCATTTCGGCACTGCAAAATGCCACGGTGATTATGGGGCTGCCGTTTAGTTTCGTGATCTTCTTTGTGATGGCCGGTCTGTATAAATCGCTGAAGGTAGAGGATTACCGGCGGGTGAGTGCTAACCGCGATACTGCACCGTATCTGGCCAGCGCGCACGACCGACTGAGCTGGAAGAAATGCCTGTCGCGCCTGATGAATTACTCCGGTTCCCGCTATACCGGGCAGATGATGCAAACCGTGGTCTATCCGGCCATGCAGGATGTGGCGAAGGAGCTGGAGCTGCGCGGCGGGAAAGTGATGCTGGACAACTTACCGGCGCAGGAAGGGGAAGATCTGGGGCATCTGGAACTCCAGGTACATCCGGGCGACGAGCAGGACTTTGTCTATCAGGTGTGACCGCAGAAATACTCGGTGCCGGGCTTCACCTATCGCGCCCGCAGCAGTAAGTCCAGCTACTTCCGTCTGGAAACCTTCCTGCGTGAAGGCAGCCAGGGGAATGACCTGATGGACTACAGCAAGGAACAGGTGATTATCGATATTCTCGATCGGTACGAACGTCACCTGAACTTTATTCACCTGAACCGTGAAGCACCGGGTAATAACCTGACCTTCCCGGATATGTAAAAAGAGGGGAAACGAAAGCTTCCCCGATGATGCACACCCACTGGGACTCAGGTTTCAGTGGGTGTGCATCACCTAATGAGTGTTTATAAAGTAGCAGTTGGGTGTTCAACTTAGCCAGTTGCGTATCGTACATTCTGCTGTGTAGCCGCGCCATTCGGGAATGCCTTTGTTACCCCTGATACGTCGTCACATTCAGAATTTTGGCGCTCGCGCCGACCGGGAAATTGCTTAACGCAATAAAATCGCTGCCCTGATAGCCCATGATCTTACCGCCGGTACGCATTTGCTGCAGGTCGATCAGGATCACCCCCAGCGTTGGAATGATTTTCTCCCGCCAGACGAACAAATAGAGATCCTCCGCAACCAGCACATAGTGGCAGCGATCGACATCTGCTAACCCTTTCTCCACGCCGTCCAGACACTGCCAGGCGTAGAAATTATCGTTAAGATACACATGCTCATAACGCTCGGTCGGGCTGTAGGTATACTGATTGCGCATACCGACCAGGGCATCGGTAAATGCCGGTAACGGCCCCGGCTGGTTATCCAGACGGGCGAAGATAAAATGTGCCTCAACCGCAGTCAGCGGCAACCCTTGCTCTACCCGGCTGAAGGCATCCAGCCGCGTGGCGGCTTCGTCCGGTAGCTGGCCATACACCAGCGTGGCATTGCGCTGTGTCAGATTGCAAACCGCGCTGATACTGGCGTTATCGCGCGCTGGATCGAGGAAATCGATAAACAGCATATCGGGGCGAATGGCGCTCGCCCGACAGGGCGTGCGCTGCCCGTTCCAGCGCAGCGTCTGTTCATCCTCGATAACCAGCCGTTGCGGTTCGCTTCCTGCTGCATAAAAGGTAAAGGCTTCGCCTGCAGACAGGCTGGCGGCAGGCAACAGGTTGCCGTGCGGGGCAAAACCATCCGCCAGCGCGCCGACCTGGATAAATACGGCTTCTGAAGTCATGTGGGCTCCTTAGTAGAATAGGACGTTAAGCAAACGCGAGCGTGGGAACATTGACGATACCGGAACCGCCATCAGCCATCGGGGTAATGATCCAGCCGGGACCGATGGCACTGGCGCACACTCCTGTGGGCCGTAATCACGAACGACGGCACGCATCACGCCGATTAGGGCATGCCTGGCGGTGACGTAGCCGGAGCCCAGCACCGTGGTGCCGGCTTCATCGGCGATAACCTGCCGTTGGGCTCGCCGCTTCCCGGCGATCAACACCCGCTCGCCAGCGGTAATACCCACGACTCTCGCCATTCGTTCTCTCCCGTAAAGGGGATTTTGACTACATTAAAAAGCAAGTGAATCCCCGGCTATCGTCCAGAAGAACGATAGCCAATCCGCGAATGCCTCGCAGTCTGCGTTCATGGTTTTACCCGCTTGGGATGTTCGGCTGTGACGTCGTGTATCTCCGGCGGATCATCATGCAGATTAAACAACTGCCACGGCGCCTCACTGTCGCTGAGGCCGGACTTCACCAGCCGCTGCCGCTTCCTGCCGCTATTGTACCTGGCACAATGGCGGCAGATGAGGTTGCCGGCGCGGCTTAACGACCACGAGAACTTGTTTCTGGCGTAATGCGGCGATATTCAGTATCGGCTTATATTCTATTATTTATTGGTGCGCTTAGCCGTATTTGGGAAATGGCAAGTCAGACGTGGTTAATTTATTAATCTGTAACGTTAAATTATTGACACATCTTTTTAAGATGTAAATAAAAAAAAGAAAAATACTATCGTTCTAAAGGACGAGCTTGAACCCGTCGATATCAGGTTTTTTAATCCGAGATAGCCAATACTGTGTGATGTTAATAGCTTTCGTTTATGTTTTAACGAGGAGGCGTAAAAAAACAACCCTTTTGTTTTTAAATGCTTAAATAACAATGTTTTGATGAAAACATTGTTATGGATATCACATTGTTAATATGTTAACTATTGTGTTAGTTAAATGTGAAGTGTATGTTTCGCCTAACCGGGTAATCCGCATGCAACATGCCAGCATCTGACAGGGGGGGATATCATGTCTGCTTTATTAAAAGCAAACTGTAATGATACGATAATAGCCCGTTGTTTACAGACTATTTCACAGTTAATTCCACTGTCTTCAGCGGTTTTTTATCGCGTAAATAATCGTTTAAAACCCGAAAACTATATATTGCATAATATTTCTAATAATACACACCAACAATATCTGGAGAGCTTCCAGCTGTTAGATCCACATTTGCCGTCGCACTTTAGCCATCAGAGCACCACTATGGCGGCAATGACACCGTGGCTCTGCGATCGCAACCGCCATTATTACCATGAGTTTATGTTGCCAAACAACGTACGTGACATGACCGAAATCTTTATTCGCCGCGAACGGCGGATTGTTGCTGGTATCTCACTGATGCGCGATGTCCCTTTTTCCAGCGAGGAACGCCTGCGGGCCCAGGCAGTATTGCCGCTGGTGGAACTTGCCATTCGCGACTTTCTGCAGGAAGAGGATGAATTACCCATCATCCTGACGGCTAAAGAGCGGGAAATCGTCGGTATGGTGCGTGAAGGGGCGAGCAATAAGCTTATTGCTCGCCAGCTTGATATTTCGCTCTCAACGGTGAAAACCCACCTGCGCAACATTTTCGCCAAGACCGACGTTGTCAATCGTACTGAACTTGTTTCCCGAATCTGGATGCCTGCTGCTCAGCGTACGTTGCATCTGTAATCTGACTGCGCCGTGGTAGCACGGCGTTTTCCTGATGCCTGCGGGCATCACTCCCTGGATAACCCTCCGGGGGGAGGCTTTTTTGACTGGAGCGCGCCCTACGATGCCAGGTACCCCTCTCACTAATAATGCGCTTTCACAGCCTACGGGGCTGGTGGTGTCGCTGCGTTTACTGGCGGCGATTGTCATTTTTGCCGCCATTGCGCCGGGGATTTTAATGACCGCACCAGCGGTAGCGGCGCAGCTGGCCAGCGAATGGCACCTTAAACCGGGGCAGATCGGCTGGCTGTTCTCGGCGGAGCTCGGTGCGATGAGCCTGGCGACGCTGCCGGCGTGGTGGTGGATGAGCCGCCTGGACTGGCGACGGGTCGCCCTCACTGCCAGCATGGTGTTTCTTGTCGGCAACATCGCCTCGGCGGCGGTAACTCAGTATGAGCTTCTGCTGGCGGCGCGCTTTATCGCCTCGCTGGCGGGCGGCACGCTGATGATTTTGTGCATCAGTTGCGCGGCGGGAACGTCGAATCCGTCGCGGGTTTACGCGTTTTGGGTGCTGGGGCAACTGCTGCTGGGAATGCTCGGCTTGCTGGTGTTACCCGGTCTGTTTGAGATCTTTGGCCTGAAGGTGGCCTATCTGATCCTCGCGGCCATTATGCTCTGCTGTATACCACTGACTTCGGCTTTTCCGCCGCGTTTTCGGCCGCTGAAGGCTTCCCAGCGTCAGCCTTCGGCGCTGATGTGGCGTAAGGTGCTGGCGTTGCTGGCGGTTTTGACGTTCTACATCAGTCTCAGCGCGATATGGACCTTTATTGGCACCATCGGCAGCGCGGCGGGGCTTAGCCCGACGCACGTCGGGATGGTGCTGGCGGTGGCAACGGTCTGCGGCATTGTCGGTGCGGCTGGCGCTGCGCTGCGCGGTACTCAGCGACCGGACCGTATACCGGTGTGGCTGGGTTACGGTCTGCTGATGGCCAGTGTCCTGTTGTTGGCTGGCCATCCGCTGCTGGTGCGCTACGCCGTTGCGGCGGTGCTGTTTAAATTCACCTGGACTTTTGTGCTGCCCTTTATCCTCGCCCGCGTGGCCGGGCTTGATAACAATGGCCGGTTGATGAACAGCATTAATCTGGTGATCGGTGGTGGGATGGCGGCCGGTCCGGCATTGGCGGGTGCCTTACTGCAGCATTTTGCCAGCGCTGACCCGCTGCTGGCGGCGGCAGGCGTCTGCGCGCTGCTGTCACTGATTTTGATTGCGGTGGCATCGTCCGCCGGGAAAGGCTTAGCCAACGGGAGGATAGAGTGAAAAGAAAAACCGGTTTCTTCTTTGATGAACGTTGTTTTTGGCACAGCACTGGCCTGCACGCGGTGACGCTGCCGGTCGGCGGTTGGGTTCAGCCACCCGCTGGCGGCGGGCACGCCGAATCGCCGGAGACTAAACGGCGAATGAAAAACCTGATGGATGTCTCCGGACTGACTGCGCAACTGGAACTGCGCAGCGCGGCAGCGGCGACTCTTGAGGATCTGCAGCGGATCCACCCCGATAGCTATCTTGGGCGCTTTAAGGCGATAAGCGATAACGGCGGCGGTATGCTCGGCAAAGAGGCACCGCTGGGACCGGGGAGCTATGAAATTGCCTGCCTCTCTGCCGGTCTTGCCAGCGCCGCGGTAGAAGCGGTGATCAAGGGCGAACTGGATAACGCGTATTCGCTTTCGCGCCCGCCGGGGCACCACTGCCTGCCGGATCAGTCGATGGGCTTTTGCTTTCTGGCCAACATACCGATCGCCGTTGAGCGAGCGAAAGCGCGGCTGGGGCTCGGCAAGGTGGCAATTATAGACTGGGATGTCCACCACGGTAATGGCACGCAGCATATCTATCTGCAACGCGATGACGTGCTGACGATCTCTTTGCATCAGGACGGCTGTTTCCCGCCGGGTTATTCCGGCGAGGCGGACCGTGGTGTAGGTGAGGGCGAGGGCTACAACATCAATATTCCGCTGCTGGCCGGTGCGGGCGACGATAGCTGGCGCTACGCGCTGGAAACGATCGTCATCCCGGCGCTGGCGCGCTTTGAGCCGGAGCTGATTATTATCGCCTGCGGCTATGACGCGAATGCCATGGACCCACTTGCGCGGATGCAGTTGCATAGCGATAGCTTCCGGATGATGACTGAACAGGTTCAGCAGGCGGCGGATCGTCTGTGTGGCGGTAAACTGGTGATGGTGCATGAAGGTGGCTATGCCGAATCCTATGTGCCGTTCTGCGGCCTGGCGGTGATGGAGACGCTGAGCGGCATACGCACTGATGTTCAGGACCCACTGTTGGAATTTATTCAGCAACAGCAGCCGCGCGCCGCGTTTGTGCAGTTCCAGCGCCAGGCCATCAATGAACTGGCGCAACAGTTTGGATTAAAATAAATCGCATCAGGCCCCGCTGTCTGGGCGGGGAAGGATCCTACTTTTCGTCTGCGGCTTGTGCGCCGTTCATCCACTGGCTTACCGCCTGATTGATCATAGCCATCACGCTCAGTAGCAGCATCCGCTGCTGCGCTTCCAGCCGCAGATAGCGGCGCAGCGGCGGCATTTTGCACACCACTTCGCTGGCGGCCCAGGGTTCAATGCAGCAGCGCCAGCCAGGGGCGCCGAACGTCAGCGAAAAGCGGCGATAGTCCAGCTCGCTTAAGGTTTGCTGGAGATTGGGAAAACCATTGAGATAGTGGGTAAGTTCTTCACAGTCTTTGCTGGCGATAAAGCGGATTGGCTGGCGTTTAAGCCAGCCGGACTGATGAGCGCGGATCTTACCGCGAACTCGCCGGGTAACCTGCCCCCCGATGACAAATTCGCAGCTGTGAATGCTGGCCATAAACAGCCGTTTCTGCCGCACACTGAAAGTGACGGCGGTGTTGTCATTAATGCGCAGCACCGCACTGCGCTCGCTTAGTTTCTCGCAGTGCCAGCCCGCTAAATCGCGCTGCACCGCGTTCATTAATGGCGTTTCAAACCAGAGGACGGAGTGCATCAGGTGTCATCTCCCCGCGAGTCTGTTTTTCATAGTCGCCGATAGCGCGCTCGACCACTTCTTCCACCGCCAGCGGCTTAAACGGGTTGACGCGCTGCACGCATACCGTCCAGAACAAGGCGTAGCCAGCGGTCAGGCCGAGCATAATCCCGAAGGGCACCAGCACATCGCGGCTGTCCATCCCCGGCGGCGTGATATTAACGATAGCGATAATAATTCCGACGCTGGAGATAATCTGCGGTAGCGGAAACCACGGCGAGCGGTAGGCGCGCGGCAGGTCGGGGCGGCGAATTCGCAGCATCACCACCGACAGGGTAACCAGCAGGTAAGCGACGCCCCAGGCACAGACCGCGGCGAGGATCAGCGGCACAATGCGATCCAGATCGCCGTTGAGATACCAGGCGTGCAGGCAGGGGATCGCCACACCGATAGCGATGGCGATCACCGGTGTTTTAAAGCGTGGATGCAGCCAGGTGAGGAAGCGCGGCAGCGCGCCGTCCAGCGCCATGCCGTAGATAATACGCGGTACTGCGGCCATTAGTGTATTGATGGTGGCGCAGCCCGCCAGTAGCAGGCCAACTCCGAGCCAGTATTGCCCGGCGAGCCCCATAACCCGCCCGGCGAAGGCCGGGATCGCCATCGGTGTATCCAGCAGATAAACGTTGTTCGCCGCGTCGATCACCACGTTTTCTACCTGACGGTTAATCGCCGCGCCGTAGATAAACATGCAGCTTGCAACCCCCAATAGACCAAGCGCCATCGCTCGTGGAATGGTACGGTAGGCTTTTTTGATTTCTGGCGCCATTGGCGTCACCAGCTCGCAGCCGACGAACATAAACATCGCCATACCGATATAGCCGAACAGGCCGGAAATATCGCTGACGTCCAGCGGCGTGCCGAACCAGCCGGACAGGTGCGTCACCGGTGCCATAAAAATGCCGCACAGGCCGAAAATGGTCAGCGTCGTCCACATGCCGAAAGTCAGAACCACTTCGACCTTGCCAAAAATCTCGATGCCGATGGCATTAAGCAGACCGAAAATTACTACCATACTGACGCCGACCATCCAGGTGTTGTGGTGGGTGGCCATTTGCGCGTTGATCGACTCGAAGTTCACCAGCGCCATAATTCCGGCGAGGATGGTCTCCGCCGTTCCGGCGAAGATATGCACGATCAGATAGGCGCACAGCGCGCCGGTAATGGCGAAGAAACGGCCCATGCCGCAGGAGATATAGTCATAGACCGATCCTGTGGTGGGGATCAGCGTCGCCGCTTCAGCGAAGGTGGTGACCTGTGCCTGCATCATAATAAACGCCAGCAGTACCGCCAGCGCGAAGGTGTCGCCGCCCATGCCGAATCCGCTGGTAACCGTCAGGATCACCGGGCTTGCCATAATCAGTCCGACGGAGCTGGCAAGGGTGGTCGGAAAGCCGACGACGCCGCGCTCAAGGTGGCTGGCAAGTCTGTTATTAAACATAGTCAACCTCTGCACAATGTTGGGGAGAGCAGGGAACAGCCTGCATCATTCCCTGATAGTCATAATTTAGGCGGGCATCCTGCTTAACGGATATCGTCCGGAAGGTGGAGAGCGGCGGGTAATGCTATGACGCAGTCCATGGTTGTGACGGCGGATAAAATAGATGGCCCCGCAAACCGGGGCCATCCGCGCTGAAAAACCGTGGTGTTAGCGTGTCTCAACGTTCGCCATGTAGTGTTTAACAAAGCGCGGCGTCAGGACTTTCCACTCCACTTCGGTACCCTGTTTGACAAACCAACTGTCGCCGGGCGCAAAGTGCTGCGGCTTACCGCCAGCGACGGTGAGTTCCACTTCGCCTTCCAGAACGGTGGCGTGCTCGGTAAACGGATAGGTCATGGTAAAGCTCCCCTGGGTTGACGAAAACAATCCGCAGGTAAAGGCATCCTGCGGCTCACCGTAAATCATCGCGCCTGCAACCTGCGGGTCGCCAGCGGTGGGTGTTGCGCCCAGCAGGCTTACGCTGCCAATCGACTGCAGTTCAGGTACCGGTTGTTCGAGTTTAAAAGCGTGCATTTCGTTCTCCTGATTAACTCCGGCCTTTCCAGAAACCGGCGGTTTGATGCATGAGTTTTCCGGCGGTGACCAGCAGTAAACGCAAGCTGTCACGGCCGTGGATAGTCGCGTGAGGAATACTGCTCATCAGACGATAGCGGTCGGAACCACCGTTGATCCCTTCGGCGAGGATTTTGCACACGATGTGCGATGGGGTGACGCCAAAGCCGGAGTACCCCTGGACGTAAAAGACGTTATTGTGATCGCGTAAGGTGCCGATCTGCGGGAAAAGGTTGGCGCTGCAGGCCATCGGCCCGCCCCAGGCGAAATCGATCTTCACATCCTGCAGATATGGGAAGACTTCCGCCAGCAGCGTGCGGTTCCAGGCGGCAAAATCTTTCGGTGTATATTCCACGAAGCGGGTAGCGCTGCCGAACAGCAGACGGTTTTCTCGGGTGACACGATAGTAGTTAATCACCGGGCGAATGTCGCTGAAAGCACCGCGTAACGGGCTGATACGCTCAATCAGCTCATCGGAGAGCGGTTCGGTCGATACCTGATAGGAGTAGGTGACCAGGGTCTTATTGTAGATTTCCGGCTCCATGTTGTTGAGGAAGCTGTCGCAGGCCCATAGCAGCCTGGCGGCCTTGACGCTACCCATGGCGGTGCGTACCCGCACCTGGCTGCCATAATTCACTTCCACCACCGGTGAGTATTCGAAAATCTTCACCCCTAGCGAGTGAGCGGCTTGCGCCGAACCGAGCAGCATATTCAGCGAGTGGATCTGACCGCCCCCCATATGTTTCAACGCGCCACAGTAAACGTCGGAACCGACCACCTGCTGCACATCTTTGCCGGTATACAGCGCGATCTCTTCATCCGGCGTGGCGGCCTTAAACTCTTTCTCCCACTGGCGCAGCGTTTTTAGCTGCCGCTGGTTATAGGCGAGATAGCCGTAGCCCGGCACGAAATCGGCATCGATATTGTATTTGCGGATGCGTTCACGAATGATTCCTGCGCCAAGGTTAGATATTTTAAACAGCGTCTCCAGACCCTCTTTACCGACGTGCTTTTTCACCGCTTCGATATCGTGGCCGATCCCGGCCATTACCTGACCGCCGTTGCGCCCGGTGCCGCCGTAGCCGAGATGGCGCGCTTCCAGTATCACCACGTTGGTGATGCCCTGTTCCGCCAACTCCAGAGCGGTATTAATGCCGGAAAAGCCGCCGCCGATGATCACCACGTCGGCTTCAATATCTTCCCGTAGCGCCGGGAAATGAAGTTGGTATTTTTTCGTCGCGCCGTAGTAGTTTAGCGCATCGATTTTGATGTTCATCGCGTTACCTTGTCGTCTTGCCTGGCTCAAGGTACTCATTACAGCAGGCCGCGTGAGCACTGAATATCGTCCGCAAGTATGACGTTCTTTAGAACGATGGGCGGCGGTGAAAAATCATGCTGTGATGAAGGCACTTTGCTGGAAAAACGGAGGCCGATGATGAGCGATGTAACTTTACTGGCGGAAGTGACTGCCTTTTTACGCCAGCCGCACGGGCAGTTTATTGCCGGGAAACAGGAAGCGGGCCGCGGCGCGGCGTTCGCGGTGATTAACCCGGCGACCGGGAAGGCGATTGCCGAGGTTACGATGGCGGATGTCGGCCAGGCCGATCGCGCCATGGAGAGCGCCCGCCAGGCGTTTTACCCGTGGCGTGAGATGCCGACGTTGACGCGCGGAACATTGCTGCTGAAACTGGCGGATGCACTGGCGGCGCATCGCGAAGAACTGGCACAACTGGAAAGCCTCTGTTCAGGAAAAACTATTACTGTGGCGCGGATGTTGGAGCTGGATCAATCAGTGTCATTTCTGCGCTACTTCGCCGGTTGGGCGGGAAAAGTGAGTGGTGAGACGCTGGATGTGTCATTACCTTCAATGGCTGGAGAAAAATATACCGCCTTTACCCGCCGCAAGCCGTTGGGCGTGGTGGTTGGCATCGTGCCGTGGAACTTCTCTATTATGATCGCCATCTGGAAGCTGGCGGCAGCACTGGTCTGCGGTTGCACCATTGTGCTGAAACCGAGCGAATATACGCCACTGACGCTGCTGCGTGTGGCGGAACTGGCGAAAGCTGTCGGTATTCCTGATGGCGTGATTAATGTGGTGAACGGTGCCGGCGGCGAAATTGCCCAGCGGCTGATAACCCACCCGGCCTGCGGCAAGGTAAGTTTCACCGGCTCGGCGGCGACAGGCATGAAAGTCCAGCAGTCGGCCAGCACAACGGGCAAACGAGTGACTCTTGAGCTGGGTGGCAAAAACGCGGCGCTGTTTCTCGACGACCTGACGCCTGAGGCGATGGTAAACGGTATTATTGAAGCCGGATACCTGAACCAGGGACAGATTTGCGCGGCGGCGGAGTGCTTTTATCTGCCGCAGGGAAAACTCGATACAGTACTGGAACTGCTTAAGGAGAAGCTCTCCGCCTTTGCGCCGGGTTCACCGATGGATGAACAGACACTGATGGGCCCGCTGGCAAACCGCCAGCAACATGAAAAAGTCCTCAAGCTGATCCAGACCGCGCGCGAAGAGGGCGACACGATCGTCTGCGGCGGCCAGGCGCTTCCCGGGGATGGCTATTACCTGCAGCCGACGGCGGTAAAAGTACACAGTGAAGAGAGTACCTTGATGCACGAAGAGACCTTCGGCCCGGTGTGCAGTTTTATCGGCTATCAAAGCGAAGAAGAGGCTCTGGCCCGCATCAATGCTTCGCCGTATGGCCTGGCAGCCAGCGTCTGGTCGGATAATATTCGCCAGGCACTGCGTTTCTCCGAAGCGATCGAAGCCGGGATGGTGTGGGTCAACATGCATACCTTCCTCGACCCGGCGGTGCCGTTTGGCGGCATAAAAGGATCGGGTATGGGTCGCGAGTTCGGTAGTGCCTTTATCGATGATTATACGGAGTTGAAGTCTGTGATGCTTCGTTATTAAAGGCTTTAAATACCGCTGCGAAGTCAATAAACAATCGGCTTGATTTAAAGGACCAAGCCGATTACATCACTATGACATCGAAGCCTGCAATCTGGCCTGTCTGAACCATCTGTTGAGACAGTATGACGTCGATTATCGTGTGAAGTCATCGATATATAAAACCATGATGGAACATACCGGGCTGACCCGTAAAATAATGGGATATGCGCATTGGAGCACGATGTGCATATCCAGCAAGTGATCCATGTCCGCTTTGAGCGAGAAACGGACGTACAGGAAATCACTACACCCATTGTCGATATCCCACTCACTGTTCCAATTCAGTCATCGCCAACTCGGCAACTTTTATAGTTGTTGAAACCGTATCGTTACTTGAGAGGGACCAGGCGGTTGAAAGACCACACCATGCAATTATCCATTTGAGCAGGCGTTCTCTGTCCAGATCAGCCATCCTGGTGACGATACTTAGACGCTGTTTAAATGTCTCCGGTACAGTCGCAACAGGAGGTACTGGATTACCAAGATCCGGATTAGTAAAAATATTAGCAAAGTCGAGTCCGCGTTCACCTATTAGCCCTTTAGGGTCAATGGCAAGCCAGCCTGACGTTTCAAAATCAAGCACATTTTCGTGATGTAAGTCACCATGCAATACAACCACATCTCGTGGAGAAGAAAGCAATTCTTCTGAAATTTCTGCGCAACGTGTCAGGATACCACCATACTTCAAGGCTGCTGGTTTTAGAGGATTAAACCATTCATGTAATGGCGTAAGCTGGGGCAACGGTGCTTTTACGAATGTATGAAGTCGGTTCGCAGTAATACACAAAATACGGCAAGCTGCATCATCCTTATCTCCACGGGACATTGCTGATAAAGACGCGGAACCAGTTGCTCTTGAGAGAAGAATTGCTTCATTTTCATGTGCAATCACCTGCGCCGCACCATTTCCTTCCCACCATGCCATTAGTGCATTACCGGCTTGTTCATCAGTATCATCCGTAACTTTTAACATAGCTTTAACACCATGTGCTGCTGTTTTGACCGGATATAACTGGGATGTATGAGTTATAAATGGAGTGCCATCAGGAATGAGGTTCCATCGATTTAGCCAGGGTTTTAACTTGAACGTATCCATAAAGCCTTCTTTAACATCCTTACAATCAAAGTGGGAAACAGGCATGCATTCAGGCATTTTAACCCATAGATGAAGCGCTTTCCTGCATGCTGTTTTCTAGTAAGGCAACTTCCGCTCATGGCACAAAGTGGACCCTGAGGAATGAGTTCTATCCTCGTGGTTCACTAAGTGCAGTAAGTTCTACTCGAATCCTGCTACCCATTTGTCCAACATATCAGCCCATTCCTGCATCATCACTTTACGCTCATCAAGATAAGTTGCATGGTTGTATGTGCGACGAACATTGTTGGTATCCGCGTGTGCAAGTTGAGCTTCAATAGCATCAGGTCGATAGCCCATTTCGTTTAAACGTGGACTGACCCCGCCCCGGTAGACGATCCTGCCCTATAGTTTGAGCACAGGAGGAGCGTATGGGCACACCACGATT
>NZ_JBWKUK010000033.1:0-12656 GCF_059420805.1 Erwinia sp. GW821-FHT03D09
TGAGTAATGTTTTATTGGCGGTGGAGCCACAAACCGTACCTCGACATTGGGGTGAGGCTGCGACTCCTCTTCCTGCACGATCAGCTATCAGATGGGCGCTCAGTCCGGTTACTGAATGTTATTGATGACTTTAATCGTGAGGCACTGGCTATTGAGGTGGATTTTTCTCTGCCAGCAAGCCGTGTGGTAAGAACTCTCGAGCAACTCATTGAATGGAAAGGTAAACCGGAAGCAATACGATGCGATAACAGGCCAGAATATACCGGAAAAGTACTGATATCATGGGCAGCTCAGCAGAATATAATTCTTCGTTTTATACAACCAGGTAAACCTCAGCAGAACGCTTATATTGAGCGATATAACCGAACAGTGCGTTATGACTGGCTGGGACAGCACCTGTTTATCTCACTGGACGAATTGCAGGGCTATGCCACGCAGTGGCAATAGTTTTATAATCATGAACGTCCGAATATGGCACTGAATGGCTTCACGCCGATGCAGCATATTCAGCGCATGACCTGATTCTACTTATCACCTCCGTTAAAAATGGGCGGATTCCCTTATCATATGCTGGAAGTCGTATACAAGAAATTCATCCTTATGCGCGTTTTGAAATTTATTTCCTATCGATTCCTTGGTATTACAACCTGCAGAAATAAGCCCCTGAACTTTTCCTTTTAGGGATAGATAAATCAAGCTTGACATTTAATTTCCTTATCAGTGTTTATTTTAAAAAACATAAATGGATAGCTTAGCATTAATTTAAAATCACCCTCCTTCAAAAAATGCCAATAATTGAATAATGAAATGCCGAAAAATAAGCATTTCCGGCTAATATTAATTACTCCACACAATTACACCAAGCTAATAAAAAAATTTTCATAACCCCTACAATATATAATTATTTCTTTTAAATAACTCATCTCTTATTTTTAAAGAAAGTTCACTCAAAACATCCTTCTGAGAAAGGTGAAGATATGGTAAAAAAGAGTCAATAACTGGGTGTGATATAAAGCTAACATCTTTATTCTGCCTTACTCGAACAGCTAACAAACAAATAATTTCCGCAGGCAGATACTGCCATTCTATACTATCAAACTCATAAAACTCTTTTGAGTTTTTTCTACATCTACTTATATGAAAGTCCGCCATATCATGAATAACTGAAGAAACAACACCTCTATCACCACTCAAAAAACCCTTATAAGCATTTATATAAATCGGATTAAAGTTATCATCCACTTTGGCTTTTAGTTTGTTTTGCTCACCGTCCAATAAGCCACTCAAATTATTTATCACAGGATCTAGCCCAGAATAGTCATTATAAAGCATAATTGCCAATGGCAAGATACTTGAGCTACCAAAACATCTCTTGATAGCAAGGTTTTTCTTTTCTTCCGCTTGATTCACTCTGTCATCCAAAAAACTCTTTAGCTGCCTCATTAATAATTGTTGTTCATTTTTTCCAAAAAATGCTAGCGAAAGCATACATAACATACTTAAATTAGTATCTAATCTAGCCGGCAAGAATTCTTTTCGAAAAAATGCAGCAACATTAGCTAACGCCTCAATATAGTAACCGTTAATTAAATTTAAAAAACCACTTTCATCTCGAGTACAATTAAAATCACGTGCTAAAACAGCAATTTCTTTAGACTTATCCCCTAGAACATCCATAATAGTTTGATGAACAATCCTACTGCCCACCTTTTCATTAACAAAGTACTCATAAGGTAAATCATCTTGCCCTTCAAGATATTTTATTAGACGCTCATTAACACCACGATAATACTCTGCTTCCTCTACAGTTACATAACCAGCCACTTTATTAATCATATCATTTGTCATTTTTCACCCTCCATTTATTAGTCCCAAATGCTAACGACCATTGGCTGAAGAATTGACAAACACATCTATTATTCTAGCGACTCCAACACTTGCCAAAATATCCGAAGGTCTATATCCATTCATGTTATACCCACCACTAGGCACATCATCGAGCAAAACTGTTCTAATAAAATCTTGTGAGCTCATTTGCCTATTGCTTAAAGTCCCTACATTTCCAGTGCTATTTGTTTTCACCTCGAAAATATCAAACTTACCATCAGGTCTTGCGCCAACTAAATCTATACCGTTATTAGAACCATTCTGTATTGAAAATACATCAGTATACTTCCCAGACGCCTCTAGCTGAGCTTTAGCGTTTGCTTCACCAAAGTCACCCAGTCTCTTAGTAAAGCACCATCCCCATGGATCGATGTATGCCAGCGGGTTCGGCGCATATTGATAAAGATTTATCCCCCCCGCCAGCCCTATCGGATCATAGGGACGATCCCGATACCATCGTACTTTTTAACACGCTACCGCCCGCGCCACACTTCACTTTTTAAAGAGCAGCTTTCACACTTTTAACATCACGTTAGCACACCGATCCCGACGCGCACTTTTCCAGTATTACTGTTTATAAAAATTTTAATTTATCCGCAACAGAACAATTCGCGATTTGGACATCCGATGGTCTAGTATTCACAAATGTACTGCCTGATATGTTAGTTCCAGAAAACTTAGCATCATCAAAAATACAATTTTCAAAATAACAAGTATAAAAACTAGATTTTGCCAAGTTAGATTTAGTAAAATCACAATTAACAAACTTCTTACCACTAACTAAAACATCTCTCATTTTAGACTTAAAAAAATGGCAAGAATTAAAATCTGCATTTATTCTAGTAGATTCAAATACCGCACCACTAAAATCACAATCCGTAAATTTTTCTGAAAGATTAGCTGGCATTTCTGCATCAATAAAGACACACCCTTCCATTATAGTATAAATGAAACTTCCACCTCGGGACATACCATATCCATCAACAATTTCATGTAGCGAATGAGAATATGAAAAATCAATATCAGATATATAATGATATTTAAATGACTCCCTAAAAGGAAACCCTCTGAAATCTATTTTACCTCTTTCTGTTGTTCCAAAAGGCTGATGCATCCAACGAACATTAGGGGTGCTCTTATCTTTCCAGTTCTCTTTTTTCAGATTGCGATTAATCTCAAAATCTAGGTCGGTAGACCATCGTTCTCTTAACTCTTTTTTTAACTTCCTGCTCATATAAGCCACCTCAATAAAGAATATTAATCAACCAGTCAGTCACACCATCAACATTATACTTCCTGATTTTAGGTGCCTGACCCGGCGTTGTAATATCAAATACCGCAACTTTGCCATTAGGTAGTGTAGCATGATAGTCTGGACGTAAATTCCCCACCATGATCCAGTTACATTCCTTTTAATATCAATATCTAACAAATACCTATTATTTGCAGTTAGTTTATCTGTTATCTGCTGAATAGCGTTACCACGTGATACATTTTTCAACCACTGAGGTATATGGGAGTTATTCGACCAACGCTGATGTATTTTCCCCCATGGTGTATTCATATGACCACCACGGTCAAGCAATCTGCTAGCACGTTGTACCGCCATATCCAGTTCAGCCACGGCACGATCCACTGCTTTATTACCACCAGAACCTTTACCCCCTGAACCTTTGCCTACACATGTCAACCCAAACGGATCGATCCACATGAGAGGATTCGGCGCATACGCATAGGTATTAATTCCCCCCGCCAGCCCTATCGGGTCATAAGAACGGAACCAACCTATTTTCCAGTTATACCCTCAATTTGGAGCGTACTATCAGTCTATTAAAACGCATGGCAAACGACCATAACTAAAAACAGAATGTTACTCCATCCTGAGTGATACACCAACAGAGACGATACCAAGCGCCCGAAGGTAAATGGCGGCGTGAAGCGGGATTTGAGACGGGCGCACATCTGACCGTTAAAATAACCGATGGCTGTATTGTGCTGGTTCTGGACAGTGATGAAGTGGACGATCTTAAACACGAACAGGAAGAGCTACGCCAGCAACTGCGGGATATTGTAAGTATCCCGCTAAAGCGGCGTTCCAGAAGATACCAGGATTAACCGGGTAAACGGATAAAAATAGCCGGAAAGATCAGGAGATCTTTCCGGCCATTTATTTATTAAAGTAGCCAAGCCTTATTTCATCAACTTTAATTTTTTATTTCAGACAACCTAATTTTCAATATTTCAATTTGTGACTCTACTGCTTTTATTACTTCAGCATCATTTCCCCACATATCAAGAAAACCCCAGTCTTCATCAGGAGGGAAAATCATATTGGTTAATATTACAATAGATTTATTTAGAAGATCTTTTAATATATCCCTATGACGCACAGGCCAAACATAAACAATACCTATAGTCTGTAGTAAATAACAAGCAGCTCTTATTGAATCATATCGTTCATCTTTAGGAGAAAAATCTTCTATTTCATTTATTAGTAAAGAAATATCATTTTTTTTCCAAAACACATGAAACCAATCAGCAGCCTCATCATTACCCCAAGGCTCTCGACTCCAATCTCCCATGTCATTATCCTCTTATCATTTAGAACCGAATCTAGACTCTTGAGCACTTTCAGCCTGTACCCATGCACTATTTTTGAAATTTTCTCTAGTTCCACTCGGCGCCCTAATATTTGATGTAGTTCCACCATCAGTTATTCGGCCTCCATTTCTGACTATCTCACTAGCTTCCTTATTTAATATACTTTGTGCAGAATGACCATCCATATTAAGCACTTGTACAGTACTGATTTGATCAATAGGTAATTTACCAGAATCTATATGTTGCCCTAATCTTGTAATGAAATCTTGGTCAACTGTTGAACCTACATAAATACGTCCTGTTTTATCAGTGTATCTATAAACGCCTATAGAATTAGAATTTAAACCTAACAATTCTGATAATGCTGTATTAACCAGCCCAAGAGGATCGATCCACGTTAATGGATTAGGCGCATACTGATAAAGATTAATCCCCCCGCCAGCCCTATCGGGTCATAGGGACGATCCCGATGCCATCGTACTTTTTAACACGCTACCGCCCGTGCCACGCCTCACTTTTTAAAGAGCAGCTTTCACACTTTTAACATCACGTTAGCACACCGATCCCGACGCGCACTTTTACCCCGACGACCAGTATAACGGCGGCGCAAGCCGCCGTTAACCCTTTGTTTTGTCGTTGTCTTTATCTGTGATGTCTGTCATTACCCGACCCCGTAGCGGGGCCGCTGCTTGCTGCGGCTCTGCTACGGGTTGGCCGGGCGCGAGCTGGCGAGGCCTGCTGGTGACGGCACGGCTCACCGCACAGCCGCTCCACCGCCTTACGCAGACTCAGTTTTTCGGTGTGCATCACCCAGTCCAGCACCGAGCCGCCCGCATCGCAGCCGAAGCAGTGATACAGGTTCTTCGACGGCGAGATGACGCGAGACGGGGTTTTCTCTTCGTGGAACGGGCACAGCACCGTGAAGTCCTTGCCCTTTTTGAACATCTGCCACCCCTGCGAGCGCACAACGGCAACTAACGGAACGGCGGTTTTCAGGTGTTGTAACTCTGCTTCCGGGATGCGGGCCATAACGCGAACTCCTGTAAAAACCTGTCAAGAGGGTTTGACTAAAAATAACTCGACAAGCATATACATCAGCTAGTAGTATTTACAACAGTTAAATGTAAAACATGGAATAGATTATAGTCATCAGGTCTCAAAGGATTTCAGGTAAAACGACTATGGCCGCACCGATTAGTAACGAAGAACAGGTATTTATCGCTGAACTTGGCAGGCGGATCACCGCGCTGAGGAAGGAGGCAGGGATGACGCAGACGCAGGTTGCGCAGGCGCTGAACGTCTCCCAGCAGGCTGTACAGGCATGGGAGGCCGGAAGGCGGCGGATACAGATATCCATACTCCCAGCCGTGGCAAGGCTGCTTTCAGTTTCTCTGGAAGATTTACTGGGCGAAGAACCGGAGAAGATCACCCGTAAGCGCGGCCCGGCCCCGAAGTGGCAACAGCTTATTGAAGAGATCGACAGTCTGCCGAAGGCAAAGCAGAAGATGATTTCGGAGATGTTAAGCGCCCTGATTGCACAGGCGCGTAACTGACTGATATTTAACGCGACTGCTACAGGAGGCAACCTGTAACAGCCGCTCACCACAAGCAACTATACGAGGTAGTTAATCATGGCTGAACACGATTGTATTTCAGAAGTGAAGATTTCCAAAGCGCAGCGGCAGTATATCGTCGGATATGTGCCGAATCAGGGCGATACCAGTACGCCGAATATTAATTTAAAGGGTAAGTGGCTGCGTGAGGCGGGATTTGATCGGGGTGTCCATGTCACCGTTAAAATAACCAATGGCTGTATTGTGATTATTAAAGACAGCGATGAAGTGGATGAACTGAAGCGTAAAAAAGACAGTCTGCGACTGGAACTGCTGGAACTTAAGCAGACTAATCAGGAAATACGGGACGCCGCTAAAGCGGCGTTCCAAAAGATACCGGGCTTAACCGGGTAAATGTATAAAAATAGCCGGGAATATTCCCCGGTTACTTTCAAGAAAGGTAGTTATTTATTTCAGCCTTCATAAACTGACTGAATGTCATATGAATATCAGTTATATCCTCTCCCTCAGTGTAACAATAAACAGCAGGATCAAAACTATCCGTATCAACAAATAATAATGATGTGTAACCCTGATGCATTAAGAATGCAAACATATTGGGAGGAGGGATAACATTATTATCTTCCATTAAATTACGAGTTTCTTCATTTATATCTTGTAATTCATTAAAGAAAAACCAAGTACCTCCTTTGAAATCACCAGCGGTGATACCCATTTTCTTCAAGAAAATTTTATAAGAGCAAGGCAAAACTCCGTATTCCTCCTCCAAAATCACAACTTGTTTTTCAGTACATCCTATAACACGCATACCTTTCTCAGTGATTACACTTACAATCTTATCAATTTCCTCAACATACAATTCTTTATTCATTTTATACCTATTGAAGAATATTTATTTTCACGCCCGGGAACATTTCCCCAAACTGCCTAATAACTCCTTGACATGAATCACATATTGGCAATTCAGAAAATAGGTTAATAGTACCTTTAGAGTCAGGTGTTATTTTACTCCCAATATGCTCTAATATTTTAGCTTCTGAATCAAAAGCTCGGGGATGGGAAACAGTCGTTGTTGTGAATAAACGGTTATTTGGATCAGGAATATCAACAAACCCAGGAATAGACCCTCTACCACTTACAGCATCAGCAACTCCTGATACACCATCAATATCATAATTAGAAGTGGCTATATTCCTTCCTTTTCCAATTCCTCCAGGTTTTCCTCCTAAATTACTGCGATGTTCCGCCGCTCTTGTAACAGCACACCCTGATAGTCCAAGAGGATCTATCCATGTTAGCGGGTTTGATGCATAAGCATACAGGTTCATCCCCCCCGCCAGCCCTATCGGATCAGGCTGCGTAAATCTCCCGCAGACAGGATCAAAAAATCTGAAGGTATTATAGTGCAACCCTGTCTCACGATCCAAGTACTGCCCCTGCAACTTCAGGTTTTGGGCCACCACCGCATACTGTCTATTCTCCTCACTCAGCGTATTCCCCCATAAACTCGCCTGCCCGCGCCACACGATATCACCCTCCGCATTGGTCAACTCTTCCGGCATCCCGTTCAGGTGATTATGGTAGTAATACACATCCACGATGTGATGGATTTTCTCCGTTTCCGTCTCTTCATGATGAAAAGTATCAACCCGGGCCAACGGCTCGTAACTGAAGTTGCGATAGGTGTACAACACGTGATTTTTGGGTTTGTCGCTGGTGCACTCACCACACAGTACCATCCCATTCCAGTAGAACGTGGTCACCTCAGGCTCCGCTGCTGGCACCCCAGCGTTGCCATGCCGATACAGGATTTTTTGCGTTCGCCGCCCCAGCGCATCATAGCGGTACTCTGCATGAGTGAAGTCCGGGTGTCCCTCAAACCGTACTTCAATCAGGCGATGCTCACTGTTGTAGCCAAAGTGCTGCCTGATTCGTTTACGCTCATGGGTACGCAACGACAGCCGGCCAAAGGCATCATAGCGGTAAGTATATCCTCCTGAATGGGTTACCCGGTTTTGAACGGCCACTGAGGAGTTACTCTCCAGCAAGTTAGCCGCGGCATCATACCGATACTCAGCCGTATCGTACCCTTTCACTTTCGCCAGGATCTGCCCTGCCGGATCATACTGGTATTGCTCCGCCTCTCGTGGCCCGTAATGAAGCGGCCTGTCCGTATTACCGTAATTCACGATCCTTTCGACCAGATTGTCATGGGCATCATAGCCATAGCGCTTGTCAATCACCGGCGCAAAGACCGTGGCCAGGGCCCCTGACCGGGTAATATTGGCGACAATACGGCCACTGCCGTCGTACTCCGTCTGCTGCTGCAACGCTCCCTGGGTGCGGTTGATTTCCCGGTGCAACCGATCACGCTCGTACTCTGCCAGGACCCAGGTCTGCTCACCATCCACCAGGTTTGTCTGCTGTAAATGGCCACTGCCATAATAGAGATGGAGCAACACTCGACCATCAGGCAGAACCGTACTCAACAGATTACCCAACGGATCATAGTGATGCTGATACTGACCACCGTGATTATTTTCTGCGGTCAGTTGCCCCAGGCTGTCAAAGGTAAATTCCAGCACGTCTTCAACGTCGGGTTCACGCTGCTCGGCCCTGGCCTGCGCCCATTCGGCGCGCGTAAAACGGGTGAGAGTGATGCCTTTCTTGCCATAACAGTATTCAGTGCGGCTGTCGTGTGTCATCTTCGTCCGCACCCGGCCAATCGCATCGCGTTCAAAGCAGGTAAAGAGTGGCGAATACTGTAACGCAGCCGCATCTGCATCCGGGAAATGGGCCAGCGCAATCAACTCGCTCAATGCGTTGTACTGGTACTGCCTGCATTGACCACTCAGATCGTATTCCGCCGTCAGGCGATGCAATGCGTCATACTCAAACCGGTAGGCTTCTCCTTTCTCATTCAGTAACCGCACCAATCGCCCCAAAGTGTCATACTGGAAACGTACACACTGCTGTTTGGCATCCCACCGCGCCGTGACCTGCCCACGGAGGTTGCGTGCAAATCGGGTGATATCCCCCGCCGGGCTGATAACCTGCTCAAGTTGACCGGCAGGATCATACTGAAACCGGGGCTCCCGGCCATCGGGCAGGACCTGTTTTTCCAATAATCCCGCAGCAGAAAAGTGGTATTGAGTCATGGCCCCGCTGGCATCCGTCACCCGCTGTAACTGCCCCCACGCGTCATATTCCACCCGCGTCATGTAACCAGAACAGTCTGTCTGCCGGATCACCTGCCCACGGTGATTGTAGGCATAGTGGTTCTCATTACCTCTGGCATCCAACAGGCGTATCAGATTGCCCTGGTCATCATAGTCATAGCGGGTAACCTGCTCTGCGGGGTCAATAGTAGAGATAAGGTCGCCCCGTGCACCGTACTGGTAATACCAGGTACCACCGTTGGGCAATATCCGCGAACGTGGAAACGCAAAATCCTCATCCCACTCGGTAAAGAACTTCTCATCTTCCGGATTGATGCTGGCACTGAGGTTACCGCGTTCGTCATACTCGAAACGGTAGATCCCCCCTTGCGGATCTGTCGCAGAACTCAGTTGGCGCTTGTCGTTCCACGCAAACTGCCAGCGATGACCATAAACATCAGTGTGCACGGTTATCTGGTGTTGTGTATCCCACTGCCGGACACTGACACCTACCCCAGATTGGTGCACACGCAGGGTTCGCTGAGGCAGATCGTACTCCAGTTGATAGGCTTCAAGACACTGTTCGCCATCCATCAACCAATGCTCAGCAACATAGCCCTGTTCTGGCGGATCTCCCTCATCTCGCAACTCGTCCGGTACGGTCAGCCATTGCCAGCGATAACGTGCCTGCAGCCCTGTCACAAACTGATGCATAGTCATCAAGTGGTGTTCAGGATCGTAGGCAAAACGCCGCGTCTCACGGCCATCCGCATCCTGAACGGTTTCCAATTGCCCGGCAGCATTGTAGCCATATTCCACTAACAGGCGTTCGTGTTGCTCTTCACTCTGCTGAAAAACCTGGTAGAGGCGCTGCGGGTGTTCAGGGTGATAACGCAGTTCTACCGCTATCGCCTGTGTCTTATCAAAGATATGAGTGAGTTGCCCCTCCAGGTTATAACGGTAGGTCAGGCTGTTCTCATGGCGGTCGAGGGTCTGGGCCAGCCGAAGCCGGTTTATACGGTGGGGATCAGTTTCAAAAAGCTGGTAATCGCCGTCCGGGGTTTCAAGCAGGAAAATATTGTTCAGGCTACGATACATCCGGAAGCCTTCATCAACATAAAAGAACGCACTGCCCAATGCCATAATCCCCAACGGGAGATCGCGTCCGGAACGATCGGTGTAAATCACCTCATCCTCTCCCGGAAAGAGCCTGGACTGTTCAAGGCGTACAGAGACATCAAACGGCAATGACCAACCGCGGCCCAGCACGCTCCGGTTACGATTGCGGCTGTTATACACGCGCTGCCAATACAATGGATAGTGCCCCGGCAGCACAAAATCACGATCCTCCTCACCGTAGAGCACTTTGGATCCGGTGGCTGCATTAACCGGATTGGAAACCGCCGAAGTAGCCCGACCAATAGCGCCCCCCACTGTGGCGCTAATCCCAACGCCGATGGCAGATCCTACTGCCTCCATCGCGAGGGTGCACCCCACGGTCTTCAGACAATTGCGGATCCCGCCGTTGAGTACCGACCGTAATCCTCCAGCCAGTAACCCCACCCCAGCAGAGCCGACCACCTGGCCCAAAAAATCCATGATCGGGTTTTTTCCACTTCGGATATCACGGACCACCACACTGCTGCCACCAATTCGAACTCGCGGTGTACCGTGAGTATGTTTGATCACGGCTTCACAGGTACTGCGATCGCCGTTACGGCTGGCAGGTTGGCTGTTGATTAGCACCTTTTTAGAGCCTTCGGCCAAATATAGTGGTCCGCCAAAGGCATGCCATTTGGTACAGACAATTTTATCGTCATCTTTCGGGGTAGCAGCAGGATCCTTGGGCGCAGTGACCGGGGCAACAATACCATCCCAAACCCCCTCCCAGAACCCTTTTTTCGGCTCATTGTCAGGCGGTGGCGTTGGTGGAGTCGGAGCCGCTTTATTGTCATCGAACAACGATGTGGCCATTGAACCTGCAGACATGGTCATTCCTACTGGCGTCAGCATAAAGGCTTTTTTTGCTACGCCTTCGGCGATGGCCAACGCTTTATTCTTTGGCGGATTTTGCCGTTCCTCTTCGATTAATGCATAGAGACGTTCATGGGGAATGCTTCCGGCAGCACGCGCAGCAAGCTTGCTTTTGGTTTTTACGTTTAACGAGCCTGTGATAATGGTTGCATCCAGCGATGTGCCACCGATTAACTCACCGATACCATCAGAAACGGCATCAATCGCCTCCCCTAGTACGAACCCACCCGCCACACCCGCAGCTAACCCAACAGCCAACGCAGCCCCTCCTGTTGCGGCTGTTGCTGCCACAGCTGCTACACCAATCGCAGCATAAATAGCGCCTTTCACTACACCACTGACCAAATCAGCCCAGATGGATGTGTGCGCCAGTTTGTCATCTACTTTTGCTGCCAGAAAATCCCCTGCCATGATGCTATCCTTTGCAAAAAATCAATGAAGAACGAGGCTATCGATAATCCCCTGCCAGTGAGCCAGGTCAGTCTCACTAAAAGCCCTTGGCTGTGAATAAGCCATCACCAATAAGCTCCCTTGTGCTTCAGTGAATAAAAGGCATTGGTGCATCTTTTGTCCTTTTTGGTCGAACTCACAGTGTGCCTGGTAAGACTGTCGTTGTTCATCAGGACTGTTCACCATGACGGTTTTTTTCTCATCAAGCAGAAAGTTTTTCATGGCGCGTTTTAACTGTGCCATCTGCTGGTCGTAATATCCCTCCAATGACTGTCCTTGTGCCAAACGGGCGCGAGTAATCACCAACGCCGCCTGCAATTCATTGAATTTTATTATATTAACACTCTCATCTTCCCCACCGACTGGTAACTCAAAGTTTCCCTCTTGGATTTGGTATTTCATTTTTCATCCCTATTGACGTTTATTATTTTTTAGCCGGTGGGAAAGCCGCCTTAACCGCAGCTTTAATAGCCGCAGCGCTCGGACCTGCCTTTGTTCCTGGCCCCCCGCCATCCATATTCAGATCCAACACACCCCCTGTTGCGATCTGACCATTGGCAGAACCATAAAAGTTAAAATTATTACAAATCAAACTGATATTACCGCTTGTATCCAATTCGATCACCGCAGCACCACATACCAACCGTATACCTGTGGCAGAAGAGAGTATTAATGGGCCTTGCACTGCTTCCTCTCTTCGCCCACCAATCACCGTCGTCTGATCACCCTGTATCGCCACACCATGATTGGCACTCACTGTCATATTGTGGTTTTGAAGGATAGAAACAGTCTGATTTTGCATGACCATCTCGGTATGATTAGCTAACACGGTAGTGGTACGATTATTCAGCACCTTGGTCGTCATATCCTTTTGCGCATGCAGAAACAGCCCTTCGCTGCCCCTGGCATCTTCAAACCGCAGTTCGTTGTAGCCTTCTCCTTTGTGGGTCCT
>NZ_JBWKUK010000034.1:0-11660 GCF_059420805.1 Erwinia sp. GW821-FHT03D09
AACCGCTGGAATGGCTGACGGATAATGGTTCAGCTTACAGGGCGCATGAAACAAGGGAGTTCGCCCGTATGCTGGGGTTTGAGCCATGCACAACGGCAGTGAGGAGCCCGGAGAGTAACGGCATAGCAGAAAGCTTCGTGAAGACGATAAAACGGGATTACATCAGCATTATGCCCAAACAGGACAGTCGGACGGCAGTGATGAATCTGGCGGTGGCGTTCAGTCATTACAACGAACATCATCCACACAGCGCGCTGGGATATCGCTCCCCACGAGAATATATACGCAGAAAGTTATCGCAACCATAAGAGAGAAAACGCGTCTGGAAATATAGGGACAAATCCACATATCGCACCTAAGACGGATGAAATCAAAGGGCTGGGTGAGTTAAAGAGGGGCCCCAAAAAAACACCGAAACAAGATGGTGGTGGCCTCCGTGATCGCTGGATTGGAGACAAAGGACGTAAAATATATGAGTGGGACTCCCGGCATGGTGAGTTGGAAGAGTATAGAGCAAGCGATGGTGAATATACAGGTTCATATGATCCCAAGACTGGTAAGAAAATTGAAAAAACCAACCCACCGAAACGAAATATTAAAAAATATCTTTGAGAGGTAAGTATGGGTCTTAAATTAGAATTAACCTGGTTTGATAAGAAAACTGAAGAATTTGAAGGCGAAGAGTATTCTAAAGACTTTGGTGATGATGGTTCTGTCATTGAAAGTCTGGGGATGCCTTTAAAGGATAATATTAATAATGGTTGTTTTGATGTGAGAAATGAGTGGGTTTCATTATTGCAACCATATTTTAAACATAAAATTAATCTTTCTGATAGTTCATATTATGTTTCTTTTGATTATCGAGACGGTAACTGGTAATTGAGTGATTAAATCAAGGATGAGTGTCTGTTGTTTCTCTATAACCGCCTCCGGGCGGTTTTTTATTGCCATCGGACGGCATCGTGAATAACAACCCCCAAAGAGGTACACATATGGCATCACCTGACTGGGAGGCTAACCGCTACGGCCTCACCGGAAACATCAAGTATATCGGGCTAAAAAACATCCGATACAAAGAAGGAGTTCCGTTAAAGTCTGCTGCTTATGTAGGGAACAACTGCAGGGTCGAAGTGATGGCCCTGCATTTTGCCAACGCAGATCCCATCAACGGAGCGCAGGCGGTCGTGCATACCGAGCAGGCACGAACCCAGAGTGGGGATACCGCGCAGTCAGCAGGAGGCTTTATTGGCACACTTGAGCTTTCAGGGAAGCTTATATTCCCGACAGCCGGTGTGGGGCGGCTTGTCTGGATGCGTGCACTGTGGGACCGCATACTGCTGAGTGACCTGGTAGTAGTAGGTGGCGAGCGAATTATTCATGAGAACCTGGTGACGGGAAACAAAGGTAAGGTTTTCTGCAGCAACGTACACGTTGACGGAGCTAGCGGTTTCTGTAACACCTACAACCAGATTGAGGCATACCACTCATCTACCGTGCTTGAGACGACAGACATGCCGTACTGGACGCGGGATGCGTCTGCTGTGGTGGAGATATTCGGTGCAGTCAAGACGCTGAATAACACCGGGGTCTGCCGTGTTGAGGCCGGTAAATATTACGCGAAGGGGCTGGATGTTCCTGTAAACCTTACCGACTACCCACCGGCCGGCAATCACGGGGATGTTGTCTTTAACACTAACCCGATAGGTAACGTTGTCGGACGCCATCAGTTCAACGGTGCAAGCAATACCTGGGAACTGAAGGACAGGGAGAAAATCAGCCAGTCAGCCAGCCCGCCACTGCATCATCTCTTTCCAATCGTCCTCATGATGATGGGGGCGTGTTGCGAATGATGCGACTACGTTTGAGTTTGATGATGTGCCTGTGTGAGGTGTTCAGAAAAGAAAAACCCGGTGCGGCGGCCGGGTTAGCTAGATGTAGCGACTCATTAAATCAAAGTTCTGAAATATCAATGTTATAAATCGCCATCCACGCCTCTGCTGGATATGAGTTCAGAGGCACTGATTGATAGTGAGGAGTCAGTATTTCAACTGGCAGTTGATGGTAACTGCAGTAGTTTGCAAGGGTTTTCCAGCTGTATTTCCCCGGGATTGCGCTTTTAACATGAGCTATGGTGGCATGCCTGAACCCTTCGCCTTTACTGTGCACATATCTGTTATGTTGCATGACGTGGTTACCGTATGAGCCCCGGACCGATTTAAACTGCGAATCTTTCCGCTCAATTAATTTTTCTGCTTCTTCAGCTCGTTGAGCCTGCTGTGCTGCTACGAAAAGTGCTTCAGAGTAGGTTTTAGGAGCAAGATTATAGCCTCCAGTTTTTCGGATAGATGGCAGTACTTCAGAAGTGACCCACTTTTTGAATCTCTTTGCCTCGTCTTTTTGGGAGCCCATGACAGCACTATAAAGGCCAGATTCATTTATAAGTGTTTGATTATTTTGGGTAGGATCAATAATGCTTTTGCGCTCCAGGTGGGTGAACTTCGGTTGCACCAGCAGCAAGAGCTTCAGCGTGCGCCGCGTTAACCATGGACTCCGATTCTGCGATGAAACCTACGTGGACAGCATCAGCGCAAACAGTTCCCTGCCTGAGCCAGAAAAATATCCGGCCATTTGCACCGAATCCTTTGAGATCAGGGTGTCCGTGAGGCCCCAGTGCCCCGTCATAATCATGGCGGCTTACGATGCCAGGAATAGGCAGCACGCGCTCATAAAATTCGATTGAACGTACAGGGTCGCTGACTGAGATAAAAATATGATCAAGCAAAATCAATTCCTCTTGAACTGGCTTATGCCTCCAAACATCGGTGTAAGGTACATTTACTGATATGCAAAGTGACACCGAAGCGACTTTAACCTACTCCCAGCAGATTACACACTACGAGGTTAGCAATATGCCTCTCCAGCCAGAAAGCTGTATATCGGCGATTGACAGGCTTTTCTCCAAGTTTACCATCGCTTGATTTACTGCTTTTACATCGCGTTGACTCTCTGGAGTTCGAACTACTCGCCAGAACACAGGTGCAGTGAATGCCATTGCAACGTTAATTTTTGCCCACTCAGCCCATCGATCGACATTTGCCTTTTTCTCCGCATCGTGTGGCCAAAAAGATTCTGTGCCATAACGATTTGCCAGGTAGCGTAGAATGGCTCCCGTCTCCCACAAAGGGGAGGCGGAACCATCCTGCAATACAGGCACAGTGCGGTTAGGATTAAGCGAATAAAAAAAATCCGTGTCAGTTCCTTTATATTTATGCCCCACGTTATGCCTGATATATGGCAACTGCATTTCTCCAATGCACCACATCAACGCTTGGACGTTAGACGATGTCTTTCGGCCCCACACAGTTAACATTTAGATTCCTTTTTGGTATGCCAGGATGGTCAATCGAACATAGGAGTTCATCAAAAAATTTATCAAAATTACCTTAAGCGCCAACATCCGCCCTTGGCACGGAGCGGACGCCTTGACTGAGCCGAAGGTCCGCTATGAGCAGGAAAAGGGCTGGCAGGTCATTATTGATATGATTAGCCTGAGATTGGTCATTTTTCACCCTTCACAATCAATAAAGCACTCAATTATGTAACATTAATGAAACATCACCTCAATATACTCCGTGCCTTGTTTACATTTACTTGCAGGAGTATTACTTTGAAACCGCCCGTACGTCCTTTGGCTGTTCTGATCTGCCTGTTCTGTACCGCCGTCCAGGCTGAGACTGTTCTTTCCACGCCCCATCTTGTCGGGATCGATAATTTCCGCGATATCGCCGGAATCGATACGGCCTATACCACCACATTTAACGGTGAGATGCGCTCAGGCGTTTTCTATCGCTCCAATGCGCTTACGCCGAAAAGCGACGATCTTGCCACGCTAAACAGCCTGGCGATTTCCACGGTGATTGATGTGCGATCGCCAGCGGAAGTGGCCGCGCAGGCTGATACGCTGCCTGATGGCAGTCGATATGTGAACATTGATCTCATCGGCAATAACGGCGCGTTCGTGATTGATCTCAGCAAGATGACCGTCGGCGATGTGGTCACGATGATGGAAGAGGGGGAGCGTAGCTTTGTCACCAGCGATTATGCCCGTCAGGGACTCGGAGAAGTCTTCCGCGAGCTAGCTAACGCGGATGACGCTGCGCTCTATCACTGTACGGCAGGCAAGGATCGCACAGGGTGGATCAGCGCGGTGTTGCAATCGATAGCGGGCGTTAGTCAGGACGATATTATGGCGAACTATCTCGCTACCAACGACTACACAGCGGCACGCCTGAATGCCACCATCGCCATGTTGCCTGCCTCGAGGAAAGAGACCTACGGCGCACTGATGGGGGTGAGGGAAAACTGGTTGCAGGCAGGGCTGGATCAGGTCATCGCCAGCTATGGCTCAATGGATAGCTATCTCAAGGAGGGACTGGGCCTTGATCAGGCCACCATTTATGTGCTCAGAGGTAAGATGGTGCGCTATTTGACGCTGCCCGGTCAGGAAAATCTCTCAGGCAATGCGGGGGCTGGGGCCAGCGTGCTGAATGCCCTACAGGATTCGGCACTTTCCGGACATTACACCGCGTATAACTATTATCTACAAAATGCCATCGATCAGCGATCCTTAGGCGGCGTGGAAAATCAGATCGGCGGCCAGGTTCATGCTGATGCCGAAAGCTATCTGCTGCGTCAGCCATCACGACAGTACGACGCCATTGCGCCACAGATTACAGGGCGTAACCTTCAAACAGAACAGTCTCAGGTCTGGCTGCAAGGGCTGACAGGTTACCTTGGAACAGATAACCATGACGGCGCCAGTTCCAGTAATGAGCATACCAACGGTGCGCTTGTTGGCATCACGCACCGTTTTAACGACACCGCAACCGCTAACGGCGCCATCGGTTACAGCCAGGGTTCTGTTTCTGCGGCAGGGGGTGACGTAAAAACGCATACCACCTCGGCAACCCTTGGTGCTCGCTATGGTTTCCGTTCCCTCAACAACGGTCCCTGGGCGGGTATACAGGGTAGTGCGGGGTACATTGACTATGAGAGCGAGCGACATCTGGCGGGTGGCTTAGGTATGGCTCGAGGGGACAGCAGCGGCCAGTACTACAGCGGTCGGGCCTCCGTTGGTTGGCTCACTATGGCATCGTCCCTGACGCTCGATCCCGCGCTGGGAGTGCAGGTCACTCATCTTTCCATCGACGGATTTCAGGAGAAAGGGAGTGAACTGGCGCTGGATATGGCAGGCGTTAATGAAACGCAAACCAGCGCAACCGCCGATCTGGGTATAGCACTGTTGCCGCAAAAGGTGGGAAGCTGGGCGCTTACGCCGGGCATCAATCTGGGCTACGAACGCTTGCTGAATGACGCTAACGTCAACAGTCACGGGATGCTTTATGGAATAGGTATTGATCAAACCTCTGCGTTCGGCAGCAAAAATCTGTACAAGGCGGGTCTGCGTCTGAGCGGGGAATACCGTAATGTCACGGTCGCTACACGTGTGGATTATCTTTCAGCAGATACTCACAGCGACGGTGTTACGGGTCAATTAGACGTGGCGATAGCATTTTAATCATCCACGCAATCTACTTTCCGGCTGCGAAGATGAAAACGCAGCCGAAAGAGTTTAGCGCTGCTTGCACTGGTAAAGATGTCCGCGTTTGCCGAAGATGTCTTCATTGACAACTCGTCAGTTTAGCTACGTCCGCTTCTGGCACGGAGCGGACAGCCTGACACTGTGAGGTCTGCTACGAGCGAAGAGCAGACATGAAGTGAGAGATTGACAAACCCAATAGCGAAATGGTTGTATAGTGCAACTATTATTATTGGGTTAAGCAAATGACTTCAGAACTACAGACTATAAAAAACATACGTGCGGCTTCACGTTTAATGGTGCGTGAACTGGGCTTCATGAACCAAAATCTAGCTGCAACTAATTATCCCCCCTCAGCTGTCCACTCTATGCTTGAAGTTGAAACTCATGGGGCAATGACAGCCGCTCAACTGGTGCAAATTTTGGGACTGGAGAAGTCCAGCGTCAGCCGTATGCTCGCTAAACTTGTCGAGGGCGGAGAGCTTGAAGAAACCCCTTCCGTTGACGATGCAAGGACGAAGCTATTAAGTCTCACCGGTAAGGGGCGAGAGACAGTAAAGAACATAAACGCTTACGCTGACCAACGGGTAGCCGCAGCACTCGGTAAGCTCGATCCGTTTACCCAAGTGGCTGTATCAAAGAATCTTTCTTCATATGCCATTGCGTTGAAAGCCTGTCGCGAAAACTCCGTAGAAAAAGTGCAGAACAACTTCAAAATAGTCTCTGGTTATCATGCAGGTATGATTGGCCGTATTACTGAAATGCATGGCAGCTATTACGCCAGAGAGTATGACTTCGGCAATTTTTTTGAAGCGAAGGTTGCAGCAGGGCTTGCTGATTTTTCGGCGCGATTAGATAAGCCATGTAATCAGGTCTGGCTGGCAATGGTGAACGAGCGCATAGTCGGCTCAGTTGCTATTGACGGTGAGGATCTGGGAAATAATGAGGCGCATCTGCGCTGGTTCATCCTTGACGATGGCTGTCGTGGCAGTGGACTGGGCAGAAAACTCATTGCAGAAGCAATGCGTTTTTGTGATGAGCAGAAGTTCACTTCGGTACAATTATGGACGTTTAATAAACTTATCGCGGCAAGACGATTGTACGAATCATTCGGATTTGAATTGTCGAAAGAATGGGAAGGCGACCAGTGGGGCAGTACCATTACTGAGCAAAAATTTACTCGAAAAATTAACTAAACATCGCTAACCAATTACTCTTTTGGACATGATGTTTTTGCGGAATTGTTTCGACTAGTCACTCATTCCAAACTGGTCATATCCGTTCCCGGCACTAACGTGCCTCTCGAAAATCTTGGGCTGCTTTGAGCGAGGAGCGGAAGCTCACGATTTTTCTCTCAACTGATTAGAGCTTGATCTTACCCACAATTGTGGGAATGCAACTAAATGAATAAACTCTATGCCAGAGTTTAGTCACAAGGAAGCCCCATCTTAGAACAATCAACTCTTGTAAATAAATGGCACGGAGAAAAATACGTTGCTGTGACATTGATAAGAAGACGGCTCTCTGACCGCCGTGGCATCAGGCGAAGAGGTCGTTCCCGCATCTGAACTTGCTGCTGCCAATAAGCAAATCCGCGAGCTGCAGCGCCTTCCGGGCAAAAAGACGATGGAAGCTGAAATACTTAAAGAGGCCGTGGAGTTCGGTCGGGCAAAAAAATGGATTGCGCATGCCCCCTTGTTGCCCGGGGACGGCGAATAACTGACGTCTGCCGGAGTATCGGTGTGTCGCGTGCGCAGCTGAGTATCAGGGTTCACCGACGGTCTGACTGGCAGGATCGCAGACGACAATCCCATTTTGACGACAGTGAGGTGTTGTCCCGGATAAACACGGCGGTCGCTGACCTGCCGACGTATGGCTATCGCCGTGTGTGGGCAGTGCTACGACGGGAGTCAGAACGGGATGGTCAGCCAGTGGTAAACGCAAAGCTGGCGGGCTAACTGGGTAAACCTGAGTACGCTCTTCGCTTATCCGGAAGATATCCGGCGTGCAATTTACACGACAAACGCCATCGAATCGCTGAACAGCGTGATCAGGCAGGCGCTCAAAAAGCGGAAGGTGTTCCCGACGGATGAATCAGTGCGCAAAGTGATCTGGCTGGCAACGGAAGCGGCGGCGACGAAATGGACGATGCCGATAATCAACTGGCGACTGGCGATGAGCCGCTTTATTATCGAATACGGTGACCGCCTGAGCGGCCACCTTTAATAATCGTGGGCAGTTGCACAGAATTATTTACAGGGTCAACTCTACAGATGACCGAAGCGGTTCCGGGCATTCCTCAACCAGTCGCTGAGCTTCGTGGGGTTCAAGCCAACGAACCCGTCGATTCCTTTCCTGCGGCACTTTTATAACCGGAGATTTCTCGATCCACTTCCAGTCACGCTCTGCTGCCCTCATCATTGCCTTCATTAATGCCAGGTGCTTAGCCTTTGTGGATGTCGAAACTGGTTCGGCTTTATAGGGCCCAATGTCGATCCCTTTCCTTAGCATTCCTGCTGCACGCTGTTTCCAGCGCTCTTCTGCCTTCCTGTTGCTCATCCTGCTTACCGCTGAGTAAATCTTTGCCTCAGTAATATCTTTCAGCAACACTCCTTCAAAATGAATGAGCCAGAATCCCATCCGGCTTTTGTCTGCATCGAGAGATTTCTTATGTGCTTTCTCTTCAAGCCAGCGCATGCAGGCCTCAGCAAAAGACACACTCGGAAAATCTCCCAGCTTCTCTATTCTCCACAATTCAGCCTTTCGCTGGTCGTGGAGCTCCTGAGCCTGCTTTCTGCCCTTTGTCCCAGGAGACTCTTTAATTCGCTTGCCGCCCGGCGTCGTGTAACTGGCGTACCAGGTTTCACCTCTGCGGAATAATGACATGTGCTCTCCTTATCATGTGCTTCATCCGCGCTCACGGCGACAGTGTGCAACGGATTATTCAGTGCGGCAATACATGCCTGACGGGTAACGAGGTAGGGGGATTTGGTTTTTCGCGGGTCTTTGCGTGTTGCTGTCAGCCTGCCCGACCGTATCCATTCACTGGCGGTAGGCCGGGAGATTCCGAGGAACGCGCAGGCCTCAGCCAGCGTGAGTGAGTACGCTTCCATATTGACCTCATAGTTTAAACAGCGCCGTCACTATCAGAGCAACGGCGATTGCGATAAGGATTGGTATCATGCAAACCACTTGTCGATTTTCTCGTACTCAGCAACGACATCTGAATACCCAGGTGACTTCAAAAGAGCGATAACACATTCTCTGCTGTCACATCGATTACGTTTAACGTAGGATGCTCAACGATGAAAAAATCTACAATGTTCCGGCTGCTACGGCAGGAGAATATCACGGCAGCCTGTAATCAGTTCACTCGCTGGGTATATGCAGGCAAGTCCATTCTGCCTGGCCTTGTCACTCGCCGGGGAAAAGAAAAAGAGCTTTGTCTGGATGGGTTATGACAATTGGTTGCCGCTTACTTATCATCGCATTTATTGCCAGCCTGGTTGGTGGTTTTATCTGGTCCGCGAACCACTATCACGAAAAATATATTAGAGAGAAAAATCGCGCTGATAAAGCTGAAACACTGGCGAAACAGCAGAAGGAAGTGATCAGCGATATGCAGACACGCCAGCGCGATGTTACTGCGCTCGATGCCAAATACACCGGAGAACTGGCCGATGCAAAAGCTGAAAATGATGCTCTGCAGCGCAAGCTTGATAATGGTGGCAGGGTGCTCGTCAAAGGTAATTGCCCTGCAGTGTCCAAAGCCACCACCACCACCGGCCTGGATGATGCTGGAACCGTCGAATTCTCTTCAGTTGCTGGACGAAACGTTCTCAGTATCCGGGACGGAATCAGGCGCGATCGGTCAGCACTGAGAGGCTTGCGGCAGTACATCAGAGAGCAGTCCTGAAATAATCGCTATGTGATTATAAGTCTCTCAACTAGATTTAAAAATGCACATCCGTACAGACTCACAATTGTGAGTTTTTTATTAACTGTTAAATTAAAGGGAAGTATATGTTGGACGGAATCATTAATTTCAGAGCAAATGTTGTCAGTGAAACAGTGACACTCCCTGTATTAACCCGTCGTGATATTAAATCGGGTGACTCAGGGGCTTCCGGCGAAATTTACGTTGATATGGGGAGCATCAGCAGCAGCCAGTTTTCAGACATCGGGAGTATTACTACACCTGTTATGTTTGAACTGCGGGTTGATAATCAGGATGCTGAAAAAGTCCATATCTCGTTTAACGGAATTTCCTCTGAGGTCATTAACGGGGTCCTCGGAACGACAAATCCGGCTATCGGTATCCAGTTACATGATGAGAGTGGTAATGTTTTACTGCTTAACGAACTTTGTGAATACGCGGTATATCCTGGCCCGAATGTACTCAGGTTTTCAGCCAGTCTGATCGCCACCCGCAACGATGTGTTACCGGGTAATTTAGGTGCGATTGCTGTATTCACTCTGACGTGCCAGTAACAGTATAAACAGAGCCTGACTTCGGTCGGGCTTTTTTACACCCAAATTTCACCGTGCACTGCACGCGCATTAAACCACGTCGGACCTCGCTTCGGAATGAGCCTTTAGTTTCAGGATCTCGCTTTTGGCTTCCAGTAAATCCCGGGCATGCTGTTCGCTGTTATCGGGTTTAATAGCCCGTAACCACTTATAGAGACTGTGTGCAGAAACGCCCGGACGGTCAGAGACTTCGGCAACGGAATAACCGCGTTCCGTTATCTGACGGACGGCTTCTTCCTTAAATTCAGGTGTAAATCGTGGTGTGCCCATACGCTCCTCCTGTGCTCAAACTATAGGGCAGGATCGTCTACCGGGGCGGGGTCAGTCCATGCTGGCCGAACGCCCGTAGTCATAAATAGGGGCCATAAACAGTTTGTCGACCGTTGATTTGCGTTCACCCGATTCTGCTACGGTGCAAAAGTTAGAGGACACCGGGAATACCAGATCTTCTGCGGGGCTAACGTCAATCAGGCCTTGGCAAACTAAGGCAACTGGTGTCAGGGCTGCAGCGAAAACCAAAGGTAAAGGGGCTTTGGTTTTGTTCTGTACGCTCCAGATAGCATCGCGGATGATTGCTGGCATGCGTTCATAGGGAATAGAGTCCGGGGCTGGCGGATTGAAGTACGAGCCAGGTACTGATATTGGTTGGTACTGCATTTTTTTCTCCAGGTTATGCCACTCAGGCGGTTTATTTCGTGGCCATTAGAAAGCACCCCAGATAATGCCTCAATAAATTTTTACCTATTGTTTTCATTGGAATACGTTGGTTTTCAATGACGGAGGGGAGTGGACATCTGGAGACAATGAAGGAATATTTTAGGAACGTTTGGCGAAGTGTAGTGAATCTTGTCATTATTGGTTTTTTTAGTGATCTCTCATGGAAATCTACAATTTTCTTAATGTTATTACCCCTCCTGCTATCGTTTTTGGCTCAACATTGTGGTAAATCTACGCCCCATTGATAAGGGCTTTGCATGGAGCACAAGGATGACCCCCATTTCAGAACCCCGCTGTGTTTTCACCGAAGGCAGCATTACCTTGCCTGCCGGATACCGTGAGCAGACCGTCAACATTCTGATCGCGCCATCAGGGCCATCGCTTAACATCTCCCGTGACCAATTGCGCCCCGACGAAGACTTTGCCGCCTACCTGGTCCGCCAGCGTGAGGTGTTGCAAAAAGGCTTGCGCAAGTACCAGGCTCTCGAAGAATAATCCGCCGTCTTGGGCGGTGGCCTGTTCCACGGCATTACGCTGCTTTCCCGCTATCATCCGCAAAAGGGCCAGACCCTGCATCAGCGTCAGGCGGTATTCCCGGTTTCAGCTTCTGCCGTGCTGATTTTCACGCTGGCGAGTTCACATGCCTTGACCGAGCAGGATGAAGCTTTCTTCTCCGCCTGCCTGAGCAGTTACCAACACCCGTAACACCCTACATTTCGACCAAGGACAGGAGCGAATACCATGCTGGAAGCAGCACGCGTTGGGGATACCATCGGCCATTCGGGTGCGCTCGCCGGACTGATCGGCGGCACAA
>NZ_JBWKUK010000035.1:0-6863 GCF_059420805.1 Erwinia sp. GW821-FHT03D09
GCAATTGCTGACCGGGCACCCGGGCATCGATAAAGTCTCCTTTACCGGTGGCGTAGTCAGCGGCAAGAAAGTGATGGCCAACGCCGCAGGCTCGACGCTGAAAGAGGTGACGATGGAGCTGGGTGGTAAATCGCCGCTGATTATCTTTGACGATGCCGATCTGGATCTGGCGGCAGATATCGCCATGATGGCCAACTTCTACAGCTCCGGCCAGGTCTGCACCAACGGCACCCGGGTGTTTATCCCCTCGTCACTGAAGAGCGCGTTTGAAGCCAAAATTCGCTTCCGCGTTTCCCGTATTCGCGCCGGTGATCTGAACGATCCGCAAACCAACTTCGGTCCGCTGGTCAGCTTCGCCCACCGCGACAACGTGATGCGCTTTATCGACAGCGGCAAGGCCGAAGGCGCACGCGTGCTGTGCGGCGGCGAGCGTTTAACCGGTGAAGGCTTCGACAACGGTGCGTGGGTGGCACCGACCGTGTTTACCGACTGCCGCGACGAGATGACCATCGTGCGCGAAGAGATCTTCGGCCCGGTGATGTCGATCCTCAGCTATGACGATGAAGAGGAAGTGATTCGCCGCGCCAACAACACCGAGTTCGGCCTGGCCGCCGGCGTGGTCACCCGCGACCTGAACCGCGCGCACCGCGTGATCCACCAGCTTGAAGCCGGTATCTGCTGGATCAACACGTGGGGCGAATCCGCCGCCGAAATGCCAGTGGGCGGCTACAAGCATTCGGGCATCGGCCGTGAAAACGGCGTGATGACCCTGCAAAACTACACGCAGTTGAAGTCAGTACAGATTGAGATGGCCACCTTCCAGTCGGTGTTTTAATCCCTGCTTAGAGGAGCAACTCATGGAATTTGATTACATTATTATCGGTGCGGGTTCGGCAGGCAACGTGCTGGCCACCCGCTTAACCGAAGACGCAAATACAAAGGTGCTGCTGCTGGAAGCGGGCGGCCCGGACTGTCGCCTTGATTTCCGCACGCAAATGCCGGCGGCGCTGGCTTTCCCGCTACAGGGCAAACGCTATAACTGGGCGTACGAAACCGACCCGGAACCGCATATGAACAACCGCCGGATGGAATGCGGTCGCGGTAAAGGCCTTGGCGGTTCTTCGTTGATTAACGGTATGTGCTACATCCGCGGTAACGCGCTGGATCTCGACGGCTGGGCGCAGCAGCCCGGCCTGGAAAACTGGAGCTATCTTGACTGCCTGCCGTACTATCGCAAGCTGGAAAACCGCGATACCGGTGCCAACGACTGGCATGGCGCAGACGGCCCGGTGAGCATCACCACACCCAAAGCGGGCAACAATCCGCTGTTCGCGGCTATGGTGGAAGCGGGGGTGCAGGCAGGGTATCCGCGCACCGAAGATCTGAACGGCTATCAGCAGGAAGGTTTTGGTCCGATGGATCGCTTCGTGACGCCGAAAGGCCGCCGCTCCAGCACCGCCCGCGGCTATCTGGACCAGGCGAAACCCCGCCCGAACCTGAAAATCATCACCCATGCACTGACGAACCGCATCGTGTTTGAAGGCAAACGCGCCGTGGGCGTGGAATATCTGGCAGGCGATGGCGATATGCTGCATCGCGCTACCGCCCGTAAAGAAGTGCTGCTCTCCGCCGGGGCGATTGCCTCGCCGCAGATCCTGCAGCGCTCGGGCGTCGGTCCCGCCGGGCTGTTACAGCAGTTTGATATCCCTCTGGTGCACGATCTGCCCGGCGTGGGCGAGAACTTGCAGGATCACCTGGAAATGTACCTGCAGTACGAGTGTAAAGAGCCGGTTTCGCTTTACCCGGCGCTTAAGTGGTGGAACCAGCCGAAAATCGGCGCGGAGTGGCTGTTCAACGGTACCGGCATCGGCGCCAGCAACCAGTTTGAAGCCGGCGGCTTTATCCGCAGCGATGCGGCTTTCGCCTGGCCGAATATTCAGTATCACTTCCTGCCGGTGGCGATTAACTACAACGGCTCCAACGCGGTAGAAGCCCACGGTTTCCAGTGTCACGTCGGTTCGATGCGATCCAAAAGCCGTGGCCGCGTGCAGCTGAAATCCCGCGATCCACGCCAGCATCCGAGCATTCTGTTTAACTACATGGCAGATGAAGAGGACTGGATTGAATTCCGCGCGGCAATCCGCATCACCCGTGAGATTATCAATCAGCCTGCGCTGGATGCCTTCCGTGGCAAAGAGATCAGCCCCGGTGACGCGTACCAGACGGACGAAGAGCTGGATGAGTTTGTGCGCAATCACGGCGAAACGGCGTATCACCCGTGCGGCACCTGTAAAATGGGCAACGACGAGATGGCGGTTGTTGACGGCGAAGGCCGCGTGCACGGACTGGAAAACCTGCGCGTGGTGGATGCCTCGATTATGCCGCTGATTATCACCGGCAATCTGAATGCCACCACCATTATGATTGGCGAAAAGATTGCCGACCGCATTCGTGGCCGCGCGCCGCTGCCGCGCAGTACCGCTGACTATTATGTCGCGGGCGATGCGCCGGTACGCGGCAAGCCTTTGCGTTAATTCTCTTCCGTTCAGACTCCGGATAGCGTTGAGCAGGGATGCCACGCCACGGGGTTACCCGCTAAACCACTATCTCAAACTTAAAAACGCTCGATGCGGTTTCTTCCGTTACCCTTCGCGGCGTAGAGTGCGGCATCAGCGTTTTTCAATAACGGGTTATAATCGGGATGGCCGTTATGGATCGCATAGCCGATACTGACGGTGATCTGGATAGTCTCCCCCGGCAGCACTTCAAAAGGCGTACTGGTGATCGTTCTTCTGATCCGCTCCAGCGAGGTGCGAGCGTCGAATTCGCCGGCTTCAACCAGAATCAGTAGAAACTCTTCGCCGCCGTAGCGGAACAGATAATCTTTCCCACAGGCCAAATCCGGAACGGGACAGCCTGATCAACGATTCTGTTTTCCTGGCTCCGCTCACCAGATCGTACATGACGGTGTTCTCCCAGCTGGACAGGGCCGCCTGCTGCTTGCCCTGTTCCAGGTCAGAATTGTTCATCAGCACGTGCAGACGATAGGACTCCTCGTTCTGCGTAGCGCGGTGATGCGACATCGCATAAGCATGACTCATTAGTTCAATGGCCATATCAATCGCCATTGATGAGTAATGCTTCACTTCAAAAATGACCGCACGATCGGCGTCATACTCTTTTAGATACTGGTAGATGCCGTATTTAATCTGGCGGGAGCCGCGCTGAACAAACTGGATGGGATGCCAATCCGTGCATGGACACCACCAGTGTGGTACTGCTGTTTAGCCAGTGGTTCCAGCTCATCGAGCTTCATGCAAAGTACGGCTTTTAGCCATTTGATCAGTGAACGACTCAACTGCACCTGAACCAGTTCATATGAAAGATGTGAAGCGGTATCGGGATCTTTCAGCATGCTGTCATAGAATTTGCTGGTCAGCTTTTCCGACTCGCATTCAGCTAAATAAAAATCAGCTATTTCACGGCGTTGGGATTTTTTATAATAACGTCTTTATCAAACATCTTGATCTGTTTTTTCGATCTTTCTTTCTCTGAAAAAAAGTTAATTCCCGCCTAAAACAAAGTTAATTCTGATTGTTTTAATAATCGTCTATTTTGCTTGATAATAGTATTTTAATTATTGACCACGTAACCGACTCATAAATATCCATTCTTTCCGTGTGCATTTTCAAAATGACCGCTGCTTGCACTGGTGTTACAAAAAGTGTTTACATGATAATAATTATTAATATAATAAAAATTATCATTATCGCTAACGGGTATGATTTTTATCGGCTGGAGGGCGCCGAAGGCCGCATTTTTCTCCTTATAAGGGAATTTGATTACCATGAAGTACCGTTACCTTTGGGCTTTAAATCCTTGTTTACTGATGATGTGTTCCACCGGGAGCTGGGCGGGGGGGCAGAAAGACGACACGCTGGTGGTAGCCGCCAGCCGCGCTAACCACAGCGTGACCGATATGGCGCAAACCACCTGGGTAATAGAGCAGGGCGAAATCGAGCAGCAGGTACAGGGCGGGAAAGAGCTGAAAGAAGTGCTGGCGCAGCTGATCCCTGGTATGGATGTCAGCAGCCAGGGGCGTACCAACTACGGCATGAACATGCGTGGACGCTCGATGATGGTAATGGTTGACGGCGTGCGCCTGAATTCTTCGCGCAGCGACAGCCGCCAGCTGGATTCCATCGACCCGTTTAATATCGAGCGCATCGAAGTCATTTCCGGAGCCACCTCACTGTACGGCGGCGGCAGCACCGGCGGCCTGATCAACATTGTCACCAAAAAAGGCCAGACGGGTACCCAGGTTGAATTCCAGACCGGGCTGAAAAGCGGCTTTAACAGCCATAACGATCGCGACGAGAATATTGCCGCGGCGGTCAGCGGCGGTGATGAAAAAGCCTCTGGCCGGGTATCGGTAGCGTATCAGCGCTACGGCGGGTGGTATGACGGCAGAGGATTCCGCTTATAGAGGATGTAGCTACCCCGCACCCACTTATCGAAGACATACGGACCAGTGCCAATCGGCGCATCTGCAAATTCGGGACCCGCCAGCTTCTGTCGGCGGTTGGCGGGGCGGAAGCGCATCAGCCGCCGTTGCCCGCAGCGGCCGAACCGTCATTCGCCTTCTCGCCGGGTTAAAGCGCCCGGATGCTGTCCTGAATCTTCGCATTCACCTCGTCAAGCACCGCCGGCGGAATGGCGTCGCCCAGCTCATTCGCCGTGGCGATAAATAAAGCGGCAACGTCGCAGACTTCTTCGATAATCACATTCATCGTCTTTTCACTGATATCGGCCAGTTTCGCGGCCGATATCAACGCCCTGCGGCTGATGTTTTTCCCGTGTCCGGCAACGGAAGATTGATGCTGACCGCCCGGTCCGCTCTGGAAGGTGATGTCGTAGGCGGGCGATAGCCGCCATTCCTCGTTCTGATTCAGACTGAAGGCAAAGTTTTTGGCGTGATCGTCCTGATTATTCATGATCACGTTAAACACCATGCGGCGTGCCTGCGCTTCCCGCTCGGTGGCCGAACGGGTAATCATCGCCGTGGCCTGCAAAATATCGCTGTAGTCCAGACAGGGCAGGCGGAAATCGGCCTGCAGCGCACCCGCCATGCTGAGGGTCGGCACCCGCATTCCCTGCTGGCGATCGAAACGCTTCACGCCGAAGGCCGACAGTCCGTCGCCCAGCGCAAACCAGCGGCTTTCGGGGAATTCAATACCGGCTCTTCTCGCCAGCCGGGCATAGACTTCTTCCAGGGGGCAGACCCAGGCGGCTTCCTGCGCCGCCGGGAATTTAATCAGCCAGGGATCGCTGCCGGCAAACGGCGACGAATGGATTTTTCCACTGGCGGGTTCAAAATCCAGCAGCACCTTGGGGCGCGCACCGTGCGGTGAGCCGCCCAGCCGCACCAGCTGCGGCAGCACGTCAGAATCCAATCCGGCAACTTCCACTTCGATTTCACGCGCCAGCAGCATCAGATCGTTAATCGTGTGCTGCTCCGCTGCCTGCCCCGGAACCTCCATCATCGGCCGGTAAGTGAGCGCACCCATGGTGTTGCTGCCCAGCATCGCCAGCCGATCCAACGGAGAGAGTGCCGCAGGCTCAATGGCATTGCGCCGCAGGAGTCGGTCCATTAATAGCCGACCCCAGCCGTCGGGCAGCGAGTCAGCAATAAAACCGGGGATACCTTCCTGATGGCGTTCAAAATCGGCGTAGGTGGTGCTCACCGGCGGATGCAGCAGCGGCGAGAACTCAATGCCGCGATCGATGCTTTGTGCAGAGTATTCAAACAGCCATTCGCCGCGCTGGCGGCCTTCGGCCAGCGTACCCAACACCCAGTGTTCTCCCCAGCCTTCGTAGATCACTTCCAGCCGCCGGAGCGGGGCGTAGTTATTTTTCATGATTTTCCCTCGTTTCTGCCTGCATCCTGCGCCGCAGGCCGCGCCATGCGTTTAGCCGCCCGCTGCCGGGTGGGCGCTTTCAGCGCTTCGACCTGCGCGATGCTCATCGCCGGGAGTTCAAACAGGCCGGTCATCTCTTTTTCCAGCCGCAGAGCGAAAACCACCTTCATAAAGTTTTCCAGCGTCACTTTACCGTCGCTTTCCAGCTTTTTCAGCGCCGAGACTGAAATCCCCGATTTTTCGGCCAGCTCTTTTTGCAGCAGGTTTCGGCGTAAGCGATGTTCGCGCAGGCGTTGCCCCAACTGGGCAATCAGTGCCGATTCAGAATAGAGTTTAAGAGATATAATAAACACTCCTGATTAATAAAATTACTGATAAGGGATGCTTTAAGCTCTTTTATGTCCACGGATGATTTTAATCGAAAGTATATCACAAGGGTTATTTTAACACCTTTAAAAGCGATAAAATCCTCATAAAAGCTTAAATTAAGCCTCTTAAATTGATTGTTAGCTATACTTCACCTCAGCATTCGTTAAGTGGAGAATCCACTTCATACGTTTTTCGGCAAGTTAAGTCATTTTTGTTAGTCGTGATATCCGGCAAATCAAGGGAGATTAAGGGCTTACAGACCGTACCGATTATCTCAGTGACTTGTAATGCAGGAGAAAAACGCATTCCCGACGGCGTTTTTTTTATGACTAGCGTTATATGCTTTCATGTGTATTTGACGACCCGCTGGTGATTATGAGCAGGTGATAGATAAAGCAGAGAAAATTGCTTCTCATGATGATATATTTAACATAATTAGTATTATGCGCACTTCGTTTGTCTAGTTTTGTACCAGAGTTGGGGTATGCCTATGCCGATCTGTAAGTATCCCAGCTTTAGTTCCACACACTTTTTGAGATTTCCGTGTTCTCGGCCATCAGCCGGTATTCTTCCGGC
>NZ_JBWKUK010000036.1:0-6383 GCF_059420805.1 Erwinia sp. GW821-FHT03D09
AGAAGGCTACAACGAACTGCGGTTTGAAGATGCCAGGGGCAGCGAAGGGCTGTTTCTGCATGCACAGAAGGATATGACGACCGTAGTAAAAGATAACCAAACGACGACGGTGGAGAAAGGTAACCAGACTCTTACGGTACAATCAGGGAATCGGAATGTCACTGTGGCAACCGGGGATGAAATCACCAAGGTTGAACAGGGAAATCTGACAGAAAAAATAAAGATTAAACGGGGTACCTTGGCTAATATTATTGAACTTGTGGCAATGGCAGATAGCGCCCCGGGAACCCAATTATTAAAAGCATCAGATCAAATCGATCTACAAGTTGGTGCAAGTAAGATCATTTTGACGAAAAAGGCGATAACCTTAAGCTTTGGTAAAAAGAGTAAGATCACGATTAATGGTAGCGGCGTCTCTGTTGAAGGTCCTAACATCCATTTAAATAAGGATAAATAGAACATGTATCATTTTAATGAAGGGACAATTGACTTACCTGATGAGTGGCAAGATAAAACTATTCATGTATTAACCTCTGCACGGGATGACACAGCAGGATTGAGTTTTACTATTTCTCGCGATAAGAAACCCTGGGGAATGGCGTTTAACGAGTATGTTGAAAGAGAAATGAGTACTATCAGTAAGCAATTAACCGGTTATCAGCATATAAATAGAAAAGACGGTGTATTGAATAATAAAAAGAACATCGAGAGAGAGTTTGAATGGGATTCTGCACAAGGCCATATTCATCAATTAATGACTTTTGTTGACATACACCCGCTGGTATTGATTTTCACTGCCACCATGACTGGGCAACTTTCCACAGGGCAGAAAGAAAATGTTCAACAGCTTATTCAGACTTTGTCGCTGAGAGAAGCTGATTAACTATATGTGAGAGACGCGAGGGAACGATGACAGCGATGCAGAGTGCACTTGTAGGTGCAGGAAATTCGGGGAGTAATGCGGCGATCCGTCATACCGTTATGGATCAGACCCGGCAAGACACTGCACAACAATCAGGTGAGTTAATCGATATTTCCGGTCAAAGCGATGCCGCACGGGTGAATGATCAACTTCTTGACGTTGTTGAAAGTAGTGAATTTAACTATGGTGTCACGGCTGCAACGGGTGTGGTTGCCACCGTTCAGGGGGGCATGGCCGCTTCTGCGGCGGGCACGTCTGTGGCAGCAGGTGCCGGAACAGCTCTGGGTGTTTTCACCGTCGGTGTTATCGCAGGGACACTGGGTGGGATGGCAGGATCCTGGGTGGGGGATAATTTAGGCCATGCTGCGGTTGCTGTGGCTGATTTCTTCGGCGTTGCTGATGACCTTGGGCTGAATAAGGTTGCAACCGAGGGGGAAAATCCGGCCCGGATGGGGGATGATATTGCCCATCAAAAGAAGGATTTAGGGTTGTGGGGGGCGATTGGCGGCATCATTTTAGGTGCAGCAGTTGCGATTGCCGTAGGGGTGGCAGTGGCAGGGGCAACGGTACTGACTGGCGGAGCTGCACTGGTGCTTGTTGTCGGATGTGCGGCGGCGGCGGGAGGATTTGTAGGGGGAATGGTTGCCGCCGTAGGGAATGCCTTGGGGCAGTACGGTGAGAATAAAGGGAAAATCGTCGAAGGTTCACCCAATGTTTATTTTAATAACCGACAGGTCGCCAGGGCCGGTGATAAAATAACCTGTACCGATCACCCTGGCGAGCCTTCTCCGGTGATTGCGGAAGGGGCCAAAACCGTTTTCGCTAATAATAAACCGATTGCTCGTTTAGGACACCAGTCAACCTGTGATGGTAATATCAATTCAGCTAGTGGAAACATCATTGAAACAAAAGAAACCGGCCGGATATATAAAGTTATTGACAGTCGCAATCCGTATTTACGATGGGCAGTACCTGTCACTGCAGTGGTAACGGCTGTCGTTTCCAGTAAAATCAGTAAGTCATTGAATGGTAAAAATAATAACTCTAAAAACACCACGACGGAAGGAGACCCTGTTGATATTGCCACTGGAGATTACTTCCAACAATGGTCGGTTATTCGTATTCCTGGCGTTCTACCATTAACGCTCTCGCGTCTTTATCGCTCAAACAGCACATTTGATAGTGATGGTTTTTTGGGTAAAAAATGGGCGAATACCTGGTCTCAGCAGTTGACTCTGTATGATGACCATATTGATTATATTAATGATGAAGGTGTGGTGCTCAGCTACCAGGCTCCTGAAAATGATGTGCTCGCAAAGAACTTAAGAGAAAAACGCTATATCCTGAAAGGACAGCGTCAAGGCTCACTCTGGTTGTTCGATCATCAGACACAACAGTTATTAACCTTTGATCATGTCTATTTAAACACCCGGTTGTTAAGCAAAATAGAAGATCGCCAAGGTAACTGTATTATCTTTCATTACAATGACAACAGGTTAATAAAAATAACACACAGTGAAGGGTATTATTTGGATGTTAACATGGGGCAGTATGGTATTATTCACGTTGACCTGATCGCAAATGATTTTAATCAACGGTTACTGACCTGCCAATATGATGATCAGGGTTACTTAACGAGTTGTCACAGTTTTCAATTTGGTCATCTGTTCCATGATTATAATGCGCAGGGCTATATGACTCGGTGGAGAGATACTGATGCAACAGATATCGCAATACAGTACGACCAGTTAGGCCGCGTAACGTCACTAGGAAGTAAGGAGGGCTATTTTAGTGACCGTTTTGCCTATGACAGCCAAAACAGAAAAACAGTCTATTTTGATGCTGAAGGTGGGCAGAAAACGAGTTATTATAACGAGCGCGATTTGGTCATTAAAAGTGTTGATGCACTAGGAAATATAACAACATACGAATGGGATATTACTAATAAGGTCGCGGAAACGGATGCATTAGGCAGGACAACACGTTATGAATATAATAATTATGACCAAGTAATCTGTGTTATTTCACCCGCTCAGGAATCCACGTGTTATCAATACGACCCATTGGGGCAATTAACGGATATTATTTCTGCACAGGGTGAGCGGTGGCATTACAGCTATGATAAATATGGTTTACTCAGGCGACTTGAGGAGCCGTCCGGAAAATATACGGAGTATCGTTATAATCCTCAGGGGGAGGTATTACGTAGAACTGACTCCACGGGTAAAGAATGGCGATACTATTACAGCGACGATAAATCCAGTGTAGACATTCAGTCACCGGGGGGAGAGCGAACCCGCATCGATATTGACTGTTTAGGGCGTATTCAGTCAGTGACCGATGCTGCAGGGCAGAAAACCCGCTACTATCACAGTGCGTTTCACGCTAATCCACAGGGTAGTACCAATGAAATTATGTTACCGGATGGTGTCCGCCAGTACATTGATTATAACAGCGAGCGTCTGGTGACACGCGTTACTGATGGTGAAGGTAAGGTAAGGCAATACCAGTATGGTACACTGGATTTACTGCTGGCGCAGACTCGTCCTGACGGTCAACATTTTCAGTATCAGTATGATAAATTAATGCGTTTGACGGGGATCACTAATGCTGCTGGAGAACAGTATCAGCTCGTACGTGATGTGTCTGGGAGGGTCTGTGAAGAAATCGACTTTACCGGGCGCAGGCAATATTACTGTCATGATGCCGTGGGACGCCTTAAGAGTCGACGTGTAGGTAGCCAGGTCACCACCTTCCATTACGATATTCATGATCATGTATTGTTGGAGCAAAGCTGGTTAGCCGAGGAATATCAATCAACCCTCCAGGCAGAAACACACTATGAATATGATGATAAAGGTCACCTGATCGCGGCCCGTAATTCCGATGCCAGCGTGGAGTTCCAGTACAATGATGTTCATCAGCTTATCGCTGAAACAATAAATGGTAAAACCTCTTATTATCAATATGATAAGCATGCTGGTGCATTGCTTGAACAGCGACGAGGGAAACTGGCACTCACGTTTGCCTATAGCCCGGAAGGTTTATTACAGCAATTACAAGTTAATCACCACCCCCCCTTGTCCTTCCGGTACGATGTATTAGGGCGAGAGATTGCCCGTCAAAGTGATGCAGGGTTTGTTCAGGCACAAAATTATACGCTTAATGGGCAGTTATTCAGCCAGGCCGCAGGACGTAATTCGGCGTTACTGATGGCACAGTTAAATGAACATCAGTTACAGCCATTAGTGTCTGGTGTGGTTAATCGGTGCTGGGAATATGATAAGGCGTTTAACGTCACGGCTATTGATGACAATCGTTGGGGCAAAGAACATTATAGTTATAATGAAAATGACCAGATTATCCACACGCAGACCGGTGCAATCTACGGAAAAGCCCAGCGTTTCTCCTACGATGCCAATCTGAACCTGCTCTCTCAGACCGATATTATCAATAAGGTACAACCCTCAACCTCTGGCGTTCAACTGCAACACCACCATGGTCGGGTGATCCGTCGCGGTGATCACCACTATATCTATAACGAATTCGGGCAACTGACAGAGAAACGTGAGCTGAAAGAGGGTTTCCGTCCTCAGGTTTGGAAATACCGCTGGAATGCCGAAGGCAGGCTGACGGAATTACTGACACCGCAACAAGTCCGCTGGCGTTACGCTTATGATGCTTTTGGGCGGAGGATACGCAAGTTTCAGGTTATTGAAGGCAATAAAAAACCCCTTTCTGGTGTTATGGCTGAGGACCTTCCCGGCTCAGAGCCTGTTAACGCCGGGTTCCGGTTAGCCGGCCAGATCATTGGTTATGAGTATCAGTGGCAGGGTGATCGGTTGACGGAAGAGATCCCCGTTTATGCAGATGGTACCGTAGCGGAAGATGCAGCCATTCACTGGCTCTATCGTCCTGGTGATATCACACCTTTTGCCCGCTATGAAAAAGGGAGGCTGCATTATGTGGTGGCGGACCAGATAGGCACGCCGCGAGAACTCTTGAGTGAAACGGGTAAGCTGGCCTGGGCAGGTCGTACGGATGTATGGGGAAAGGTGAAGGTTTGGCGTAAGGCTGCTAACGATGAAGATAATCCCGAATGCAGGATAAGGTTTCCGGGTCAATATGAAGATGAAGAGTCGGGTTTACACTACAATCGTTTCAGGTATTATGATCCAAATACAGCGCAGTATTTGAGTGCTGACCCGATAGGGCTGGCGGGTGGTGAGAGGCCGTATGGTTATGTGCATAATCCGTTGAGCTGGGTTGATCCGCTGGGCCTGACTCCATGTGCAAATGGGGGGAATGCTAAAAAACATGGTGGCACAGGACATAATAATTTTATTGATAATCTTATTGCGGATGCTCGCAGTCAGGGTGCTACAAATATCAGGAAAAACCAATGGCAGGTAGATGTTAATGGAAATGTTGTTGGTAAAAATAGACCGGATGTTCAATTTGATTTAAATGGTAAACATTATAATATTGAGGTTGATACAACAATAAAAGGCAGCGTTGGTCACCAAAATACTATACCTGTACTTGATCCCAACTCAAGAAATACATTTTGGCTAATTGATGACTTAGGGAATATTTTAAATGGCCACTCAACCATCCGATAATAAAAAATTAGTGTTTGCTGTAGTGAACAGTGATTTTAATCATATAGAAAGAACTATCCATAATGGATTGAACTGGCCGAGTGAGCCAATAAGTAGTCGAAAACTTATTGAGGAAATACACTTGACTATTCAACGTGGTGGGGCCTTGCCGTCCGAGGGGGTTTTCTATTATCCGTGTATAAATGACAGCAAATTAATTTTTCTGTCTAATTTATCTGATGGATGGGACTCTTTACTTTATTGCCTGTCAAAACAGAATAAATCTAGCTATCTACTGTTTAGGTTATTGATGGGGGAATACCCTCTGATGGAAATGAGTTTTATTGAGTCAGGGAAAACAATACGTTTAATTAGAGTGATAAAAGAAAATAAATGGATTTTTTATGAGGTCGGGGAACCGTTATGGTTTGAAGAAAAGGAAAGCTATTCAAAAAGAAGAATCGCAGATAGAATTACTTATGATCTCTTACTCTCCTATTCACGGAAAAATGGCATTGACTTTGAATCCCCCGCATTTTTTAAAACGGAAAAAGAATCACTATGGTTGAATGAAATACGATAGTTTATTTAAATAAAAAGCCGGGAAAGAAATTAAACTTTCCCAGCTTTTTTATTATTTAACTCTCGTTCAGCACACTAAACATCCCGTTACACATCCCCTTAACAGTCTGTTTAACCTGATAAAGTTCCCTGCGCAGTTCCTGTACTAAGTTGTTTCCTTAGTTACACCCATAAATCTAGTCAGAATGCTGAAACGATAGATTGTAAGCACACCCGTTTTAGTTCCACACACTTTTTGAGATTTCCGGGTTCTCTGCCATCAGCCGGTACTCTTCCGG
>NZ_JBWKUK010000037.1:0-4516 GCF_059420805.1 Erwinia sp. GW821-FHT03D09
GCGATCTCCTCGGGGACATAAATAGTATGTCGGAAGATCTCTAAAAGTGAATGGGCCGTTTTGGTGGGATACTTACACCACGCCTCACTTTTTAAAGAGCAGCTTTCACACTTTTAACATCACGTTAGCACACCGATCCCGATGCGCACTTTTACCCCGACGACCAGTATAACGGCGGCGCAAGCCGCCGTTAACCCTTTGTTTTGTCGTTGTCTTTATCTGTGATGTCCGTCATTACCCGAACCCGTAGCGGGGCCGCTGCTTGCTGCGGCTCTGCTACGGGTTGGCCGGGCGTGGGCTGGCGAGGCCCGCTGGTGACGGCACGGCACCCCGTTCCACTGCTGCCAGACCGGGTGTTGACCCTGCATGACCACGCTGAACCGGGGCGGGCAGTGGAAGCTGGCCGCGACGGCAAGGAGTGACACGCTTCTTCACCGCGTGGCACGACCCGGCGCTGCCAGACGACACCGGGCGGGCATGAACACTTTCAGCGGAGGCCGCAGGCCGACAACCTCCTTTAGCTGACTGCCATCCGGGTACGTGGCCGCTGCGGCGCACCGGAGCCGCCAGGGATGGCGGCGACTGCGGCGCTGAGTCAGACCTGCGCCGCTGACCGGGCAGGAGCGTAGCTGCTGCCGCGTGGCACGGCCTGAAGAGCCGAACGCGGGGGCAAGCCGCACGCCGTGGCCTGCGTGAGCGCGCGCAGCCCCCGAACTTCCCGACCCTGTAAATAATTCTGTGTAACTGCCCACGATTATTAAAGGTGGCCGCTCAGGCGGTCACCGTATTCGATAATAAAGCGGCTCATCGCCAGTCGCCAGTCGCCAGTCGCCAGTCGCCAGTCGCCAGTCGCCAGTTGATTATCGGCATCGTCCATTTCGTCGTCGCCGCTTCCGTTGCCAGCCAGATCACTTTGCGCACTGATTCATCCGTCGGGAACACCTTCCGCTTTTTGAGCGCCTGCCTGATCACGCTGTTCAGCGATTCGATGGCGTTTGTCGTGTAAATTGCACGCCGGATATCTTCCGGATAAGCGAAGAGCGTACTCAGGTTTACCCAGTTAGCCCGCCAGCTTTTACTGAGCTGTGGATAACGCCCATCCCAGCATTCAGCGAATGCATTCAGCGCCGCAAGACCGCCTTCTTCCGTTGGCGCGCGGTAAATCGCCTTCAGGTCATGCGTAACGGCTTTGTAGTCTTTCCATGTGACGAATTTCAGGCTGTTGCGGACCATATGCACCACGCACAGTTGCACGCGTGTCTGCGGATACACGCTGTTTATCGCATCCGGGAAGCCTTTCAGGCCATCCACGCAGGCGATAAGAATGTCTTCCAGACCACGATTTTTCAGCTCTGTCAGCACGCTCAGCCAGAACTTAGCCCCTTCATTTTCCGCTATCCACATCCCCGGCAGCTCCTTGTGACCCTCGGTATTGATGCCGAGAGCCAGGAACACGGACTTGTTTATTACGCTGCCGTCCTGCCGGACTTTCACCACAATACAGTCAAGATAAACAATCGGATACAGCGAATCGAGCTGACGGTTTTGCCATTCAGCGACCTGTCCCTGGACCGCATCCGTGACTTTCGAAATCAGCGCAGGAGACACATCCGCATCGTACATCTCTTTGAACGTGGCGACGATTTCGCGTGTGGTCATGCCTTTGGCGTAAAGCGACAGGATTTGCCGGTCCATCTGGGTAATCCGCGTCTGATTTTTGCGAATGAGCTGCGGTTCGAAGGTGCCATCACGATCGCGCGGGGTTTTAAGCGGAACTTCGCCATCATCGCTGAGCAGGGTTTTAGCAGAGTAACCGTTACGGGAATTGCTGCCTTTTTTAGGGTGGTTTTTCTCATGGCCGAGGTGTTCAGTGAGTTCAGCACCGAGCGCCGCTTCAACGGTGATTTTAGTGAGCATACGGGAAAACTGGTTGAGATCTTCTTCCGTTTTAAGGCCCTTAGCCAGCTCAGCAGCAAGGGCCCTGATTTTTTGTTCGTCCATAATAATTACCTGTCTCCATGATGTTATGAAGATACCAAATCAGGCAATTACACAATTTACATTACAGGCTCATAGCCGGGAAGATTTAATTTCTTTCCCGGCTTTACTACTCAGTCAACTTTAACAATTATCTTACTGATATCCGCACCTCTGAACTTATGGGTTTTCACTGCATCGCTAATTAACTTTGCAGTCTCTACTCCTAATATAATTGAAGGTGATTTTTCCTTACCACTGCCAAAAGAAGTTGATGTAAAAAACATCCCTTTTTCCAATACACAACCAGTTTCATCATAAAATGTTGGGTCAGGCATAACTTGGTCAAAATATTGATGGCACTTGTTGCAATAGTTTCCTTTTTTGTATGCAGCATAGCTAATTATATTTTGGGGCCTCATTAAAAATAAATTTTGTTTCTTGTTCACCGGTAAAAAATCAACATTTAGAGCAAGTTCATCTATATATTGCTTAAACCTCAACGATACAATAAATCTCCTATCATAAGTAGTTCCAATATCAGCTCTATTTCCTACCTTAATATTTTCTGGCAAATAACCATCATCAATACAACAGCCACATTTATTACAAAATATACTATCCGGTGCATTTTCAAAGAAATACGCATGATTCCCGATAGCACTCAAATCATAACCAATAATTATTTTTTTACTCATCACCTCAACCCCGGATGTTGTTTAAAGAAATCCTCAACCACATATTTATATTTTGCACCCGAATCTTTGTAGAACTCCGCTAAAGCCTCTAACCTTTCTTGCCTTGTAAAGTTAGCTTGTATCTTGGCTCCACTATTTCCACGCTGAGGACGCATGTGAACCGTCTCTCCTTTTGCATTAACACCTGTTTTATTTACCAAGAAATCATTTAAATCTTTATGAAGCTGACGATGGTCAACCTCATCAAGCATTGTTAATTTCTGATTTTTCTTTCCGCCCATAAATTTAGGATCGGAATGGTGTCCATGACATTTGAGACCAAGCGGATCGATCCATGTGAGAGGATTAGGCCCATAAGCATACAGGTTTAACCCACCCGCCAGCCCTATCGGGTCCGGTGTAATAAACCGTCCCACTTCCGGTGCATAATACCGGTAGGTCGTGTAGTGCAGCCCGGTCTCTTCATCTGCATATTGTCCGGCATAGCGCAGCGGCTGCCGGAACCTTCCTAACGGCTGACTGAAATTGCGCCACATCGCGTCCGTCTGGCTTCTGACCTGCCCAAATATCCCGTATTGACCTGACCAGACCATCTCGCCCTGCTCATTGGTCACTTCCTGCGGTGAACCGTTGAGGTCGGTGTGATACCAGTACAGTGTGTCTTTACCATAGCGCCGTTCAATGCACGCCAGTGGAGTATAGGTTTCGTTCGGGTCGTAGCACCAGGTTTTCTGGCTCTCTTCCGTGCGGCTTTGCAACAACCGAAGCCCCTGCCACAGGAAGCGGGTTTCGCGTCGTTCCTGCCGGATGGTCACCACCTTGCTCAAGCGGCGGCCCAGGGCGTCGTAATGGTACTGCGCTTCAAAGCGGCCTTTCGGCCCGTCACCTTTGGCTCCTACCAGGCGGTTATCCCCGTCATAGCGGTAATGCTGGGTTTGGGCACCTTTCTGCCTGACCCTCATGTTGCCAAAGGCATCATACTGATAGTGCCAGTCTTCCCAGTGAGTCAGCCGGTTATCACGGTATGGCTCACTGCCTCGGGTATAGGGTGAGCTTGTCTCAGTCTTTAACGGCAGTATCAGGGCATTGTCGGCACGGTCATAATGTATCGAGGTCTGGCCTGCCTGCGCTGAATAAACGCCGCGCAAGCGCCCTTCGTCATCGTAACCGTAGCTTAATGTGCCGCGGTTGCTGTCTTCTACCGCCGCCAGTTCGTGCAGGTCATCATAGTGATAAGCACGCCACAGCATCCCCTGTTCGGGTGTGGTGAGTGCCTCGGTAATGCGACTGCTGACACTGCTCTGCCACTGGCGACGCCCCAGCCGGTCATACTGCCGCTGTTGTGTCAGGCTACCTTGTGTACGACTGGTTTCACGGTGCAGTGCATCGCGCTCAAACTCGCTGACGATATGCTCATTGAAGCGGATGGCAGTGACATGCCCGGAGCCGTAGTGGTGCCACTGGAACTGGTCGTCGTTCGGCAGGGTGAGTGTGGTCAGGTTGCCCAGTGCATCATACTGGTAGTGCAGGGCTTCTTCGCCGTTGTGCTCACGGATGACCCGGCCCAGTTTATCCCGTTCAAAGGTGACGGTGTTGGGCTGGATACCCAGCTTTTCTCCCTGTTCGGTGGGGGTGCGGCTGGCGCTGAGCAGGTTGCCCATCACGTCCCATTGACACTCAACCCGTTCGGTCTGTGTCTGGCGTTCAATTACGCGGCCAACCGCATCGTATAGAAGCTGGCTCAGTTTTTCCGGACGGTGTCCTTCGTCGTCTGCCGTGCCTTGCTGGGTCACCGTGCTTATCTGCCCGTCGGCATTGCAGGTGTAAGTGTATCGGGTATC
>NZ_JBWKUK010000038.1:0-2957 GCF_059420805.1 Erwinia sp. GW821-FHT03D09
GTCTTTCGGGACGCTTGTGGGTTGTGAGGTTAAGCGACTAAGCGTACACGGTGGATGCCTGGGCAGTCAGAGGCGATGAAGGGCGTGCTAATCTGCGATAAGCGTCGGTAAGGTGATATGAACCGTTATAACCGGCGATACCCGAATGGGGAAACCCAGTGTGACTCGTCACACTATCATGTCATGAATACATAGTGGCATGAGGCGAACCGGGGGAACTGAAACATCTAAGTACCCCGAGGAAAAGAAATCAACCGAGATTCCCCCAGTAGCGGCGAGCGAACGGGGAACAGCCCGGAACCTGAATCAGTTTGTGTGTCAGTGGAAGCGTCTGGAAAGTCGCGCAGCAAAGGGTGACAGCCCCGTACACAAAGACACACTGGCTGTGAGTTCGATGAGTAGGGCGGGACACGTGATATCCTGTCTGAAGATGGGGGGACCATCCTCCAAGGCTAAATACTCCTGACTGACCGATAGTGAACCAGTACCGTGAGGGAAAGGCGAAAAGAACCCCGGGAGGGGAGTGAAAAAGAACCTGAAACCGTGTACGTACAAGCAGTGGGAGCATCCTTCGGGGTGTGACTGCGTACCTTTTGTATAATGGGTCAGCGACTTATATTCTGTAGCAAGGTTAACCGTATAGGGGAGCCGCAGGGAAACCGAGTCTTAACTGGGCGTTAAGTTGCAGGGTATAGACCCGAAACCCGGTGATCTAGCCATGGGCAGGTTGAAGGTTGGGTAACACTAACTGGAGGACCGAACCGACTAATGTTGAAAAATTAGCGGATGACTTGTGGCTGGGGGTGAAAGGCCAATCAAACCGGGAGATAGCTGGTTCTCCCCGAAAGCTATTTAGGTAGCGCCTCGTGAACTCATCTCCGGGGGTAGAGCACTGTTTCGGCTAGGGGGCCATCCCGGCTTACCAACCCGATGCAAACTGCGAATACCGGAGAATGTTATCACGGGAGACACACGGCGGGTGCTAACGTCCGTCGTGAAGAGGGAAACAACCCAGACCGCCAGCTAAGGTCCCAAAGTCATGGTTAAGTGGGAAACGATGTGGGAAGGCACAGACAGCCAGGATGTTGGCTTAGAAGCAGCCATCATTTAAAGAAAGCGTAATAGCTCACTGGTCGAGTCGGCCTGCGCGGAAGATGTAACGGGGCTAAACCATGCACCGAAGCTGCGGCAGCGACGCTTATGCGTTGTTGGGTAGGGGAGCGTTCTGTAAGCCGCAGAAGGTGGACTGTGAGGTCTGCTGGAGGTATCAGAAGTGCGAATGCTGACATAAGTAACGATAAAGCGGGTGAAAAGCCCGCTCGCCGGAAGACCAAGGGTTCCTGTCCAACGTTAATCGGGGCAGGGTGAGTCGACCCCTAAGGCGAGGCCGAAAGGCGTAGTCGATGGGAAACAGGTTAATATTCCTGTACTTGGTGTTACTGCGAAGGGGGGACGGAGAAGGCTATGTTAGCCGGGCGACGGTTGTCCCGGTTTAAGCATGTAGGCGGAGGTTCCAGGTAAATCCGGTACCTTTTTAACGCTGAGGTGTGATGACGAGGCACTACGGTGCTGAAGTAACAAATGCCCTGCTTCCAGGAAAAGCCTCTAAGCATCAGGTAACATCAAATCGTACCCCAAACCGACACAGGTGGTCAGGTAGAGAATACCAAGGCGCTTGAGAGAACTCGGGTGAAGGAACTAGGCAAAATGGTGCCGTAACTTCGGGAGAAGGCACGCTGTCATCAGGTGAAGTGACTTGCTCACGGAGCCGAAGGCAGTCGAAGATACCAGCTGGCTGCAACTGTTTATTAAAAACACAGCACTGTGCAAACACGAAAGTGGACGTATACGGTGTGACGCCTGCCCGGTGCCGGAAGGTTAATTGATGGGGTTATCCTCGCGGAGAAGCTCTTGATCGAAGCCCCGGTAAACGGCGGCCGTAACTATAACGGTCCTAAGGTAGCGAAATTCCTTGTCGGGTAAGTTCCGACCTGCACGAATGGCGTAATGATGGCCAGGCTGTCTCCACCCGAGACTCAGTGAAATTGAACTCGCTGTGAAGATGCAGTGTACCCGCGGCAAGACGGAAAGACCCCGTGAACCTTTACTACAGCTTGACACTGAACACTGGTCCTTGATGTGTAGGATAGGTGGGAGGCTTTGAAGCGTGGACGCCAGTCTGCGTGGAGCCATCCTTGAAATACCACCCTTTAATGGCTGGTGTTCTAACGTAGACCCGTAATCCGGGTTGCGGACAGTGTCTGGTGGGTAGTTTGACTGGGGCGGTCTCCTCCCAAAGAGTAACGGAGGAGCACGAAGGTTGGCTAATCCTGGTCGGACATCAGGAGGTTAGTGCAATGGCATAAGCCAGCTTGACTGCGAGAGTGACGGCTCGGGCAGGTGCGAAAGCAGGTCATAGTGATCCGGTGGTTCTGAATGGAAGGGCCATCGCTCAACGGATAAAAGGTACTCCGGGGATAACAGGCTGATACCGCCCAAGAGTTCATATCGACGGCGGTGTTTGGCACCTCGATGTCGGCTCATCACATCCTGGGGCTGAAGTAGGTCCCAAGGGTACGGCTGTTCGCCGTTTAAAGTGGTACGCGAGCTGGGTTTAGAACGTCGTGAGACAGTTCGGTCCCTATCTGCCGTGGGCGCTGGAGAATTGAGAGGGGTTGCTCCTAGTACGAGAGGACCGGAGTGAACGCACCACTGGTGTTCGGGTTGTCATGCCAATGGCACTGCCCGGTAGCTAAGTGCGGAAAAGATAAGCGCTGAAAGCATCTAAGCGCGAAACTTGCCTCGAGATGAGTTCTCCCTGACCCTTTAAGGGTCCTGAAGGGACGTTGAAGACGACGACGTTGATAGGCCGGGTGTGTAAGCGCAGCGATGCGTTGAGCTAACCGGTACTAATGACCCGTGAGGCTTAACCTTACAACACCAGAAGCGTTCTGGTG
>NZ_JBWKUK010000039.1:0-2430 GCF_059420805.1 Erwinia sp. GW821-FHT03D09
TACCATGCTGGAAGCAGCACGCGTTGGGGATACCATCGGCCATTCGGGTGCGCTCGCCGGACTGATCGGCGGCACAATACTAGGCGGTCTGATCAACGTTGCCGGAGGCATCCTGGGTGGCATGCTGTTTGCTGCCGGATGTGCCTCTGCCTGCCTCGGTGTCGGTATCCTGCTGATTGGGGCCTCAATTGCTGTGGGCATGGCCGCGAACGCCCTGGGAGAAAAAGCACGCGACGCCTGCGTCGAGGCCGGGGCCGGTTCAATGAGCCCCAGCGGAGCCATTGTCAGTGGCTCGGGCAATGTGTTCATCAACGACAAACCTGCTGCGGCTGCCACCCTCAGTACCGTCGCCTGCGATAAAGACAAAACCCAGCAGGTTGCTCAGGGTTCCTCTTCCGTCTTTATCAATGGTTTGCCTGCGGCACGCAAGGGCGATAAAACCACCTGTGACGCCACCATCATGGCAGGTTCATCCAACGTGTTTATTGGTGGCGGCGGCACCACCACTGAAACCATCACCTCGGAAATCCCCGACTGGGCCTACACCGTATCCGACCTCACCATGTTTGCCGCAGGTCTGGTCAGTTTCGGAGGGGCCGCCAGCAAAGGACCGGGTGCCATACAAAAACTGTTTGCCAGACTGCCGGGAGCCGACAAGATAGCCAAAATCGCCTGTCGGCTGGCCCCTCTTGCCATCGTGGCGGGGGTGGCCGGTATTCTGACTAAACCGGTGGATGTCACCACCGGGCAGAAATTCCTCAATGACGACGACGAACTCGACTTTACCCTTGACGGAGAACTGCCGCTCTTCTGGCAGCGGCGCTACCTCAGCAGCTATGCCTGTGAAGGGGTTCTGGGGCGTGGCTGGAGTCTGTACTGGGAGAGTGAGCTGCGGCAGGTGGAAGAGGGCATTCTGTGGCGTAACGCCTATGGCGACTTCATCCCCTTCCCGGATGTCCCGCCAGGTCACCAGACCTTCTGCCCTGACCAGCAGTGCTGGCTCACCCATCATCAGGACGGCAGCTGGCGTATCCATGACGCCGGTGAACAGGTCTACCACTACCCGGCCTTTGATGCAGACGGCTTCGCCCCGTTGAGTGCCATCAGTGATAACGTTGGCAACCGTCAGACATTCCACTACAACGGTCAGCGGCAAATGGAACGCATCAGCCGCACGGGGGGGACAGCCCTGCGCTGTGAATACCACCCCGAACACAATCGCCTGGTGGCCGTCTGGCAGCAAACGCTGTCTGGCGAAGTCCAGCGCGCCCGTTACCACTATAACGACGCGGGGCAACTGGTGGTGGTCCAGCACCGGGGTGAGGCTGTCGTGCGCCGCTTTGGCTGGGATGAACACAACGGTTTGCTGCAGTGGCACGAAAACGCCAGCGGACACCGCTGCCACTACCAGTGGCAGCAAATCGACGACATCTGGTGTGTTACCGAACAGCACACCAGCGAAGGCGATGGCTACCGGCTGACCTACGACGACGAACACCATCAGCGCATTGCCACCTGGCAGGATGGCAGCCAGACAATATGGGTACTGGACGAACAGCGCCGTGTCAGCCGCTACACCGACCGCACCGGCAATACGCATCACCTGTTATGGGATGAGGCCGGGCAGCCTGCCGGTTACCGCTCGCCGCTGGGGCACCTGCGTCAATGCCAGTGGGATGAACTGGGCAGACTGGCGTCGGTTACCGATGCCAACGGCGCCAAAACCCGCTGGCAGTACCAGCGCAACCGCGACCGGCAGACCTTTGTGTTCTGGCCGGATGGCACCTCAGAACGCACCGCGTGGGATAAACAGGGACGGGTGGTGCAGGAAACTGACCGGCTGCAGCAGAGCACCCATTATCATTACCCCTATGCCCACACGTTATTACCGGACCGCATTACTGATGCGCGAGGCGGTGAAAGCCAGTTAAACTGGAATCGCGAAGGACAACTGACAGGCTACACCGACTGTTCCGGCCAGCCCACCACCTGGCGTTACGACACACTGGGGCAGGTCATCTCCCGCCGTGACGCACTGCAACAGGAAACCCGCTACCAGTATAACGACGCTGGCCAACTGGTTACACTGACCCTGCCGGATGGCTCAACCGAACAGTTTGACTGGTCTGACGCCGGATTACTGCTCAGTCACCAGATGGGGAACACCCTGCCGCGCCACTGGCAGTACAACACGCGTGGGCAAACCCTGAGCGCCACCGACCGCCTGAACCGGGTCATCCGTTACGACTATGACGTGGAAGGCAGGCTGCTCAGTCTGGATAACGACAACGGCGGCGTCTATCGCTTTACCCGTGATGCAGAAGGCCGGCTGCGGGAAGAACAGCGCCCCGACGATACCCGATACACTTACACCTGCAATGCCGACGGGCAGATAAGCACGGTGACCCAGCAAGGCACGGCAGACGACGA
>NZ_JBWKUK010000040.1:0-2371 GCF_059420805.1 Erwinia sp. GW821-FHT03D09
GATACCCGATACACTTACACCTGCAATGCCGACGGGCAGATAAGCACGGTGACCCAGCAAGGCACGGCAGACGACGAGGGGCTGCGCCCGACGAAACCAGGCCACCTGACCTACGATGCTGCGGGTCGTGTGATTGAACGCCAGACACTGACCGAGCGGGTGGTGTATCAGTGGGATGTGATGGGTAACCTGCTCGGTGCCAGCCGTACACCGACCGGGCAGGGAGAGAAACTGGGTATACAGTCCAATACCGTCACCTTTGAACGTGATGCGCTGGGCCGGGTGACCCGCGAGCATAACGGCGTAGAAGCGCTGACCTACCAGTATGATGTATTGGGCAACCTGACCGAACTGGGGTTACCGAATGATGACCGCTTCCAGTGGCACCGCTATGGTTCTGGGCATGTCACCGCCATCCGTTTCAATGACCAGATAATCAGCGAGTTTGAGCGGGATGTGTTGCACCGTGAAATCAGTCGCACACAAGGGGCGCTGACACAACATCGGCAGTATGACCGGCTGGGGCGTCGCCAGTGGCAGAGCAGTATCAGCAATCGCCTCACCGACGCACTCACGTCCCCGGAGAGGGGGGTTCTGTGGCGAGCCTACCATTACGATGATTTGCATGAGCTGGCGGCAGTGGAAGACAGTAACCGGGGTGCAGTGAGCTATGGGTATGATGTTGAAGGTCGGCTACGCAGCGTCTATTCGGCACAAGGCGAGCAGACCTCTGTGCATTATGATCAGGCTGATAACGCCTTGCTACTGCCATTACTGACGCCAGAAAGTTCACCGTATGTCCGTGGTAGCCAGCCTTATCGTGATAACCGGTTGAGCCGCTGGGAAGAATGGCAGTATCAGTATGATGCCTTCGGCAATATGTCGGTCAGGCAGAAAGGTCCCGGCAGCCAGCACTATCGCTATGATGCAGATAACCGTCTGGTGGGGGTGAAAGGTGACGGGCCGAAGGGACCGTTTGAAGCGCAGTACCACTATGATGCGCTGGGGCGCCGGTCCAGTAAGGTGGTCACCCTCCGTCAGGAACGGCGTGAGACCCATTTCTTGTGGCAAGGATTGCGGTTGCTGCAAAGCCGTACTGACGATCGCCAGCAAACCTGGTGTTATGACCCGAACGAAGCCTACACACCGCTGGCCTGCATTGAACGGCACTACAGTGGGGATAAACTGTACTGGTATCACACCGACCTGAATGGTTCCCCACAGGAAGTGACCAATGAGCAGGGCGAGATGGTGTGGTCGGGGCAGTATGGGGTGTTTGGTCAGGTGACACGGCAGACGGATGCAATGTGGCGCAACTTCAGTCAGCCGCTAGGCAGGTTCCGCCAACCGTTGCGTTATGCCGGGCAATATCTGGATGAAGAAACCGGGCTGCATTACAATACCTATCGATATTATGCACCTGAGGTTGGGCGATTTATCACACCTGATCCGATCGGTTTGGCAGGTAGTCTGAACCTTTATCAGTATGGGCCTAACCCTCTGAGTTGGATCGACCCTTGGGGGCTCACGAATGTTACAGTTGGAAGGTGGATGGGGCCAGCAGAGCATCAAGCAATGATTGAGACTGGTAAGGTTGTGCAAAGTTCTACAGGAACAACCCATGTGGCCTCACCTGCGGATGTTAATGCCTTTGGTAAACAAGCAAAAAATGGAGCAATGTATGTTGAGTTTGATGTCCCTAAGAGTTCGTTAATACCAACAAACGAAGGCTGGGCAAAGATTGTTGGACCAGACTCTTTAGAAGGCCGCTTGGCTAAACGTAAAGGGTTACCTGTGCCAGAAATGCCGACAGCTAGTAATATAAGTGTGAAGGCTGATAAAATCGATGGGAGAGTAAAAACAAGATGCTAAGAGAATTCGAAATATGGTTGCATGCGCACACCGATTATCAGTCTGTTTATAACAAAAATGAACTATCTGATAGTATGGTTATAGATTTTGAAAATGATAATTATATTGCGCGATTCACTGTTTGGGATGATTTAAGTTGCATGTCTGAAGTTATGTGTGCAGATTCGGGGGAGTATAAACTAAACAAGAGAAACGAGTTTTCAAATTTCGAAGAACTCTTGCACTATTTTAAGGTGTTTTCGGAAAGTGTAAAGTAATCATTATGCCAAGTAATATCTGAGGGAAGGTTCTTGGTCAGCTTAAAAGAAAGACTAATACATAAAGTTAAAATTGAATGGCTCACTGGACTGACCCCACCCCGGTAGACGATCCTGCCCTATAGTTTGAGCACAGGAGGAGCGTATGGGCACACCACGATTTATACCTGAATTTAAGGAAGAAGCCGTCCGTCAGATAACGGAACGCGGTTATTCCGTTGCCGAAGTCTCTGACCGTCCGG
>NZ_JBWKUK010000041.1:0-2183 GCF_059420805.1 Erwinia sp. GW821-FHT03D09
CTGCCCGCCACGCTGCCTTTCTGCACGTTGCTGCTGTCGTCACGGGTCAGTTTCTGCGACGAATGCCCCAGCGAGAAGCCTATCCCCCCGGTGCCGCCGAAGCCGGACTTTTTCTTCTGCTCAACCGAGGCGGAGTGATCGGACTCGGCGGCGGTGGTCAGCGTCAGGTTGTTGCCCGCACTCAGCGTCACGTCGTGCGTGCCCAGCAGGTTGCTGCCCGATGCGGTCAGATCGTTCCCCGCCGTCACCTTCAGCGTGTCGCCGGAGACGGTGCTGCCCAGCGCGCTCTGCTGATGCGTCTCGCTCTGGATTTAGCAATGTTAGTTAATAGTGTTAATCGAGATGATTAGTAAACAGCAGACAGGAGAATATAGCTGATCGAATAGCAGATAAAAAAACCCGGCTTAACTGGCCGGGATTCTCATTAAAAAAAATCATCTTGCGTTAGCTGTTTTCCTGTAGGAATAACCTCATCCTTATCAAAAGACAAAAGATATTCTTCGTCATAAAGTTTTACAGAGTAACCATAAAGAACACCATCCTCCTCACTCACTCCCATAACGCCACCTTTCTTCCCTGCATATTTTTTATTTTGGCAATCAGAAGATATTTTCACCTCCTGATAAAAACCTATTTTATTTTCCATCAAGTATTCCCCTTAATCACTTATGTGTTATTCTTCCATCCAGAGACACATTCAAATGTGAACCATCTCTTGTTGCCCAACCAAGCTGAGCCTTACCCTTAGGTGATAGCTGGACATCCCATTCAAATGTCTGCCCTGCTGTACGAGATGGCCCTTTAACCCACTCGTTACCGAATTTATCGAGATACCCATTATTTGGTCCTCTTGGTAGCGGATTAGTAGAAGAATAATTACTATCAGGTACAAACCGAATTTTCCCTTCCGTTGGAAGTTCTACGTATTTTATACGCCCTTTGGTAGACCACGGTTTAGCCGCGCTTCCTGTTCCCCCAGGATTAAAAGGCGGTTCATCCACATAGCCTGGAATTTTACTGGCGTTGGCCGATGATTGCGGTTCTACCGTCTTCCCAGGTTTCGGCAAACTCCCTGCCCCCAACGCGCCATAAACTAGGTTACCTAGCCCATCAGCGCCAGTTTTCAACAACGACGCTTCCAGCCAGCCACACTTCCCGGCGCACTGATCTATGATATCAGCATACCATTGAGCCGAACTTTCATAAGCGTTGCCCGCCATATTATCCTGCTGACGCAGATCTGTATAAGTCTTATCATCCAGTTCTATTTTCGCACGTGTATCTGCAACACAGGCGGCGTTACCTGAATCCCAGCACGATTTCAGCTTCTGAATGTTCTCCGCTGATTCTTTCGCCATATCCTTACGGATATTCTGTTCGCAACCCACAATTCCGTTACACGCTTTGTATTTATTAGCGTATTCCTGCGGATGCCCCTGACTGAGGAAGTTATTCTCAGACGAGTTCTTACCCGCCTGCGCTCCGGCCATTCCATCCGCCGCGCTGCCTCCCGTCACGCCTCCCGCAAGGCCCGCCGCCAGAGTGCCCAGCACGCTGACCGTCTGTTTCTCCGTTTCCGTCAGCGCACTGACCTGTTTGCCCGGGTACAGCTCCTTCATCACCAGCTGCGCCATCAGCTCGCCGCTGACCGCACCAGCAGCACCCGCTGCCGCACTGTTTCCTGCTTCGTACGACACAATCGCACCCACCACCGCGTGCGCCATGGCACGGCTCGCTTCATCCGGGGCCAGATTGTGGATCTGCTCGGCCAGATACGGCGCAGCCGCACCCGTCAGCGCCTGCCCAAGATCATGCCCCGCCAGACCCTGTATCGCCGCCGTCGCCGCCTGGATGGCCTGCTGGACTTTTCCACCCGTGCCCAGACCCGTCGCCGTGAACGCCTCGTTATAGAAGTTCTGGTAAAGCTGCCCGCTGATATCCCTGTCGGTGGCTGTTTTGCCCGGATTAGCTTTCTCCCAGTCCTGCTTCGCCTTTTCCCGGTCGGCTTTTGTGGCGTTATCCATTTTACCGCCGGCCACTTTCTGCGCTGCCAGCTCACCCTGGGTTCTGGCAATATCACCAACCTGCGAGCCGATCTCACCTATCACCTGCGCTTCCTGCAGCCGCTTCTGCTCTTTCTCCTTATCAAAGATCGGACTCAGACCGTTCGCCGCGTGCTCCGT
>NZ_JBWKUK010000042.1:0-1813 GCF_059420805.1 Erwinia sp. GW821-FHT03D09
CACTACGCGGGAAAGTATCTTCAGGTAAGGAGGTGATCCAACCGCAGGTTCCCCTACGGTTACCTTGTTACGACTTCACCCCAGTCATGAATCACAAAGTGGTAAGCGCCCTCCCGAAGGTTAAGCTACCTACTTCTTTTGCAACCCACTCCCATGGTGTGACGGGCGGTGTGTACAAGGCCCGGGAACGTATTCACCGTAGCATTCTGATCTACGATTACTAGCGATTCCGACTTCACGGAGTCGAGTTGCAGACTCCGATCCGGACTACGACGCACTTTATGAGGTCCGCTTGCTCTCGCGAGGTCGCTTCTCTTTGTATGCGCCATTGTAGCACGTGTGTAGCCCTGGCCGTAAGGGCCATGATGACTTGACGTCATCCCCACCTTCCTCCGGTTTATCACCGGCAGTCTCCTTTGAGTTCCCGACCGAATCGCTGGCAACAAAGGATAAGGGTTGCGCTCGTTGCGGGACTTAACCCAACATTTCACAACACGAGCTGACGACAGCCATGCAGCACCTGTCTCACGGTTCCCGAAGGCACTAAGGCATCTCTGCCAAATTCCGTGGATGTCAAGGCCAGGTAAGGTTCTTCGCGTTGCATCGAATTAAACCACATGCTCCACCGCTTGTGCGGGCCCCCGTCAATTCATTTGAGTTTTAACCTTGCGGCCGTACTCCCCAGGCGGTCGACTTAACGCGTTAGCTCCGGAAGCCACGCCTCAAGGGCACAACCTCCAAGTCGACATCGTTTACAGCGTGGACTACCAGGGTATCTAATCCTGTTTGCTCCCCACGCTTTCGCACCTGAGCGTCAGTCTTCGTCCAGGGGGCCGCCTTCGCCACCGGTATTCCTCCAGATCTCTACGCATTTCACCGCTACACCTGGAATTCTACCCCCCTCTACGAGACTCAAGCCTGCCAGTTTCAAATGCAGTTCCCAGGTTAAGCCCGGGGATTTCACATCTGACTTGACAGACCGCCTGCGTGCGCTTTACGCCCAGTAATTCCGATTAACGCTTGCACCCTCCGTATTACCGCGGCTGCTGGCACGGAGTTAGCCGGTGCTTCTTCTGCGGGTAACGTCAATCGACGCGGTTATTAACCGCATCGCCTTCCTCCCCGCTGAAAGTACTTTACAACCCGAAGGCCTTCTTCATACACGCGGCATGGCTGCATCAGGCTTGCGCCCATTGTGCAATATTCCCCACTGCTGCCTCCCGTAGGAGTCTGGACCGTGTCTCAGTTCCAGTGTGGCTGGTCATCCTCTCAGACCAGCTAGGGATCGTCGCCCAGGTAGGCCATTACCCTACCTGCTAGCTAATCCCATCTGGGCACATCCGATGGTGTGAGGCCCGAAGGTCCCCCACTTTGGTCCGAAGACGTTATGCGGTATTAGCTACCGTTTCCAGTAGTTATCCCCCTCCATCGGGCAGTTTCCCAGACATTACTCACCCGTCCGCCACTCGTCACCCGAGAGCAAGCTCTCTGTGCTACCGTTCGACTTGCATGTGTTAGGCCTGCCGCCAGCGTTCAATCTGAGCCATGATCAAACTCTTCAATTAAAAGCTTGATTTGCTGAAACAGGTTCAGCGATGCTCATCTGTAAAACGTCATAATGAATTTCATTATGTGTTCACTCGTGAGACTTGATATTTTTTAAAGTCCGGAGACTTTTGATATCAATCCTGCGAGTGCCCACACAGATTGTCTGATAAATTGTTAAAGAGCAGTGCAGCCAGTCGCCGGAGCGTACTGCTGCGAGGTGGCGTATATTACGCTTTCCTCCTTCGGAGTCAACCTCTTTTTGAGA
>NZ_JBWKUK010000043.1:0-1342 GCF_059420805.1 Erwinia sp. GW821-FHT03D09
TTTATACAGTTATTGGGTTGGTTTTTCTTAATCTTAAACGTCAATAAGGAAGTCTATGAGTGGTTCAAATGAAGGTACAATGACTGTAACCGGAGGTGGTGGTACTTCTTCTGGTGTTCATTGGGGCGGTGGTGGAGGTAATGGTAATGGTGGTAATGCTGGCGGTGGAAATTCCAGCGGATACCCTGCTCAGGCCATGGCACCTTATGGTATGTCTGTACCCGTTTCTCCGGTTAATGGCACATGGCAAATCACTGTTATTACAACTATCGAAGATGCTTTATCTGCACTGTTGGCTGATTTCGAGAAGGGTATCCGTGTTGGGCTGCCTTATGCAGGACGGGTATCAGGTGTTCTTGCACTACTGGCTCCTTCCCCTCTTGCACCAGCTATGCGTGATCCCAGTCAAGCATTTGTTACTACGGCTTTACCTGCTAGTAAAGTGCTATCTGGTTCACTTCCTACTCAACCTGCATCTGTTGATACTGCCGGAGTTAATAAACGACTGGCAGATGAAGTTAAGGATGGGAAGCAACACGTTGCTGTTGTTGGGATTGCAGGAACTACTCAACGTGTAGCTGTAGTTGATGCAAAACCAACGAATATTCGTGGTGTTTATACTGCTGATGTTGTGCCAGGCAAGCCTGCTATGAGCATCCGGGTTACATCAGAAAAACCTGCGTCATTGTCTAAACCTGCGGGGGTTACGCCAGAGAAAGGTGCCACACGTCCTGCAGGTTTTACTGCCGGCGCAAACACTCACGATGTCATTATTCGCTTTCCGCCGGATGCTAAAGCCGAGCCTGTTTACGTTTCAGTTACTGGCGTACTCACGGAGACGGAACTGAAGGAACGCCAGGAAAAAGAAAAACAGCTGCAGGCTGCCTGGGATGCGGCTCACCCTCTTGAAGTTGCTCAGAGAAAGTCTAACCAGGCTAAAGCTGAGTTTGATAAAGCGGATGCCGCATGGCAGACGCAGAAAAAATCCCTGGATAACCTGAAAGCCTCGCCAGAAGGACGTGCGCTTACTGACCCAGCTAAAAACCCAATTACATCGACCACTGACTATAAAATTCGCGTTAGTGGTGGATTTGGTGGTGAGATCGGAGGCACTGCGACAGCGACAATTGATAGCAAGGCGAAACTGGATTATCTTTTAGCTAACAATGGGCTGGCCTACAAAAGAAACATCCTCAAAGATACTCAAGAAGTTCTCTCCGATGATGTAGAAGGCGATAAAGCAATCTACAAGGCTGAATATCAGGAGTACGATAAGTTACGGCAGCGCCTCTTAGATGCCCGGGGTAAAATAGCATCAACGGAAAAGGCCTTAGCGATAGCT
>NZ_JBWKUK010000044.1:0-1318 GCF_059420805.1 Erwinia sp. GW821-FHT03D09
ACTTCTTTAATCTCTTCGCGGATGATGTCGTTGCATAAATCAACGCACTCATCGCAGATATACACTGACGGGCCGGCAATCAGCTTGCGTACCTCATGCTGGCTTTTGCCGCAAAAAGAGCAGTACAGCAGCTTTCCTGAACCGTCTTTGCGTTTGTCTGTCATCAGTAACCTCATGTCTTGCTAAACAGACCTGAAGTGGGCTGTCTAAATTTACGCGTACCAGCAATTAATATAGCCCATTTTCCCTTTAAAATGGGAGCAAAACTCCGCAACAACGCGAGCTCCGCACCAGAATTGTAAATAGATCAAGGATTGTTCATAAAACATCCTGCATGCTATTTTTGGCTATTGGAATTAGCTATCCCTTTGTTTTTAAATCTGAATATTCATCCCAATGACTGTTGATTTAGCTACCTGTTTGATTATGCTAAACTCTCGTGACTTATCAGATCCCGATGGAGTGTAAAGCATGCCTCAAGAGCCAAAGAAAGAAGAAAAAGGCCAGGAAGAGAAGAACTCAGCGCTGGCAGTGAGCAAGCTGCTGCAGTCACGCTCTATTATCATTTCCGGCGAGATTAATCAGGAACTGGCCGAGAAAGTGACGGCTCAACTGCTTATTTTGCAGGAGATGGGCGGCGAGCCAATCAAGCTGTTTATCAACAGCCAGGGTGGCCATGTGGAAGCGGGCGATACCATCCATGACATGATTAAATTCGTGAAGCCGAAAGTGGTGGTCATCGGTACCGGCTGGGTTGCCAGCGCCGGGATCACTATCTTCCTCGCGGCAGATAAAGATAACCGCTACTCACTGCCAAATACCCGCTTTATGATCCACCAGCCGCTGGGCGGCGTGCGCGGTAAGGTTTCAGATATTGAAATCGAGGCGAAAGAACTTCTGCGTGCCCGTGAGCGTATCAACAAGCTGATCAGCAAAGCGACCGGACAGCCGCTGGAGAAAGTCGAAAAAGACACCGACAGCAACTACTGGATGAGCCCGGAACAGGCTATCGATTACGGTATTGCCACTCACGTAATCAGCCACTGGGATGAACTGAAAGTCTGATTTCTTATCTGACTGGCGGATATAAAAATGGCCCACAGTTTTCGCTGCGGGCCATTTTTTTTATGTCATCAGTCGGGCACTCAGGTTATTCCCCGGATGCCTGCTGCGCTTCCGGTTTACCGTAAATCAGTTTAGGCTCGCCGTTGTTTTCAATCACCGAGGCGTCTACCACCACTTTCTCCACGTCTTCCATTGAAGGCAGATCGTACATGGTATCCAGCAGCACGCCTTCAACGATGGAACGCAGACCGCG
>NZ_JBWKUK010000045.1:0-1226 GCF_059420805.1 Erwinia sp. GW821-FHT03D09
CGGTGTACGACGGCGACGTCGCTCAGGTCCTGATAACACTTCAACCATCTTATTATTCTGACTGGTGTTAAACATAGCTCTAAGACTACCTCTTATTTTAAGAGAGCTGAAGTGTCTGGTGATCTATGGGGCTAGTCTACTCTGCTTGTCCAACCCATCGATATCGTGGTCTGTCAGGTAGATGATCCGCCTCCAACTGCACGCAGTGTCCATGACCTCAGTTGTCATGGTCTGAGCGGTGGCGAATGGTATTTGCTTCTGCAACTGCTGAAGCTGTCGGGATAAATCCTTAAGAGTTACCATGCCGCCTTACCATTGTTAAAACCATTATGTTAATTTAGTTACTTTCTCATCATGGAGTAACTACCAGCCTAAAAACTGGCAGTTACTGTAAAAAAAATAAAACACCAACTATTAAAAATAAAACTTAATTTTATTTAAAAAGTGGTAATTTATTCTTAACTCTCCACTCTTTTACTAATTTTAAAATTGATAAAACACTACCATCGTTACTACCACTAGGGTAATAAATCAGATCAGAACCATCAGGATGTCCTGTAACTGAAATGAAATTTTCCAAATAATTATCTTGTTCCTCCTCAGTTCCTTCGGCTTCAATAATTAACTCAATCAGCTTTTTAAATTCATCCTCAGTATATTCACTAATTTTGTTTTTTAATTCCATCACTTCACCCCTTTATGAATATTAATGTGATTCTTTGGTGTTGTGACACCCATGTTATCCATATTATAAACCTCACCATTCTTACTGATAGGATTTATATGATGAATTTCAAAAGAGCGGCGACCACCAACAGTATCATCGAAACGTGAACGAGGAGCAAGTCCTTTGCTCATCCTTTTAATATTAGACTTACTAAAATCTTTCGTAAATTCAGGATCTTTTGAAATTTCTTTCCATAATACCTTCCTAAACTCATCAAAGTTTTTAAATGTTTTTCCACGTAACTTTGCTGCAATTTTATCTGGAATGGGGGAGCCAAATTCCTTGCCAGCATTTTCCAACCATTTACCAATTATTTTCTTTCCATTACCCGTAGCAACACCGGATTTATTACGCCGACTTTCCTTTTCATAATTTTCTTCAGCATCTTTTTTTTCCTTCTCTTTTTTATTCCGACGTTCCAAAGCTATCGCTAAGGCCTTTTCCGTTGATGCTATTTTACCCCGGGCATCTAAGAGGCGCTGCCGTAACTTATCGTACT
>NZ_JBWKUK010000046.1:0-1058 GCF_059420805.1 Erwinia sp. GW821-FHT03D09
GTAAACAGCACGGTGGGCGGCAAAACCGGCCAGCAGATTAACCAGGCGACGGGGTTAGCGAAAAGTGCCATGAACACCAGCGGTCAGGCAATGGCGGGTGGCGCCAGCCCGGGCAGTTTTGTGGCAGGTGGCAGCGCATCGGGTGCGGTGGCTTCGGCAGCCAGTGCGGTGATGGGGGGCGCTCAACCCAGTGGCCTGCAGTTCACGTTAACTGCAGCCGGCCTGCCGCCACAAACCTTCGTGGTGGTGGATTTTGGTCTGACTGAAACGCTTTCCTCCCCCTTTGTCCTGAATGTGAACCTGGCCAGCGCCGATCCGGCCGTCGATTTTGCGGCGGTACTGGATGAAGATGCCACGCTGTTTATCTGGCGGGAAGGCGTGCTGCAACGCAGTGTGACCGGCATGGTCGCCAGCTTTGAGCAGGGGGATACCGGTTTTCATCAAACCCGCTACAGCATGGTGATCCGCCCGGCCCTGTGGCGCACCAGCCTGCGCCAGAACGCGCGCATCTTCCAGCAGGAATCGATTGAAAGCATTATCACCACCCTGCTGAAAGAGAATGGCATCAACGATTTTGCGTTTGGTCTGCGTCATCCGCACCCGGCCCGCGAGTTCTGTGTGCAGTATCAGGAGTCGGATTTTGACTTTATCCAGCGCCTGACGGCCGAAGAGGGCATTTTCTACTCCTTCGAATTCAGCGCGGGTAAGAATACCGTGGTGTATGCCGATGATGTGGGTTCGCTGCCGAAAGGGGCGACGCTGCCGTATAACCCGAATGTGGCGGCACAGGCACAGGAGCTGTGCGTGACGAGCTTCACCCGCAGTGCACAGGTACGCCCCGCAACGGTGCAGTTGAAAGACTACACCTTTAAGAACCCTAACTGGGCGGCGGCATTCAGTGAGCAGTCCGGTGAGCTACAAAACCAGCGCCCCGATTATGAACACTTTGACTTCCCCGGGCGTTTCAAAGACGAACAGCATGGGCAGGATTTCACCCGTTATCGTCTGGAAGCGCTGCGTAATGATGCCAATATTGGGCAAGGCCAGAGTAATGATTT
>NZ_JBWKUK010000047.1:0-880 GCF_059420805.1 Erwinia sp. GW821-FHT03D09
AGTACGATAAGTTACGGCAGCGCCTCTTAGATGCCCGGGGTAAAATAGCATCAACGGAAAAGGCCTTAGCGATAGCTCTGGAAAGCCGCAAGCAGAAAGAGAAAGCAAAAAAGTAATCTTGAAGAGGAAAAGAAAAAACCTCGCAAAGGCACTAAGGAGTATGGGCAGCATTATCACAAAGCTCCCACGACAAAAAACATTAATGGGTTGGGTGAGTTGAAAAAAATGAAACCTAAAACTCCAAAACAGGGTGGAGCTGGACCCAGAGAGCGTTGGTCTGGTGACAAGGGAAGGAAGATCTATGAATGGGATTCCAGGCATGGTGAGTTGGAGGCGTATAGAGCAAGCGATGGTGAATATATCGCGTCATATGATCCAAAAACTGGTAAGCAAATTGTAAAAACAAATCCACCGAAACGTAATATTGCAAAATATCTTTGAGAGGAATTTATGGGATTGAAATTGAGATTGGAATGGTTTGGTAAAAAAGACGAGTCATTCGCTGGTAGTGATTATTCAAAAGATTTTGGTGATGACGCTTCCATCATTGAACGACTCGGAGTTCCATTGGAAGATAATATCAACAATGGTATGCTTGTTGTGATGCCTGAATGGATTGCATTGCTTCAGGAACATTTCAAAAGCCGAATTGATATGAGTAAGTTTGACTACTTTATTGCTTTTGATTACGAAGAAGGTAATTGGTAATTGAGTGATTAAATCAAGGATGAGTGTCTGTTGTTTCTCTATAACCGCCTCCGGGCGGTTTTTTATTGCATCATATAAGCAGAATGAACCATGAGATGAACAATAAAGAACCTCGCATCTATGGAAGCAAGTGGGACAAAGAAAGGCTGATATTTCTCAAGGCTAACCCTCT
>NZ_JBWKUK010000048.1:0-758 GCF_059420805.1 Erwinia sp. GW821-FHT03D09
CTGCGCAGAAGTGGGTGCATGCTCAAGCTGACGCTGAAGTTTTTCTTTATCTGCCAACAGAACCGTTTGCTGATGCTGGGCGGCGGTCAATTTATCCTGCAGCTCTTTAAGCTGCACGGCAATCACTGCGCTGTTTTTCTCCTTGCTAAGCAGATTGTTTTGCAGTTTTTGCTGAAGCTGCTGTTGCTCAGACTGCAGAGCTGCTTGTTGAATTTGGGACGCGGCCAGTTTTTCCTGTAGAACTTTGATCTTATCTTCCGCTGATTTTTTCTCAGCGATGAGCATTTCGCTGCTTAATTTAGCCTGCTCAGTAGCGCTGCGTTCTTGTTTCTGTAGCAGCTGAGCACTGGCATCCAACTCACTTTGCAGAGCCTTAACTCTCTGCTGGCTGTCGGCCAGCTGCGCAGAAGTGGGTGCATGCTCAAGCTGACGCTGAAGTTTTTCTTTATCTGCCAACAGAGCCGTTTGCTGATGCTGGGCGGCGGTCAATTTATCCTGCAGCTCTTTAAGCTGCACGGCAATCACTGCGCTGTTTTCCTCTTTGCTAAGCAGATTGTTTTGCAGTTTTTTCTGAAGCTGCTGTTGCTCAGACTGCAGATCTGCTTGTTGAATTTGGGACGCGGCCAGTTTTTCCTGTAGAACTTTGATCTTATCTTCCGCTGATTTTTTCTCAGCGGTGAGCATTTCGCTGCTTAATTTAGCCTGCTCAGTAGCGCTGCGTTCTTGTTTCTGTAGCAGCTGAGCACTGGCATCCAACT
>NZ_JBWKUK010000049.1:0-692 GCF_059420805.1 Erwinia sp. GW821-FHT03D09
ATCGCCTCTGACTGCCCAGGCATCCACCGTGTACGCTTAGTCGCTTAACCTCACAACCCACAAGCGTCCCGAAAGACGGATGTCAGTTGCAAGCATTTGAGAGACTCGAACATACCGTGCTTCATTCTTATTACGGAGAATGAAAACAGTATGTCGTTTCAATTTTTCAGCTTGTTCCGGATTGTTAAAGAGCATAATACTTCGCAGCATACTGTTGCCAGTACACTCTGAAGTATTGAAATACAGACGTATATGGTGGAGCTAAGCGGGATCGAACCGCTGACCTCCTGCGTGCAAGGCAGGCGCTCTCCCAGCTGAGCTATAGCCCCATACAGTCGTGCAGAAACCTTTTCAGTACCAACTCCGAAGAGTTATCCGCCCCTTTCCTTTAAGAAAGAAGAGAATGTAATTTGTGCTCAGGCAAGGCAAACAGGAGGGAAGTTTAGTTAACTAAACGACCGAGTACTTAACGCCGCATGAGTGCAAATTTGGTAGGCCTGAGTGGACTTGAACCACCGACCTCACCCTTATCAGGGGTGCGCTCTAACCACCTGAGCTACAAGCCTGCTGAGGTTTTTTCTGCTCGTTACTTTTCTATCAGACAATCTGTGTGGACACTACGCGGGAAAGTATCTTCAGGTAAGGAGGTGATCCAACCGCAGGTTCCCCTACGGTTACCTTGTTACGACTTC
>NZ_JBWKUK010000050.1:0-689 GCF_059420805.1 Erwinia sp. GW821-FHT03D09
GGGCAGGATTTCACCCGTTATCGTCTGGAAGCGCTGCGTAATGATGCCAATATTGGGCAAGGCCAGAGTAATGATTTTACCCTGCAACCGGGGCAACTGTTCACCCTGACCAGCCACCCGCGTGGCGATCTGAATCACCCGTGGCAACTGCTGAGCATTCAGCATAACGGTCAACAGCCCCAGGCGCTGGAGCAGGAGTCTGGCGGCCAGGGTACCTTCCTGAGCAATCAGTTCAGCTTTATCCCGCACACGCAGACCTGGCGACCCACTCCGTTGCCGAAACCGGTTATGGACGGCCCGCAGATTGCCATGGTGGTCGGGCCACCGGGGGAGGAAATCTATTGCGACGAGTTTGGCCGCGTCCGCCTGCAGTTCCTGTGGGATCGCTACGGCAAAAGTAACGACAACAGTTCGTGCTGGATCCGGGTGACTCAACCCTGGGCAGGCCAGGGCTGGGGGATGGTTGCCATCCCGCGTATCGGCCAGGAAGTGGTGGTGGATTTCCTGCATGGAGACCCGGATCAACCGATCGTAACCGGGCGCACCTATCACGCCAATAACCTGCCTTCCATTGGCCTGCCTGCGGCGAAGACCCAGATGGCGTTCCGCTCCAGGACCCACAAAGGAGAAGGCTACAACGAACTGCGGTTTGAAGATGCCAGGGGCAGCGAAGGGCTGTTTCTGCATGC
>NZ_JBWKUK010000051.1:0-658 GCF_059420805.1 Erwinia sp. GW821-FHT03D09
CGGATAATGATCGTGCCGTCTTCCACCGCCGCGTGCGTCGTGCTGCTGTCATGCCCGCTGCCGCTGGCGCCGACCAGCGTGTTGTTCGCCATATTGCCGACAAACTGCTCGCCCACGCTGCCACCTGAGCTGATACCTGCACCCTGATGCGAAACGTCGTAGTCGGCTTTGTTGTGAATATCGCTCCAGCCCAGCGTCCCGGTATCCAGCCGGTTCTTCTCTTTCTCCGCCGTGCTGGCTATCACCCCGCCGTCCAGCTGCGTGTGGCTGCCCACGGTGATATCAAACCCGCCTTTCCCGGCGAACAGACCCGACTGCTCCTTCACGCTGGCGAAGTCGCTGTTCATCTTATCCCGGCTGCCGCTCAGGCTGGCCGGGCCGCCGATACCCGCGCCCCCGATGACACTGCCGCCAACGCGGCTGCCGGTCTGCTTCATGTCGTAGTGGTCGCGGTCCTGCTCGCTGGCTATCAGCAGGTTGTGCCCGATGTCGGCTTTCACCGATTCACCGCTGACCTGCGCGCCCTGCAGCACCGTATCCTGCCCGCTGTTCAGCGTCAGGGTGCGTCCGGCATCCGCCGTTGTCTCCGTGTGCGTCAGGCTGCTGCCGTTCTCGTGGCCCCGGCTCCGGTCTGCGCTCGCCGAGAGGCTCAGCCCCG
>NZ_JBWKUK010000052.1:0-521 GCF_059420805.1 Erwinia sp. GW821-FHT03D09
CGATCTCCTCAGGGGACATAGTCAGTATGTCGGAAGATCTCTAAAAGTGAATGGGCCGTTTTAGCGGGATACTTACACGACCACTAAGACTAAATAAAAGATGCAAATAATTGAAGATTAAAAAGCACCAGATCCCCATTAACCGGTATCTGGTGCTCTTGCTACAGACTATCTTTAGTCGATTTTTTTAGTCACCAACTGCCATCTCGGTAATCAAATGATACTTGGTACCAATGCTTTTCAACTTCAATCAGCTTTTTAAAGTGAGGTTGCAAAACAGAGGTCCATTCATTTTTAACATTAAAGCCACCATTGTTAATGTTATCCTTTAATGGTAATCCTAATGCCTCAATAACAGCACCATTTTCACCAAAGTCTTTAGAGTACTCTTCACCTAAAAACTCTTCCGTTTTACGGTCAAACCATTCCAATCGTAATTTCAGTCCCATACTTACCTCTCAAAGATATTTTTTAATATTTCGTTTCGGTGGGTTGGTTTTTTCAATTTTCTTACCAGTCTT